>NZ_JBVJWD010000073.1:0-24526 GCF_055602785.1 Streptomyces sp. NPDC037301
TGAACGCTTTCCAGGTCGCCTTCGAGGGCCGCCTGACTCCCACCGACCACTGACCAACTCAACAACCAAGATCAGCCGTTAAATTGACACACCCCTCGTAGTCGGCCTTGGCACCCATCCGATACAGGGTGATTTTGCGCAGGTCGCGGATGCGGGGCGAGAGCTGCTTGCCGACCAGGTCGAAGAGCCCGAAGTTGACCAGGGTCACCCCGTGCGTGTCGGTGGCGTGTTCGGTGATCGGCAGGTCGGTGGCGTTGCCGAGGATCTCGTCCAGGACGTAGTGGGCCTCGCGGTGGGTGGCGACGATGACCTTGGTGCCGAAGGTGGAGTGCTGGTCGGAGACGTGCGTGTAGGTGGAGATCCCCTCGTTGACGAAGTACTTGTTCAACTGCCGGGCGGTGATCGACTTGCCGCGGGTGGGGAACCGCTGCCCGTCCGAGGACGACAGGGTGCCTGAGCCGAACATCGCGGTCATGGGCAGCTGGTGGTAGTTGACCAGGCAGATGTTCGCCTCGCGCAGCGTGTCCTCGCGGATGTACCACTCCGCCGTCCACGCCAGCACGTCGTACGGAATGCCGCAGGAGGAGGCCATCCCGTGCAGCCCCATGTTCGTGGACAGCCCGATCAGACAGGCGATCAGATTCCTTTTCAGCTGCGGCGAGCGGGCCTGCTTGCCGCCGGCGTGGGTGAAGCAGTCCAAAAAGCCGGTGTGCCGGTCCATCTCCACCAGCAGCGAGGCGATCGGCACGTTCGGCAGCATCCGCTCCAGCTCGCCGTGCAGCTCCTCGGCCTCGGACGGAATGTCCTCCGCCGTGAGCGGCGAGATCACCAGCTCGCCCGCGTCGTTGAGGCGGACCGGCCCGTCCCCGCTCTTGAGGGTGTCCTCCAGGTCGGCCAGGGCCTCGTCCAGCTCGTCCATCACCAGCGGCAGCGCCTCAGAGGCGTCGGGGCTCTTGCCGACCAGGCGGCAGAACTCGGCCCGGTGCGTCTCCCATCGGGCGGGCTTGAACAGGTAGGTCTCAGGGTTGTCGTAGCGGCGCGAGCCCGGCACGTACACATCCCCCGAGCGCAGGCCGTCGCGCAGCGCGAGCAGCGTGCACAGCTCCCAGTAGTGCCGGTACGCGGTCGCATCCCCCTTGGCCGCGGCCTCGTCCAGGTAGCCCTGCCGGCGAATCGGCACGAACAGCGTGGGCGCCTTGTCCGGGACGGTGCGGGCGCCGGTGGCGTTCAGCTCCCTCAGGATCTCCAGGGCCTCGATCAGCGGCTGTGCCTCGGTGCCGCCCTTGAACCGCACCGCCTTGAGCACCTTCGGGGCGAACTGGCGGATGTAGGTGTAGGAGCCCTCCAGCAGCCGCAGGTGGCCGTGGTCGCGCGGGAGCCGCGCGGTGGCCCCGGCGTTGGCGGCGATCAGCCGGGACATGCCGATCTTGCCGCGCAGCAGCGTCCCCACCGTCTCGTCCGGGATACCGGCATCGGCGAGCACGGGCAAGATCTCGTCCAGCCGGGTGAGCCGGTCCTCCGACAGCTTGGCCCGCTCGGCGAGTTCGTCGCGCAGCTTGATCCGCGCCCTCGATTCCGAACTCGACAGGGTCTGGTCGAAGAGCTGCACGGCCGAGTCCAGTACGTCGACGGCGGACTGGGCCAGCAGCGTGAGCAGGATCGGGTGGCGCCGATTCGCCTCCCTGCACTCAAGGGCCTGCGCGGTGAGGCGCGGCGGCCGACCTGGGCGAGGTGGCGGCGGCGCTCGGCGGGCAGCGCGGACAGGTCGAGGGCGTGCGCGTCCAAGCCGCGCAGGAACAACAGCTTCTCCACCTCGCCGCCCACACTGGTGGGCGACGCCTGCACCGGCCCGGTCCCCAGCCAGTGCAACCGGGAGGACCGCAGCACCGGATCAACGACCAGCAGGTTGTCCAGGCCGTGGGCACGCTCGCCAGTCAGCAGGTGCGCCACCCGGGCGTGGGTCTCCTGCTCGGCAGCCGTACGGGCACTCGCGACCTTCTCCAGCAGCACCACCACACCGGGCCGGATCACCTTCGACGAGCGCAGGTACTCGCAGCCCAGGCGGAACAACAGCGACGGAGAGTCGTGCTCCATGGCGCGGGCCAGCAGGAACTCGTCCAATTCCTTGTGCTCGATGGCCTTCGGCTGCTTCCAGCCCAGATACTCGGCGATCTCTTTCAGGTGGTCGGTACGGGTCTGCTCCCGCTCGCCGTAGCCCGCCAGATCGCTGGCGGTGAGCCCCAGCTGGCGGGCCAGGCGGCCGACCGCCGCGGGCGGCGCGGCGGGCACGTCATCGGGGACGAAGCCCAGCCAGGGCAGGGTGGACAACTGCACGGCGGCGCCGAGCACGTTCTGGGGCCGGCGGAACTTCCGCAGGAACGCCTCGTCGGCCGGGGGGAGAGTGAAGTAGCGGATCAGCTCGTCCCGCCCGATCGCCGGGAAGGACCGCAAGCCCTCCAGCTCCTCATCCGTGAACACCCGCGTGGCCATCGGCCCCTCCCGCCCCACTCGCGTCAGCACAGACGAGCACCAGCGGTACTCCGCCGGACGGTACGGGCAGACGTAAACCCCCGAACTGGGCTCAGCAGGACGGGGGTTGCACTACTCTGCGGCGCCCGCGCTCAGGGCGGAGCTCAATCGCGCAGGTTCGCCATGGTCGGGTCGGCGTTGATCTGCTTCGAGCTGCGTACCGCGCCGAGCACCGCGGCCGGGAGCCCGTCCGGCCATTCCTCGGGCCCGACCATGGTCTGCCGGCCGACGGTGAGCACGGACATCAGCAGCCCCTTGGCGACCTGCTGCTGGAGCGCCTCGCGCATCCCGCCCTCGCGCGGCGTGATGCCCGCGGCCTCCCGTACGGCCCGCTCGCAGTCCCGGGCCAGGTACGGGTGCGCCGGAGCGGACAGCGCCATCATCAGGTTCATCGCCTCGTGCGCGAGCCCGTCGCAGAGCCGATTCCACGTCTCCCGGTCATAGCCGCCTTCCTTGTAGTAGTCGATCGCGAGGGTGACCCCCTCCATCAGCTCCTTTACCTTCGGGGCGATCTCGCCCAGGAGCTTTTGGATCTGCTCGTCACTCAGGTCGTTCAGCGGCGGCTCGTCGGCACTCAACATGACGGCGACGCTACCGACCCGCCCGTGATCACCACGCCGTTTCCCCGAGCATCAGCCCAGATCAGAGGCTGCCGCACGGCTTAGCGTTGTTTTCTCCGCGAGAACTACTGGGACCCCTTGATCCCCGCGGGTTCGCGAAAACTGAAGGGTTCTCAGCGGGAACCCGAGGGTCCGATGCCCTGATGTTAGGGGGTGGGTTCGTGGTGAAGTCGTGGGGTCGATCTCCGGCACCTCTCAACTCTGCGGAGAGACATTAGTGTGTGGCACACAGTATTGTGTCCTGTGTGGGCACCGATGAACTGATCCTCAGTCAGGCCCAGGAGCTACGCCGCGGCACGGTCGTCCTGGCCTGCCTGGCGCTCCTGGAGGAGCCGCAGTACGGCTACGCGCTCCTGGAAACGCTCGGCGACGCTGGGATCGCCGTCGACGGCAACACCCTCTATCCGCTGCTGCGCCGCCTGGAGAAACAGGGGTTGCTCATCAGTGAGTGGAACACCGAAGAGTCCAGACCGCGCAAGTTCTACCGGATCGGCCCCGAGGGCGCTCGGGTCCGCACCGGACTGCTGCGCGAGTGGCAGGACCTCGGCGCCGCGATATCACGACTGACCAAGGGGGACCGTTGAGTAAGTTGCATGCGTCCGACACCGGCACGCTGACCGACCGTTACGTGGCGGAGGTCGTCCGGCGCATCCCGGCCGACCAGCGCGGCGACGTGGCCGACGAGCTGCGCGCCACGATCGCCGACACCGTCGAGGCCCGTAGCCCGGCCGGACCGGAGACCGCCGAGCGCGAGGTGCTCACCGAGATGGGCGACCCGATCCGGCTCGCCGCCCGGTACGCGGACCGGCCGCTCGCACTGATCGGGCCCGCGCTCTACCCGACGTACGTACGACTCCTCACGGTCCTGCTGTCTACCGTGCTGCCGGTCGTCACCGCCGTGACCGCGGTGCTCGACGTCCTGGACGGCCAGGGGGCCGGCGAGGTGATCGGCGGGGCCGTGGGGGCGGTGCTCTCCCTCGGCGCCCAGATGATCGCCTGGCTCACCGTGGTGTTCGCCCTGATCGAGCGGTCCGGCAAGCGGGCCGGCACGGTCGGCGGGGCCTGGACGCCCGACGACCTGCCCGACCGCCGCGTGCCGAAGGAGCGCGGCGCGGCGGCCTACGCCGGGGTGGCGTGGCACGCGCTGCTGATCGCCCTGATCGTCTGGCAGCACACCGCGCAGCCGTACCAGACCGATGGCGGCACACGCCTCGACGTGCTCAACCCCGGCCTGTGGTCGGGCTGGATCTGGCCGATCTTGGCCGGGCTCGTCGGCCTAACGACGCTCGACGCGATCCGGGCGGTGCGGGTGTGGACGCGTTCGCTGGCAGTCTGGAGCGCCGGCGCCCAGGCAGCCTTCACGCTGCCGCTGGCGTGGGTCCTGCATCAGCAGGAGCTGTTCAACCCGGCCTTCCTGTCCGACGTCAACGGTGACTGGCAGACTCCGGACTCCTTCTACACCGTGGCGGTGGTGGGGGGCCTGGCGGTGGGCGCGGGCGCGGTGGTGAAGCGGTTCCGCGAGGCGCGGGGCTGAGTCCGCGGCAGCTGCTGGAGTTCAACGCAGGCGTTGATGTTAGGGGGACCTGTGGGTTCGTGGTGAAGTCGCGGGGTCGGTTTCGAGGGGGCGTTCCAGGAGAGCGCGAGCGGAGTTCGCGTAGCGGATCGCGGTCTTCTCGTCCAGGCCGAAGACCTCGGCGAGGTGGAGCGGGTCGGGGCCGGGGACGAGGGCTTCTTCGAGCTGGCGGTCGACGCGGAGCCGTTCCAGGGTGGCGTCCTGGCCGTGGAGTTCGTGCTTGATCCACCAGCCGCTGACCGGGCCGGTCTCCAGCGCGGTCATCTGGTTGATGAGCAGGTGGGGGTTGGCGGTGTTCGGCCAGCGCCGGCGCCGGTAGTCCAGCCAGGACAGCAGCATCTGGTGGGTGAGGTCGTCCATGGGGCGGGTGCGTCCGGCGATGGTGAGCCGGCGGTTGCCGAGGTCCAGGTCGTCCAACTGGAGAGCGCGGATGGCTCCGGCCCGGGCGGCGTGGACGGCCGCGAGTACAAGGGCGAGGCGGGCGGCCGGACTGCTGACGGCCTCGACGGAGCGGTTCACCTGCTGGGGCAGCAGGGGCTGCAGGACGGCGTACTCGAACGCGCCGACCTTGATGCGGGCGGTCGGGTTGCGGAAGACGATGCCGTTCCTCTTCGCCCAGCCGAACAGCGACCGCAGGGCGACGAGGGCCTGGCGCCGCTCGTGGCCGTGGAGGGTCTTGACGTGGGCGAGGACGTCGTCGCGGATTACCTCGCGCAGGTGGTCGTAGCCCGCGGACCATTCCAGCAGCGCGGGGCGTACGGCGTTGAGGTAGGCCCAGACGGTGGCCTGGTCGCGGGGGCGGGTGCGGGGTCCGCCGTCACGCAAAGTGCGGTTCCAGCGCTCGGCCTCCCGACGAATCCCGGAGCCAGGCCGTCGAGCTTCTTCTCCAGCCAGTCCTCGTAGGACGGCCTGCGGTCGTCGACCAAGATGCTCATCGCCTCCAGGACCTCGACGGTTCGCTCGATGCTGCTGTCCAAGGCCCGCAGCGGCGCGATGATCTCCGAGTAGCGGATGGTCTCGCCCTCGGTGTGCTGGGACAGCAGCACGACCAGGGCCCGGTCCACGTCGAGACGGACGCGGCGGCCCCAGCCGCGGCCCTCGGCCAGGCCGTGCGCGAGGTAGCGGCCCCAAGCCAGCCAGGGGCTGCCGGGATTCGCGTGCACGCCATGGTCAAAGCGGTGGTAGTCGCGGGGGATGCCGTCGAACAGCACCGGCTGCCACCAGCGACTGACCGGCCGGACGACAGCGGGAGGTGGTGGTTTGCGAGGGCGTCCCCGTCGGCCCTGGCCGCGGGGGCGTGGTGTGGTGGAGGCGCCGCGATGGTGGTGCATGCCTACGAAGAAGAGCTGAAGGGCACCGACCTGACGAAGCCAGGGTGCCATCAGGTGCCCGGCTGAGGTCGGCTTGCTGGTGGCTATGCAGATGTTCCGACGGGCCTGGCACCAGCACAGCCGGCAGTAGCCGGACTTCAGCGGCTGCCGTCGGCGGCAGGCCCCGCACTCGCCGACGGCGTGCTGGCGAGCGAACTGCCAGCACGCCGGGCAGAGCCTGCCGGTGAACATGCCCCAGGCCAGGCAGCCGTCGCAGCTGGCCGCGGGCTTGCGGTATCCCTTGCGTGGACTCACTGCGTCACATCGGCGGCAGGGACCGGCCGTCCCGCCGTCGCGGCACCACTGCCGGGGCCGGACCGGACGCGGTGGCGGCCTGCTGGCCGGTCTCCTCGCTGGGACGGCGGACCCCCTTGTCCGGTTCGGGGATCAGCAGGTCGCCGATCTCGCAGCTGAGCACGACGCAGATGACGTCCAGGTCCTCCAGCTTGAGGGAGACCGGCTGGCCGGACCACAGTCCGGACATCTTCCCGGCCGAGATCACCAGGCCGTGCTCGGCCAGGCTCCGTTGGAGCTCGGACGCCTTCCAGATACCCTTGTTCGCGGCGGTCAGCCGCAGGTTCCACCTCATCGGGCCAGTCCTTCCAGCCGCTTCGCGGCCCTTTCCATCCCGGCGACCCAGGCGTCCTCGACCCGGGTCTGCTGCACGTGGACATACCGCATGGTGGTGGCGATCCAGGAATGTCCGAGAACCTCCTGGATTGCGAGCAAGTCCAGCCCGTTTCCGTAGAGTTGGGACGCGCAGAAATGCCGCAGGACGTGCGGTGTCAACTTGTCTGTCCAGCTCGGCAGATGACCCTCGACCGCACTGTCGAGGCCGTTTCGCAGGGCGTCGTCGCCGACCCGGCGGGCGGAGCCGTCGGTGTTCTTGCGCTCGGAGGGAAACAGCGGGGCACCAGGGCGAGTGTGATCGTCGTCGAACTGACCCCACACGTCCTCGATGAACCACGCACCGTCCGGTCGGCACCGTTGATCAGCGGCACCATCCGCTCGCGCGGCCCCGAGCCGCGGGCGCCCTTGCCGTGGCGAACGTGGAGCTTGCCGAAGCGGCCCAGGTCCCACTTGATGTCGTCCAAGTCGAGCCCACATGCCTCGCTCACCCGCAGGCCGACCTGGGACATCAGCTTCGAGGCGGTGTAGTTCCGGGCGGTCGGGGCGAACTTCCGACAGGTCGCCAGCTCGCCACCCCAGCCCGTGAACAATGTCCCGATCTCCGGCTCACTCGGCGGGATCCGCAGCTGAGCGTCCTTGGCCCGCGCGGCCGGTTCATCTCGTCGATCGGGCACTCGACCACGCGGCCAGTCATCCGGTGGATTTCGACCTTGTGCCGCAGCTCCAGGAACATGAAGTACGTGCTCAGCGCCTGCGACCGGCCCAGCCGGGTGCCGCTGGGCGAGTGTCGCAGCACCTTCCCGAAGTACACGTCCGCGTCGGTGGGCTCCATGTCCCACAAGGGCCGGCCGAACCAGGTCCTGATCTGATCCAGATGACCGACGTCCCCGCGGATGGTGCCGTCCGCCAGCCCTGCTGAGGCCCGTGCCAGGACGAACCCGGACAGCACGTCGGTCTCGAACCGCTCCAGCTCCTCCGCCGACGCGGGCGCCCCGTGCTCACGCAGGTCCCGTACGACTGCCAGCGCCGCCAACCCGAGCCTCCTCACCTTCGACCCGACTGCGAATCGGTCGTACGAGATGAGAACGCTTCAAGAATCCCGAAGTTACGTCACAAGCCCGCAGAGCACACGAAGGAGGAAGAACCCCCTGGCCACGAGGCTGGGGACTCAGCAGGGCTCAGGGGAACTCGCGGGATGTCGCACAACAAACGCCACCCCGAACGCTTCGCCCGACGGCCGAAACCACCCGAGAGGTGCGGTCTGCAGACGGGCGTGCCCGTGGCGGGGAGTGTCCGCGCACAGGTAGCGGTAGGTGAGGACCGCGAGGCTGAAGGCGCCGGCGGCCGCAGTGGCCGTGTTGCAGGAGGTTGTGTACTCCGGGTTGCGCCGCCCCGGAGAGACCAAGGCGGCGGGTTGGGGCGAGTTCTGCCACGGCCCCACGTCCGGCGATCAGGCCCGGCTGTACGCGCGTCTGACCAGCGGGTCGAAGCCCAGGCACCCGGTAGCCGTCTACGGCCGTGTTGCCGCTGCCGAGCAGGACAGCAATGTCCGGTCAGTCCTCCGGCTCGCTGACAGGCACGGTTCCACCGTACGCATCCGGTCCGAACACGCCAGCCTCCTCAGCCCGCTCGCGGTCGGAACCTTTGTCCTGGCCGTCGGCGCCTGGAAGATCTGGACACCCTCCAGGGGCAGGCCCGAGCTTCAGATGTTCGCCGAAGAACACCGGCAGCTCGCTCACTGGACTACGACGAGGCCACCGGCCGAAGCAGCAGCCCGCTTGCCCGCCGCCGCTCTCCCTCGCCCAGCGCGCACTCCGCCAGGCCCGCGCGGCGGCAGCCACACGCAGGCCCGTACCCGGACGGGCTGCCGGTCTCTCCTCCAGGCCGCGACCCAGCCGGCCGCCTGAGTCCGCCGTACCGCCATCAATCGCTTCACCGCCGACAACGGAACCGCCGGCGGCTGCGGCCTCCCCCGATCCGACGATGCTGGCGTCCCCGCCCGGTTCGGCCATCCCGAATGAGCCCGCACCCGGTACACCCGCCCCTGCCGCCGCGGCCCTCGGTACCGCCACGGCCGACTGCCCAGCCCCGCCGCCGCACGCGTCGGGGCTGGTGGCCTTTCGGCCACCGGCGCTGATCGGTCAGGTCCATTCCCTTCACTTGTCGGTCATCCTCTGCGCGCCCGGGGCGGACGGTAAGCCTTGCTGTCCGATTGCGGCATCGGCTTCGAGGCGGGATCACCGGCGGCATCGACCGCGGGCTGCTCGCCGGGCTGAGCGCGAACCCGGACGGCTCGCTGCTCTTCGCCCTGGAGGCGGTCGGCCGCGTCCTCGTGACCACCCTGCACGATGCCGGGGCGCTCTCCCGAGAAGCGATTCGGTGCACGGCCGTGGGCAGTGGTCGTGCCGGCTGTCCACGGCCGCGCCGCTGGTTCAGCGGACGTGCACCGTCACCACGTCAGAGGCTTGCAAGCGCACGGGATTCTGGTCATGCGGGCTGGTCAGGCCGTACAGCACCGCACGGAATTCCAGGTTGCCGCGGCGTGCGGACGTGCCGTGTGCAGTGACCCGCGCGTCGCCCTCGACCGCGGCGCTGCAATTCTCCTGGTGCCACCCTTCGCCGAAGCCCTTCTCCTCCAGGCACAGCTGATGCAGGTAGCCGGCGCTGTCATCGCCGCCGTGCGCCTTGACCGTGATGGTCTTGCCGACATGCGCCGTGCGCGGCGCCGTGATGTCCACGCCGCCCTTGGCGAACGCCGGCCCGGTGGCCAGAGCCACTGAGGCCAGACCCAGCGCACCGATCACAGCCACACGGCCGCACCGCGTCTTTACCCCGGTCTTCTTCGTCCTGGTCATGGACTTCCCTCCCGCGGATCCCCCCACCTGGTGGGCCCCGTCCCTTCGCGAAGACGCCCGGTGCGCCTCGCTGACCATCCAGATGAGCCGGCCGCCCCGCACGTTGCCCCCCGCCCAGCGCCGTTACGAATTAACGACATAACCTGCTAACCATGGCCTGTTCCCACCAACAGCCGCCAAATCGTTTTTTGGGAGTGGTAGTCCGCTGACCTGAGTGCTCTGATATCGCAAACAGAAGAGGTCGTCCAGCGATAGGCGCGATGGCCCGCCGGGTCGCCGCATGCCTCGAAGTGCCGGAGCCGGCCACCGCGTGACACCGGGGGTGCGCGGTCGTTGGACAGCGCGGATCCAGGCCGGGCCCTGGACTCGACTGGGCGTGACACTTGCGTCGCAGCCCGACGTTGCACCCGCTGCCACGCGGCCTGTCGGCAGACCGGAGGAGTCGCACGCACGGTCACCGTAGGGCTCACTGCTGTGGGGCTCGACAGCTCCATCCTCGGTGACCTGACGATCTGGCAACAGTCCTGGCAAACGGGTGTCTCAGCCATCCGGGGCACCCTTTCAGCTTGATTCCCCGGATGCCATATCCGCGGTCAAGGGCGTCCTCGACGGTACAGAGTGCTGTGCTTCGCCCACCCTGAACGGCTCGGCCATCCCTCGACCTGGCTGCCGCCTGCGTACGCGCCTTGGTGATCACGATCGGGGACAACCCGGAACGTCTCCAGAACGAGGCGTCATTCGCGGCGCTGCGCTGGGTCAGCCCCATCGAGCACTCATCAGGGCGGGAACGATGCTGGCGGCTCAACCGCGGGGGAGACCGGCAGGCCAACGCGGCGCTCCATCGCATCGTGCATACCCGTCTCCGGTTGGACCCCCGCACCCGGGACTACTGCGAATGGCGCGCAGCGGAAGGCAAGACGCGACGTGAAATCGTCCGCTGCCTCAAACGCTACGTGGCGCGCGAGATCTTCCACCTGGTCCGGCCTGAGAGGTCGTTTTCGCCTTGGATGCCTGTGTATCCGTCGTTTCTTGAAGTGCGGGACTGTGGTGCTGGTGGGGCTACAGGTGTGGTTGAGGTCTGTTGGCCGGGTGGGGTGACGGCAGGGGCGGGAGGCGGTCCGTTCCTGTCTCATCCCAGGATGTCCAGTCCTCGGGGTGTGCTTCCGTCGCTGTTGCCGTGCGCCTGGGCGCACTCGGAGCGGAGCGGTACGCCAGGAGCATGCCTACGCGACGTCCGTACCCGAGTGATCTGTCCGATGCTCGCTGGGAGTTGATCGAGCCGGTCCTTGCCGCCTGGCGCTTCGAGCGCCGCGGCAGGGCCCTGGACTTCGGCCGGCCACCCGAGCACGACCTGCGCGACATCATGGATGCGATCTTGTTGGTCACGGCCGCGAGTGTCCAGGACTCCGTCGCCGGCACCAGCCTGATTGACACGGTGGCGGCCGAGCACCCCACGATCCGAAAGTGGGCCCGCAGCGCTGAGGAGTGCATTCGGCACCGGTGAACCGCGGGCGAATCCACGGGAGGGTGGCCGGTGTCCCGTGCCCGCCATCCTTTCAGCGGCTCCGGCTTTCCCTCGGCCATGGAGCAGGGGCCGACGGCTCCGACCGGGCTCGGCTGCCGGGCGTTCGCCGGGAGCGCGGCGGAGGAGATTTCTTGACCGTGGAGAGGGGATCGTCCAATGCTGCTCCAGTTGCCCCTGACGAGTGGAGAGAGTTCGTGTCGGATGGATCCCCTGCCATCGGTCTGAGCGGATTGAGCAGAGCGGAAATCGAGCGGATCACCGCGCTTCTGCCCTATCTCGGGTACCAGGACGGAGATCTGACGCTTCACGGAGTCCAGGTTTCGAAATTGTGGTCGGGTGAACACCCGCTGATGCTCTTTCTTCCTGACCGCGCGGCGGACAACTATCGAGAGTTGCACTCGGCGTTCGCCGAGCGCTTCACGGTCTCGGTCCGGTACGCGCTCAAGAGCTGCTACCTGCCTGCCGTGGTCCAGGCCCCCGCCGGGTCGGAACGCCCCGCACATCAGGTTCGACCAGCGCCAGCAGTGCCGGCCGCAGACCCGGATCCAGATCCGCGACCGCACCAGCAGTTGCGCTGTAACCGAATACGCCGCCGTCACAGCTCTGTGTCAGTCCATAGATCCAACAGGTTGTCGCCGAGGCCTGCACCGGGTTCGGCTGCGGCGTCGTTGAGGGATTGTTCGGTCCAGATGACCTTGCCGCGGGCGCCGTACCGGGTGCCCCAGCGCTGGGCGAACCGAGCGACGAGGAACAGCCCGCGGCCGCCCTCGTCCGTGGCGGCCGCTTGCCGCAGGTGGGGGGAGGTGCTGGAGCCGTCGGTGACCTCGCAGATCAGGTGGTTGCGGTCGTGTAGCAGGCGCAGTTGGATGGGCTGGGTGCCGTATCGGATGGCGTTGGTGACCAGTTCGCTGACGATCAGCTCGGTGGTGAAGGCGACCTGGTCCAGGCCCCAGGTCTCCAGCTGGCGGATGACGTCGGTACGGACGCGGGAGACGGCCGCCGGATCGGAGGGCACCTCCCAGTCCGCGACCCGGGCCGGGTCCAGCAGGTGGGTCCGGGCCACCAGCAAGGCGATGTCGTCGCGGGGGCGCTCGGGGAGCATGGCGGCGAAGACGGTCTGGCAGGTGGCCTCCGGGGTGCGGTCCGCAGCATCGGCCAGGGCCGTGCGCAGCTGCTCGACTCCGGTGTCGAGGTCGCGGTCCCGGTCCTCGATCAGCCCGTCGGTGTAGAGGACCAGCTGACTGCCCTCGGGCACAGTGAGTTCGGCTGTCTCGAAGGGCAGGCTGCCGCCCAGGCCCAGCGGGGGACTGACGGGTACGTCCGGGAAGGTGACGGTGCCGTCGGGGTGGACCAGGGCGGGGCCGGGGTGGCCAGACCGGGCCACAGTGCATCGGCCGGAGACGGGATCGTAGATGGCGTACAGGCAGGTGGCCCCCGTGACGCCCTGGCCATCGGCCTCGTCGTGGTCGATGTGGGCGACCAGCTCGTCCAGGTGGCTCAGGAGTTCGTCCGGGGCCAGGTCCAGGGCGGAGAAGTTGTGCACGGCGGTGCGCAGCCGACCCATGGTGGCGGCGGCGTGCAGGCCGTGGCCAACGACGTCGCCGACCACCAGGGCCACCCGGGTGCCGGGCAGGGGGATGACGTCGAACCAGTCGCCGCCCGCCCCGGCCTGGGCGGGCAGGTAGCGGTGGGCGACCTCGACGGCGGTCTGCTCGGGCAGGGTGCGGGGTAGCAGGCTGCGCTGCAGAGTGGCCGCCAGGGTGTGCTCGCGGGTGTAGCGGCGGGCGTTGTCGATGCACAACGCAGCACGTCTGGCCAGCTCCTCGGAGAGGGAAAGGTCCTCCTCCCCGAAGGGAGGGGAGGCGTCCGCCCGCCAGAAGTTGGCCATCCCCAGCACCACCCCGCGGGCCTGCAGCGGCACCGAGATCAGGGAATGGATTCCGTACTCCAGCACCCGCCGCGCCCGCTCCGGGTCCTGGTCCCGCCAGCCGTCGGAGTCGGCGAGGTCCGACTCCAGCACAGCGTGGCCGCCGGCCGTCCCGGCGGCGATGGGGTTGGTGGAGGCGAAGCGGATCAGCTCCCCCACGGGGTAGAGAGGCGGGTCGCCACGGACGCCGCTGACGGCGGTGCGGCGCATTTCGGTGCTTGCCTCGGCCGGCTCCTCGCCACGCAGCACCGGATCCAGCAGCTCCACAGTGACGAAATCGGTGAACCGCGGGACGACCATCTCCGCCAGCTCCTCGGCGGTGCGCACCACATCCAGCGTGGTGCCGATCCGCACGCCCGCGTCGTAGAGCAACTGCAGGCGCTCGCGGGCCACCTCGGCCCGGCCTGTGAGTGTGCGCAGTTCGGTGGTGTCGCGCAGCGTGGCCACGCTGCCCGCCGGGCCGCCGTAGCGCTCGACGGGCCGGACGTTGACGGCCAGCAACCGGTCGCCGGCCAGATGGACCTCGTCGGTGGCCATCCGCCCCGAGGAAAGCAGCTCGGCGGCGCCCGGGGTCAGGCCGAGTTCGGTGATCTGGCGCTGCTCCGCGTCCGCCGGCAGCTCCAGCAGCCGCCGCGCCTCGTCGTTGGCCAGCAGCAGCCGCCCGTCACCGCCGACGATGAGCACGCCCTCGCGCACCGCATGCAGCACCGCGTCATGATGCTCGTACATGCGAGTCATCTCGGCGGGGCCCAGCCCGCGGGTCTGGCGCAGCAGCCGTCGGCCAATCAGCGCCGACCCGCCCGCGACCAGGGCGAGCGCGCCGCCCGCGGCGCCAAAGAGCACCGGAAGCTGCCCGGCCACCGCTTCGTTCACCTTCTTGACCTTGATCTCGGGGGACACGACGCCGGCGACCGAGCCGTCAGGCCGGAAGACGGGGACCTCCGCGAAGACCGAAACGCCCAGCGGAGTCACCTCGGAGTCCGTGAGGGCCGTGCCCCTCACCGCCTTCCGGTAGGGGTCGCCCTTGACTACGTGTTTCCCGATCCGATGCGGGTCAGGGTGGGTGTACCGGATCCCGTCCGTGCTGATGACCACGATGCCGTCGACGCCGGACCGCTTTCGGGCCCTCTCGGTGAGCGGTTGCAGCACCGCGCTCGGATCGCGGCTGTCCAGCGCCTGCACGATCCCCGGGGAGTTCGCGAACGCCTCGCCGACGGCAAGCACCTCGTCGCGGGCTTTCTCCGTCCCTTGGTGCCGGGCCTGGACCACCAGCGTCACCACCGTCGCGGCCACGAGCAGCACCACGACCGCCAGCTGCAGGAGGAACACCTGACCGGCGACGCTCCGCGCGCTCACCAGGGAGCGCGGGCGCCGCCCGGGCGACCGGTGCTGGATCTCCCGTTCGTCCGCGGGACGAGTCGGCTGCTCCGTTCCCGTACGTGGAACCTCACGCCGTCTCCGCGCACGCCAACCAGCGAACCGACGGGCGAGCTGTCGGCGCGCGGTGCGCCGGGGCGGCCAGGGCGTGGTCATCTTCGGCCTCGTATTCGTGGTGCGGATTCGGGAGCGGGCCGCCGCCAGAGCGCTGTGCAGCGGCCCGCCGAATGTGGTTTATGGCAGGCCCGAAATTCGACCGTGCCAGAACCGGAAATCTATTGACTGGACGTGCGTAAAATCCGCACGCAGGCCAGCGGCGCTGGTGCCCCATTCCGTGAAATACGACTCGGTGATGACCCCCGCGACGATCGGATGCAGCTCCTCCTCCGTCGCACCATCCTCCCGAAGCTGGAGGATCTTCGCGGCGTAGGTGGGTGAGATCGGCGTGGTGATAATGCGCTCGCGGCCGTCGTCCGAGCTGCCCTTGCAAGCGGATCCGAAGTACGCCGTCACCTCCACCATCATGCCGCTGGAGGTGGCTGCCTGCTCGCGCGCCTGTGCCCTGACCTGCGGTTGCCACTCAGATTCGGTTGCCTCCACCAGGGCGGCCTGGAGCTGCTTCTGGGGCTTGGTCAGCTTCCCGGCGCGGTAGCGGTCCACCCGTACGGCGTGAGGTGCCCAGGCGCGCCGCCAGGTCCTTCGCTGAGTCCTTCGTGCGCGAGGAGGGCCCGTCGCGCCGCACGGCCGTATCGGTGCGGCGCTTTGCCTTCCGCGTGCCCGACTCACCGCGGGCCTTGGCGGCCTCACGCGCGTGGTGCAGCGCGAGCCGGGCCAGGCCGACTCCGGGCACCGAGCCGCCGCTCATGCCTGCCCCCGGACGGTGTGTCCGAGGACCAGGTCCGCACGCCTGCCCGCCACCTGGTGGGCCCCCGCGCTGGAAGCCGCCATGCGCGCCCACGGTCGTCCTGCCTACGAAGAAGCACTCATCGACGACCTCATAGAAGACATCCGCCACGGACACCTGCCGCCACAGAGCCCGGTCGAGGTCACTTGACCGCAAGGGATGCGTGTGGGGCCGGGAGAGCGAGGAAGCCGCAGTCCAGGGCCGGCTTGCGGTATTCGGATGAGACGGTGCGATGGGCCTGTCCAGGTACGGGAGCACGTGCCCCTACCGGCGGAGTCCCGGAGGAACAACCCATCCGGCCCTTAGTGCTTTTGCTCCGCGATGGGTACCGGTGAAGCATGACCGGCACCTTCACCACCCGCATCATCGACATTGCAACCGGCGCCACTGAGACCATGCACGACCTGACGAACGCGTGCTCCGCGTTCCTCCGGGAGGTCGCTCATGGGCGAAACGGACTGCTGAACGTTTTCACACCCGACGCGACATCCGGCCTGGCCATCATCGAGACCGGCGCGGGCAGTGACGATGACCTGTTGGCAGCCCTCCGCGAAATTCTTCCCGCGGACGACCGTTGGCGAGCCCGCCACGGTCGTCCAGGCCACGGCAGTGACCACGTGCTCCCGGCACTGGTACCACCACACGCCACGCTGCCCGTAGTCAATGGTGAGCTGGAGCTGGGGGCCTCGCAGTCCGTTGTACTGGTTAACTCCAACCGGGAAAGCCCCGAACGCCAAGTCCGGCTGTCCTTCCTCGGCTGACCACACCACCCGCGCGGTCCTGCGGCTGACAGCCCTCTGTTGGCAGCCGATGTCGACTACAGGCCGATGCCGTAGCGCAGGTTGGTCTCCTCAGATGCCGGCCTGGTCGAAATAGTGGGCGGCGGCCTTTGAGCCTTCGACCCATCCGCCTTCGCGACACATTGCGATCGTGTCGGCGGCCTTCTCGCGGGCGGCGGTGGCGAATCCTCGGCGTAGGGAGTGGCCGGTCCAGCGGGCGGGCAGGTCGGGAGCCAACAGATCGTTCGGCCTTGCAGTGAGGCCAGCGCGGGCGACGGCGCGGGTGACGATTTCCGCGATGCCCTCGCCGGTCATGCGGCCGGACGGGTCGCCGATTTCCTCGCCGTTGCGGAACATCCGGTGGCCGATGTTGCCGTGGCGGTCGATGTGGATGAAGATCGGGCCGGTGGCCGGCAGCCGTGGTCGATGAGGCACTGCCGCCATGCGCGAAGGGCTCGCACGGGGCAGATGCCGGGGAACGTGCCGTACGGTACGCCGTGCGCGTCGTCCTTGTTGACCTTCGGCCGCCAGAGCTGGAATCCGAGTGCGGCGAAATCTGCATGGGTGCGGGGGATACGGTGGCGGAGAGCCGGCGGCAGTCGCTGGGGGACCTTGACCTGGTAGGTCTCGCCGATCTGGATGTCCTGGACGCGCATGACGACCTCCTGAGCCTCTCTCCAGCCTCCCCCGGGCCGTCCCCGACCGCCAAGGCCGGGATGGGGAAGCGCCGAGCGGCGGCCCGGTAAAGCCCGCGACCGGAACGTGGGAGATGTCCTCTGACACCTGATCTTGACCGATTGCCATGGGAGTTTGACCGGCCTGTCGGCCTGCTGTCGGGACTCAGCGGTGAACGTCGTTCCTGTCCGGGGCAGCCGGAAGGCGACTCAGTCGGTGCGGCTGCCCGGCGGGGGCCACGGCCCGTCGACGGCCGGCCCGCAGTCCAGGGGAAGGTGAGTGACCACCAGTGCAGCGGCCGCTTGCGGCGTAGGCGCCTCACCAAGAAGTTCCGCGTATCGCGGGGCGTACACGCTGCATGGCGCGTCGCCCGCGATGAACGGTAGGTCGTTACTCCAAGGAAACTCCGTGTCGGCCGACGCTGCCCCTCAGAGGAGGCCGACACCGCAAACCCCTCCCGTTCGGCCGCCCCGGCCCCTCGGACGTCGCTGAGCACCGAGTGGCCGGTTGACGTGCTCACCGGCCAATCAAGGATTGTGGGCGCGCTTCCGTGATGGCTACGCCGAACTCCGGCCGCCCGCTGCGGCGTTGGTGCACCGCTGAGGTGTGATCGCAGCGCTCGCCCTGATCGTGTTGCGCGTGACGACTGCTACAGCGGTGCGAGCTCGCGGAATCGGCATCTGGCGGGCGTCGCCGCGGTGTCAATCTTGTCAAGAATCGTGACTATCAACTAACGTGACTACTGGCCGGTTCGGGCCGGCAACCAACTCGTAAGGGAGCGCAGCCATGAGTCAGACCAGTGAGGCCCGTCAGGTCAGCCGCTTTACCGAGCAGTTGACCCCCGAGAATGCGGCACTGCTGCTGGTGGATCACCAGGTCGGCCTGTTCGCGGCGGTGCGCGACTACAGCGTCGGGGAGCTGAAGCACAATGTGGTCGGCTTGACCGAGGCGGCCAAGGTGCTGGGTGTGCCGATCGTGGCAACCACGACTGCGGCCGACTCCCTGTGGGGTCCGCTGGCCCCGGAGCTGACCAAGGCCCTGCCATCCGATCTGGAGGTCATCGACCGCAGCACGGTCAACGCCTGGAACGATCCGCGGGTACGGGAGGCGGTCGCGGCCACGGGCCGCAAGAAGCTGATCGTCGCGGGGATCTCCATCGAGGTGTGCCTGGCGCTTCCCGCTCTGGCGGCCACGGCGGATGGCTATGACGTCTACGGCGTCATCGACGCCTCGGGGACCTTCAACGACACCAAGCGCACGACCGGCATCTTGCGCATGCAGCAGGCCGGTGTGATCGTCACGGACTACTCCTCGGTGGCGGTGGAAATGCTCGCCGACAACGCCCATCCCCTCGCCGGCGACGTGTACGCGGCGCTCGACATGGACTTCGGTGTTCTCAACGGCCAGCTCCGCCAGTTCTACGGCAAGCAGGGGTGACTCCGCCGAGCCGGCTGGCGTCGTCGCCGCTGACGCCGGGAGGGGGCGAGTATCCGCAACCTGCCGACGAGAGCCGTCTCCAAGTCTTGGACCCCGGGTGGGCAGCCGCCGTCCGGGGTGATCGCAGCCCGCGAATCAGTCATCAATCTTGACAGTCGGGCGTCTTGATTATTTTGGAGGGGATGAGTGTGCCGGAGTCGAAGGTTCCGCGCTGGAAGATGGCCGTGCTGGCCTCCGCCGCGGTGTATCCGGTCTCGCCGGCAGCCGAGTTGGTGCTGCTGCCGCGGCTGGGCGGGCTGCCGATGGCGCTCCGCGGTGATCGCCCTGGCGTTCAGTACCGCCATGACCTACCTGACGCTGCGGGTCCTGACCGGGGTGCTGCACGGCTGGCTGCTGGCGGAGCGGGGGGACGCGTGATGACCGCACGCCTGTAGTTCGGTTTCTCTCTCGTGCCCACTACGGATTTGGGGCTGCATCGCGAGCTGGTCGATGTCGCCGAGCAGGGCGGCCTGGATCTGGTCGGGGTGCAGGACCACCCGTATGTGCCGGCCCTGGTCGACACGTTCAGCCTGACCGGGGCCCTGGCGGGGCAGACGGAGCGGCTGCGGTTCTTCCCGGACGTGGCCAGCTTGCCGCTGCGTCCCCCGGCCATGCTCGCCAAGGCCGCCTCGACCCTGGACCTGCTGTCCGGCGGGCGGTTCGATCTGGCACTGGGAGCCGGCGGCTACTGGGACGGCATCGCGGCCACCGCCACCACCGGCCACCTGCACGGCACCCTCGCCCTGCGCGGCATCACCCACACCGTGGTGCTGAACCTGGTGTGGCAGGGCGCCGCCCCGGACCCCTTCTCCGAAACCGAGCACCTCGCCTTCTCGGCCACCACCCAGCTCTCCCTGGCCTCCTACAACATCCGCCCCCACCTCCTGCCTGGCCTGCCCATCCCCGGCGTCGCCGACACCATCGAGATCACCCTCGATATCGTCCTCCTCTCCTACCAACCCACCGCCGACTGGTCAATGCCGGACAGCAACGACAGCACAGCGGCAGGCCCGCCCACCGATACGTATAGTCAAAGATCCTGACTACATTCGAAGCGGAGGCGCGACGCACGTGGGAACTGCACGGAAGACGGACGACTTGGGCATGCTGACCGGGCAGCTGATGCGCGCCATCCAGGACGAACTCTTCGAGACCCTGGCCGAGCAGGGCCATCCCCACGTGCGCCCGCGCCACGGCTCGATCCTGGCCTTCCTCACCCCCGACGGGATAAGGGCCACCGACCTGGCCACGCGTTCCGGGCAGCACAAACAGATAGTCGGCACGATCGTCGATGAACTGGCCGCGCTGGGTTACGTCAGCCGCGAACCCGACCCCACCGACCGCCGGGCCAAACTCATCGTCCCCACCCAGCACGGACTCGACGAGATCGACAAGGCTCGGGCCATCCTCGCCGACATGGAGAACCGCCACCGCCAAACTATCGGCCGCGACCGCTACACCGCCCTCAAGAGCGCCCTTGAGCAAGTCTCCCGCAACCAGCGGGCCTGGCGCCAAGAGCGCAACACGCAGTCGTGAGCAGCCCCGCCGACCGGTGACGCCCCAACCGCACCTCAGCCAATCAAACACCATGAAGTAAGAGCATCGAAGACCGAGACCTGGTGCCCGCCGACAGGACCGTAGCCAACTGCGGTCAGGCGGCTATGGACCCGCGACGCAGCCCGGTCGCAGTACAGCCAACTGGGCCCGGACAGGATGCTCCGGTGCCAAGATCACAGCCAGGGGTGTGCTGGAACTCGGCGGGGTTTGCAGGCGGGCGACGGGCCCGGGCCCGCAACGCCTGGCATTCGCGGCAGTTATGCACAGCCCCGCTCCTCCATTTCGGCAGCGCCGTATGCAGGCACAGGGGGATGGGGTCAGTCGTCAGGCGACGTTGGTGTCCCGCTCCATTGCCAAGAGGCGGTTCAGCCGGTGGAGGCCGACCTGGCGACGCATGCTTGGAGGACAGCCTGGACCGCGCAGAACTCGCCTGCACCGGAACGGTGGCACGACCGGCCCACTGGGGCCGATACGTGCGACTGCTGCGCAACCTCGCACGCTGACTGCCGAGCGCGGAACGTGACACGCTCAGACACCGCGCAGGTTTTGGGTCTGTTTCAGAAGTTGATTTTGGTCGTAGTCATTCGCCGAGCTGAAGCACACCGGTCCTGGACTGGGTACGGGGGCAGGGCGCCGGTACGGATTCGTCGGTCCCTGCCTCACCGGGACCATCGCGACCGCGACTGGTAGCTTCACCTACGCACGGTTGGCCATCGCTATTACCACGGCCGTCGGAATGGCTGTCTTGCTGACTGCAGGGCGCTGGAAAGAAAGACTGGACGGGAGCCTGTCGTGACCACCGCACTGATCATCGGCGACATCCAGCAGGGCATCACGAGTAGCTACCCGTTCGCCAGGCGTGTCGTGCCGCCGCTCACCGAACTGCTGCCGCGTGCCCGCGCGGCCGGTGCCCTCGTTGTGTTCGTGCACTTCGCCTTCCGGGCCAACGGGGCCGACTTGCCACCGGGCAACGCACTCTTCAGGACGTTCTACGAAGCCGGGGACGCCTTCCATGAGGGATCGACCGGAACCGAGATCGCTCTGCCGGTCGCCGACGAGGACGTCGTCGTGGTGAAACGCCGCGCCAGCGCGTTCGCCGGCACAGATCTTGACCTTGTGCTCCGCGCGAGCGGCGTCAGCACTCTCGCGATCGCCGGAGTCGCGACCAGCGCAATGGTGGCTGCGACGTGCTACGACGCGGCGGACCGTGGCTACCAGGTGACCGTGCTGCGTGACGGTTGCGCCGACGGTGATGCGGCAATGCACGACTTCTTCATGGATGCCGTCTTCCCCAGCCGGGGATTTGAGGTCATGCCCTGCGCCGGTTGGCGTGGAGAACAAGGTTGATCTTGATCACAGCCATTCGCCGATGGCGGCGATGGTGATGGTGGCTTCGAATCGGACGGCGAGCTTGTCGTACCTGGTCGCCAGCCGCCGAAGCGGCATGGCCCTGCCGCGTCAGCTCCCCGGCCAGAGGCCGCAGCGACTTGGTCGTCCACCGCAGCGGCGACATCGGATCGCCCCGCTCGTCCGGCTCGACCAGCGCCAGCAACGCCGGAACGAGCAGCCGGTCAAGCTTCTCGGCGGTCTTGCGACCGCCACCGTCCCGGCGGACCCGGCCATCGGGTCCCCGCCGGCCACCACCCGGATCGCCGCCAGGATCTCCTCCAGCGCCATGTACTTCAACGCGAAGCCGCTGGCGCCGGCGCGCAGCGCGCCGTAGACGTAGTCGTCCTCGTCGAAGGCGGTGAGGATCAGCACGCGCGTGGCGGTGGGGCCGTCGGTGATCAGGCGGGTGGCCTCGATGCCGTCCATGCCGGGCATCCGGATGTCCATCACCGCCACGTCTGGGTGCAGCTCCTCGGCCAGCTTCACGGCCTCCGCCCCGTGGCCGGTCTCGCCGACGACCGTCAGATCGGGGCTGTCGGTGATGAGGACCCGAAGCCCCGAGCGCACCAGCGGCTGGTCGTCGACCAGCAGGACGCGTACGGGCGCGCCGTCGCCCGTTCCCCGGTCGTCGCCGCTCACCGGGCTTCCGCCCCGGCCGACTCGGTCAGTGGCAGGGTGGCCGTCACCTGGAACCGTTCCTGAACAGTGTCCAGGAGTGAGCCTTGTACCCACGTCCCGGAACTGCGCGCATCCCGAACGGTTTTGGATGCGCTGGTCCCCCGCGTTCTCGTTGTCCCTGTCCGGCGACGCGCATCGTGTGCACGCTCCGCGACAGGGCGGCGGGTTTCCTCACGCCCTCGGTCACCGTGATCGGCCTGGACGGTCCGATGCCCAGCACCATCACTCTGGTGATGCTGGGGCGGTGTCGTCCGTCGCCGGATCGGGTGCCCGAGGGCGCGTCTGCCAATGGCCACCGAGGCGGCGTCATGGCGAGTCATGCTGCGAGTCTTGCTGATCAGGGGCTTGCGCCAGTGCTGGTCGCCCCACATCGAGGTGTATGCCGGGTCGACGGCGACGATGGCGATGCCGTGTTCGGCGGCCATGGAGACGATGCGGGCCTTGAGCTTGCCGGTGGGCATACCGGAGATGAGTTGCCGGAACCGCTTCTTGCGGCCGTGCTTCTCGCGGGTCTTCTCGGCGGCGAAGTCCAGGTTTTCGATGCCGATCGCCTGCGCGCCGGTCTGCTTGGTCCAGTGCAGAAGGCAAGTGAGGGCGTGCCGGATCTGGGCGTCGCGGTGGTCGGCGGTGCCGGACAGGTCGTAGTGGAAGCGGCGCGGGTCGCCGACCGGGTTGCCGTGCCGGTCGAGCCGGTAGGCGGCGAAGTGGTCGGCGTTCGTGTCGACGCCGACCATGCCCTTGGCGCGGGCGGTGGCCGGCGGCATCGTCTGCACGGCGGGCCTGGTCCACGACGCGGTCAGGTACCAGCGGCCCCGCTCAACGTGGTAGTGGATGCGGTAGGCGACGGCACGGTTGGCCTCGGTGCGGTCGCGCCACTCGTCCCCACGGTGCGCGAACGCGACCTTGGAGGCAAGAACGTACCGGCCATGCTTGCTGTTGGCCAGGTGGGCGAGCGGGGCGGGCATCTTGATCGACACTTCGCCGTCAGGGGTGACGCGGATCGTCTCGTTCCCGAAGCGTTTACCGGACTCGCCGTCTGCGGCGAGGAACCAGCGCTCAGCCTCCCAACGCTGACGCCATTCGTGCTCGGTGAGCTGCGCGGCCTGAAGGTTGTGCCGGTTCCTGAGCAGCCGCCGGCCGCCGCGAACGACACGGACGTGTCCGGTCTTCCAGTCGTCGCGGGCCACGTCGAGGCGGTGTTCCAGGGTGGCCAGGCGGCGGGACTTGTGGAACCACTCGCCCTTGGACCGGTACCCGCCCGGCGCCCGCTTGCTGCCTTTCTCCCCGGTCTGGAGGGACAGGCGGTGTCGCAGCGTGCGGATACCGGCCTCAAGGTTGTGGACATGGGCGAGCAGGCAGCGTCGGGCCAGGCTGTACTGGTCGTGCGTGGCCTTCGTGATCGCACCCGCGATGCGCGACGACGACTGCTCGGTCAGGTCACGCTTCCGGGATGCCCACGCGTCGTTGTCGTGCTTGTGCCCGGCTTCGCAACGGGCCTTGAGATCGAGAGAGGCCAGGCGGCCCTGGTGCTCGCCGACCAGACGCAACACCTTCTCGTCCTTTGGCGTGAGGTGCTTGAGGCGGTCGCGTAACGCCACACCGGACGGGCCGACAGCAACGAACGGCGGGCCGATGGTACGGAGCTGCTTCTTCTTGTCAGCCATCGGCAGCCGCCGCTTCCAGTGCCTTCTTGGCACGGTTCTTCGCACCGCGGCGGCCGTACAGGCGAGCACAGAACGAGGTCAGAACCTCCACCATGTCGCGCACCAGGTCGTCTTCGGCCTCGCCGTCATCCAGCACAACGAGTCGACGGCCGGTTGCAGCCAGAGCGGCCTCAACGAGTTCGACGTTCATACGGCCCAACCGGTCTTTGTGCTCCACCACTACGGTGGTCACCGCCGGGTCGGCCAGCAGGCGACGGGCCTTGACGCGGGCGCCGTTCATGCCCGAAGCGATCTCGGATTCGACGCGCACGACCTTATGCCCGGCCTTCGCGGCCCATGCCGACAAGCGTGCGGTCTGCCGCTCCAGGTCGGCCTTCTGGTCATGGGAGGAGACGCGGGCGTACAGGCCCACGCCACCGGTCACGGACGGTGAGGTGTTCGCGTCAATGTTCACCAGGATCGTGCGCGGCCCCACTCGTTCCGCAGGGACCGGCAGCGTGCCCTCACGGAACCAGCGGTACGCAGTACGCGGGGCGACCCCCTGCGCGCGCGCCCATTCCGTCAGGTTCATACACCAGATCACACGACACTCGTGACACCTGAGGGACACTCATGGACACTTAGTCGAGAGTAGTTCCTGACCCCCGCCCGGGGCGCGGGCCGGCGCTGAAGCGCCCGTGCAGCAGGTTGACCCGCTCGCGCATCCCGGTGATACCGAACCCGGACCTGTCGACCCGGCCGATCTCCTGGCCGGATTGCCGGGATTACCCGCGAGCACCAGGGGATCCGTCGCCCAGGCGCATCAAGAGCAGGCTGGGGCCGCCATGACACCGTGGCGGCCCAACCGTCTGACAACCGGTAGTGCTGCTGGCCGGTGCGGGCGCAGATCCGGCAAGAACCGCTCCGTTGAGACCGCCGATTCGGTGCCGTGGATGTGATGCCACCCATAGGAGCTGTGTCACATCCTAAGGCGGGTAGTAGGGCCGGGGGTCGCCCGA
>NZ_JBVJWD010000074.1:0-24369 GCF_055602785.1 Streptomyces sp. NPDC037301
ACGCGGCGGAGAAGAAATCGAAGCATGGGATCGTGACTTTCCGGGTGTGGTGCCGTCGCCGAAGGATGGTGAACGGGGGTGACCGGGGCCGGGGGGGGGGGGGGGGGGGGGGGGGGGGGGGGGGCCCCCCCCCCCCCCCCCCCCCCCCCACCAGGAATCCACATCCGAACCAACCCCACCCCCTGTCCGGGAGAAGCCATGGCCACCACATCGCACCACGCCGCTCCTGCCCGCAACCGATTCCGACGGCTGCTGAACTGGCTCCGGCGCCGCCCGCTCCTCATCGGCGTCACGATCATTGCCCTGATCACCGTCGCCACATCGGCCTACCAAAACGCCGAAGGACGCGCCTCCAGCACCTCCCCACAGGCAACCCCCACCGCGTCTGCCTGCGCCGACGGCTATTGCTCAGCAGACGGCGTGCCCCTGCCTGGGGAAACCACACAAGGCCTCGTCTCGCAGCCTCCGGACGACTGCGAAGAGGGAGATTGCCCTCAGCCCGGCAGCACGACCGCACCCGAGGACATGACTGCCCCACCCTCGACGACAGCCGACCCCGCCCCTGCACCCGCGACAGAGGCGCCGCCCCGTACCGGGCCCCGCTCTTGGCCCCAGGTCAAATCCGGCGCTCAGGGCCACACTGTCGCTGCTGCCCAACTCCTGCTCACCGCACACGGCTACCCCACGGACGCCGACGCAGCCTTCGGCCCAGGAACCACTGCACACGTGCGCTCCTTCCAGCGAGACCGCTCACTGGCCGCCGACGGCATCGTCGGCCCCGACACATGGCACGCCCTCATCATCAACGTGCGCTCAGGAGACCGCGGCCCAGCAGTCACAGCTGTACAACGCCTGCTTGCCGCACACGGCCATCCCATCGACAGCGACGGGACTTTCGGTACGTTGACGGCGGAGTCCGTCGGAGCTTTCCAGCAGGAGCAACACCTGGCCACGGACAGCGTGGTCGGCCCCGACACCTGGGCAGCTCTCCTCAGCCAGGCGTGACCCGCACCACCGGCGCAGCTCCGTTCCAGGGCAGCCCGCGCGGCAACCGCTCCCTCATGGGCTCATCCCCCACATCGCATTCCCTTGAAATGTCCTGCTGTTGAACCTGGTCAAACGCCGGGCATCTGCAGCGGGTTTCCGGCGTCCCAAGCGGAACGCTCACTGGCAAGCTGTGCGCTGGCGTACTCCGGGGAGCTGGCCGATTCCGCTGACGTGATCACTCGTGAGGCCCCGATGTCGGGGTACAGCTCACCGGACTCGTGCCTTTGCTTCCCGGCACTCCGGGCAGCGGCACCCATGGACCGTGTAGGTCCGTTCCTTCCCGTGGTCCAGCCTGGGGTTCCGCCCGGCCATGAGCGCGCCGTCCAAGTTCCGCGCGAAGTCGGGGTGAGAGCGGGCATATCCCCAGATCCGGTTCAGTGGGACATCAACCTTGGCCGCCGACCACTGCGGTGACTTCCCCCGCACGATCCACTGCAGGACTCGCGCACGTGCCTTGGCGGGGAATGCCGTCTCTGCCGCTGTGCGCCGCGGTGCGTGGGTCTCCATGTTGTGGGCTTGGTGGCATTCACATCCGTCACCGGCCCGGCATCCCTTCGACCACGTCGTCAGCTTCGTCCTCCCGCCGTGGTCCTGAACAGGGCGGGGGGCGGCTATGGCGTCCAGGAGCTGGCGGCCGGTCCACACCCGCCGTTGCACCGCGGCGCCGAAGGTGTGGTGGGCGCCGACGGCCTCCTCGCGGCCGCCTTCGCCCAGGTGTCCGCCCGCCGCCCACTTCGCGACCGTGCGCGGCGCACGCGCTGTCAGATCGGCCAGGGCCTTGATCGTGTACCGCTCGTCGGGGTCGAGTACTTCAGCATGGTCGGCCAGGGGGTGGCGTCGCACCGCAGTTCTCCTTCGGGTCCTCGTGCCGTCATCGGGCGCAGGCTTCCGCATCGATGGCACGACGGCTGATCGATGGGATGTGAGAGGCGGACCATGCCTGCCGCGTCGACACGGTGGGCATACGGCTGCGCCGTACCGTGCCTGGCGGGGAGCAGCCGGGCGGTGCACGCCGCGCGGCGGCCTCGGCAAGGGCGTCGTCATCAGGCCCGGGCGGCTGCGAGCTGGTCGCGGGTGTAGGTGGTCGTGCTGCTTGAGGGGGTGTCGCGCAGGAGCTCGAACAGGGTGGGTGGTGCTGCGGGGTCACCGGGTTGGACCGCGGGGGCGGAGATGTCGTCGAGGAGGACGTCGACGAGGCGTGCGAGGGTAAGGCAGCCGTTGCCCGAGTAGCCGAAGCCGATGCCCCAGCCCTCCCATTCGGGTGCGAGCCACAAGGACCCGTCCTCGGTGCGGATCCAGCAGACTCCGGCGCTCAGGATGAGGGCAGCGAGCGGCGAGCGGGTGGGCAGGCGCTGCAGCGTGTAGGTCAGCAGGTTCGCGCTGCTGGTGCTCGGGGTGCGGTGCAGCACGGGGGTGCTGGCGACGGGGTCGTGCAGGAGGACGTCCGTGTCTGCCTCGTGGCCGTTGTCCAGCAGGACTTTCTCCAGGACTGTGGGAGGCTGATCGGGCGCGGTGGGGACCAGGCGCTTTGACCACTCTCGGGCAGTGTCGCAGGCGGCCGGCTGCACGCTGGTCACGGCCCCGGTGTGCCAGTCCTGGCCGCCGTCCCAGCGTTGGGCGAAGTCCGCGACCCGGTGCGCGAGGACGTCGCGGCGGTCTGTGATGCTCAGCCAGCCGGCGCGGCGGACCATCTCCGTCGGTTTCTGCGGGGCGGGGCGGGTGGGCGGGGCCGGTACCGCGCCGAGGACGAGGTGGGCGCCGTCGCCGCCGTCGGCCGCGTTCTTGCGCAGCTCGTCGATGTAGCGGGTGGTCGAGGTGTAACCGCGGTGGCGGACCTCGCGGGCGAGGTACCAGCACAGCTCGGCGGCCGGGGAGCCGTCCGGCTCGTCGGCGGCCAGCTCTGTCAGTGCCGTGACCGGGGTGGCGATGTCGTGCGCGGGTACCAGTGTGGGCGGTGTGCCCGGGCGCCAGGCGTTGATCGCGTCGCGGTCGCGCAGCGAGTGGAACCAGTACGGCGCCGGTTGCCCGAGGGCCGCCGCGAGTTGGGCCCATGTCGTGTCGTACGGCTCGCCGGCCCCGTCGATGTCGCAGGCGTGGAGCTCGGGTACGTATGGGTGCGTCACCTGGGTGCTGGTCTGCGCCACGATCACGCATGCATATCGGTGGGCGAGGCGTTCACCGTGGTGTCGGCGCAGGGCGCCGACGACCCGTTTGGGGCTCGCGTTGCCGTCGGTCATCGAGTGCACCAGAGCGACGCCGCCTCGGTCGGTGCCCCATCGCAGCACCGCGTAACGGTCAACGAACTCCGCCTGGTCGAACTCAGCGCCCCCCGCCGTGTGCTGGAGCCACCGCTCCTGGCGTGCGCCGCCGTTGTCCTCGTCCGGTGCACTCCGTGCGGACAATTTCACGCTGTCCCCTCTCTTGGGTTGTCGGCACGTCCCCTGCCCGGGCCGGGCCGGGATCGCGCGCCGCTCCCACCTTGCCCGTCCCCGCGGCCCGGCACCCGCGATCCACCGGAATGAGACACCGGCCGATACCCGACGACCGCCCCTGAACCGCGCGGCAGCACGCGGCCTCGCACCGCGCCGCGCGCTCCCGGCGCCGGTCAGGCGCTGATCTGCGCGACGGCGGCGCGCAACTCCTGGCGCTCCGGCGGCTCGGAGAAACGCCGTGCCCTGGACCAGGTGACGCCGCCGTCGCCAGGATGTCCAGGACGCAGGCGCGGCTGTATGAGTCGGAGCCGGAACTCGATTTCTGGCACCTTGGCCCCGGGGGCTCGGCGTGCCACACCGGCAGAGTCCCGCGCCAAACGCCGAAGGGGGCTGGTTCGCCAGTGACAAACTTTCGCTCATGACCACCGATACCCAAGGCGATGACGCTCGTGCCCACTACGACCGGCTCGCCCCGTCCTACGATGAGAACTGGAGTCACTCGCGGCAGTTCGCCGACTGGATGCGTGCCGCCATCAAGGAGCGGCTTGTCCCGACCGTGGGTGAGCGGCCTCTGGATCTGGGCTGCGGCACCGGGCTGTACACCGACGCGCTGACGCCGACGCAGCACACCATCACCGCCGTCGACCCCTCGTTCGCGATGATCGAGCAGATCCTGAGGCGGGCTGGCGACAGGCAGATCTATCCGGTGTGCGCGACCGCGCAGGAGATCGCCTCGGGCCAAGAGCCCCTCCCGGAGACTGCGTACGACGTGGTCCTTGCCAAGGAGGTCCTGCATCATGTGGCGGCCGAGGAACGCGCTGAGGTGGTCGCTGGGCTGGCCCGGCTGCTGGCCCCGGGCGGCCGGATTCTGGTGGTGATGCTGCCCACCACTATCGACTATCCCCTGTGGCCGGCCGCTCTGGCGCGCTTCACCACCCGTCAGCCCGACCCGGAGCACATCGCGGACGCGATGCGCGCGGCGGGCCTGGATACCGAGGTGACGTATTCGGGGTTCCCTCTGGCATTCGCCCGTGACCGCTATCTGGGGATGGTCCGCTCCCGCTACATGTCACTGCTGTCGGCGTACTCCGACGCCGAGCTCGAGGACGGCATCACAGAGATCCTCCGTCAACACAATACTGAGGAGGACTTCTCCTTCACCGACCGGTTCGCCTTCGTTCTTGGTCGCAACGGAGTGCCGCCAACCACCACATAGGGAACACTTCCTCGATAGCCCACTGTGCGAGGTGGTTCCCTGTCAGTGAGTTTCAGGGGCCGGGGCTTGGGGACGAACGCCGGAAGGTGCGGACGGCGCTCGTTCACACGGGGCCAGCCAGGCGTAGCGTTGGTCGTCAACTCGTCCAAGGACACAAGGACTGGGAGCAGCGGGTGGGGGATGACGTGGGGGCGGGATGTACTGCCTCTCCTGTGCATGAGGCGTTCTGTCGGGCAACGGCGGTTGTCGAGAGGGAAATGGGCGAGCTTCTGGCCTACGAGGGGGATGGGAGGAGGAGTACGTCACCCTCCGGCTTTGCGTGAACGTCGATCCCGAGGTGCGGTTCGAGCGGTTCAACAAGCAGCAGGAGGGCCGCGTCGGTGCGGACTACCTGTGGTGGTGGGTGGACAGGTCCGGTGAGTGCTTCGGTTGCCTGATCCAGGCGAAGAACATCAAGCAGGATGGCCGCCGGTGGCAGATCGGCTTCCAGCACCCACGCACCTCGCCAGGGGAACAACTGCGGAAGCTGTTCGAGACGGCCGACTCGTTTCGGATCCCGGCCGGCTTCATGCTGTACGCGGGCGACCGGGGATACCGGTCGCAGATGCGCTGCGCCTCGGCACACGTGGGCCGTGTGTCCTGCGGTGAGCGGGACGGGGCGGCGGTGACGCTGGTGCCGGCACTGGCGGCCGAGCGGGAGATCCGGCTCGCCGAACAGGCTCCGTGGCATCCCGACCGTAGTGCGGTGGAGGTGTTCTGTCAGTGGGCGAAGCCGCTGATCGAGGTGACCGCGCCCGGCCCGTACGGCGCAAGCGACCTGTACCGGGCGCTCAACCTGGGCGGCGCGGATCCAACGCTGCGCGAGTTCCTCTCCGCGGAGCAGGTCGGCGCGCGGAAGGTGGCCCGTCACATCTTCGACAGCATCGGCCGCATGGCCATGGGCCAATTTGCCGCAGCCGTGGCCGAGGCTCCAGTAGAGACCGCCGCCGCGAGCGTGTTCCGCAGCTTGCCCGACCTGCGCGGCCACTTCGCAGTCCCGTACTTCGAACACACCCTGCGCGGGCTGCGCAGAAAGCTGCCGGACTACGTAGACCGCTGCCTTGCCGGGGATCCCCCGCCCGATATCGCCGCGAGGGCCGACGGGATCATTCTCGTCGAGCTCTAGACCCGGACTTCGCGGGTCGTTGATTCGTATGGTGTGACCGGCTCGGGGGTGTCCCCGAGCCGGGGTGTGGCGTTGGGTGGGGTGTGTCGATGTCTTCCCGGTCCCCGCGGCCACGGTCCCAGCGTCAGCGCTTTGAAGTAGCGGTGACGTCCGTGGTGGAGAAGCGTCTGGGCGCTCTGCCTGTCGCTGCCGAGTTTCTGCGCCGGCTGGATGTCGCCGGGATTGTCGACGAGGTCTGTCCCGGTGGCGCGAGTGCGCTGGTGACGCACGGGCAGGTGATCGAGGCGCTGGTGGCCAACCGGCTGACCTCGCCCGCGCCGCTGGTGCGGGTGGAGGACTGGGCCAGGTGCTGGGCGGTGGAGGAGGTCTTCGGGATCGAGCCTGGGCTGCTGAACGACGACCGTCTGGCTCGTGCTCTGGACGCGATCGCTCCGGAGCTGGAGAAGATCGCGGGCACGGTCGGGGCGCGGGCGATCGGTGAGTTCGGGATCGATGTGTCCCGGATGCACTGGGACATGACCAGCATGTCCGTGCACGGGGCCTTCCCGGTCCAGGGCCAGGACGAGGACTTCCCCGTCATCAACTACGGGCATCCCAAGGACCGGCGGGTGGACTTGAAGCAGGTCCAGGCCGGACTCGCGGTGTCGGCCGACGGTGGCATTCCGCTCCATGCCCGGGTCTTCGGCGGGGCGGCGGCCGAGGTCAGCCAGGTCGTCGGGGCGATGAAGGACCTGCGGGCCATGGCCGACGAGCAGGAGTTCCTGATGGTCGCCGACTCCAAACTGGTGTCCTACACCAACATCTCCGCCCTGCTGGCGGCCGGGGTGCAGTTCATTGCCCCGGCCCCGGCCGCGCAGGTCAAGGACGACGTCTACGCCGCACTCGACTTCTCGCAGGCCACCGTCGTGGACTGGACACCGGACCGGGACGCGGACAAGCCGGCCGAACAGCGCGAGTTCTACCGTGTGCTGGAGGACAGCCACACCCTGAACGGGCCCCGCAAGAGCGATCCGCCGCTCACCGTGCGGCGGATCCTGGTCCACTCCACCGCGAACGCCGCGGGCCAGCAGGCCGCCCGGGCCAAACGCCTGGCCAAGGCCGCCGAGGAACTCGGCAAGCTCACCACCGCAGCCGGTGGACGGCACTACAAGACCACCGAGAAGATCACCGCCCGCGTCGGGGTGATCGCCGCCAAGCGCCGTGTCACCTCCTGCCTGCGCTTCACCGTTACCGAGAACGAGCACGGCATCCCGGCCCTGGCCTGGCACTTCGACACCGGCGTCCTGGACGCCGAAGCCGCCGTCGATGGCTGGTACGCCTTGCTGACATCCACCCCGGCCGAGCAGGCCGACCCGGACCAGGTCCTGATCCACTACAAGGGTCAGGGCGCGGTCGAGCGCCGCTACCACGACTTCAAGGGCCCCCTCGCGGTCGCGCCCGTCTTCGTCCAGCACAACCGGCGTGTCGCCGCCCTGATCCAGGTCATCTGCCTGGCCCTGCTCGTCTTCTGTCTGATCGAGCGGCAGGTCAGACGCGCACTCGGCCCCGAACAGACCATGATCGGCCTCTACCCCGACAACCGCCGGGTCCGCCCCACCGGCCGCATGATCTTCTACCACCTCGGCGAACTCACCCTGCGGATCGGCCACATCACCGATCCGCCCACCGTCCAGATCACCCGTGGCGTCCAACTCCACCTCCTCGATCTCCTCGACACCGACATCGGACAAACCCGCTGGCCACAAACCTGAAACAGCGACCCGCGAAGTCCGGGTCTAGAAGTCCGCGCCCGGTCGAGGGTTCCCGCGTCCTTGTCCGTGCTGCTGTTGAGGGATGAGAACGCAGCCGCCCGTGCTGCTCGAAATCAGAACGAGCGCGAGTTCCCACCGAACTGGCTTCAGTTTCCGTGAACCCACGGGGCTCTCCGGCCTCCGGGATCAATGGAACCGTGGTTGGCGCTGAGATTGATCACGGGAATGTGGACCGCACACGCTCAGCCACTCACCCGCGCAGCATGTCGCACGACGCGCCGCCCGGATCGATTCCGGGCGGCGCGTCACAACAGGGCGAACGTTGCCTAATACGGCACTAGGCCTCCGTCCGGAGCCATGCCCAGGTATTCGCGCCGACAATGCCGTCGGCAGTGATCCTTTTCGCAGTCTGGAAGCGCTTCACGGCGGACTCCGTGGCAGCTCCGAAGTAGCCGTCCACCCCAGTGGAGCCCACCGAGTAGCCGTGGTAGATCAGCAGCGCCTGGACCTCCTTCACCTTCGCACCAGAGTCGCCGCGGTCCGTGTAGGCGTTGCTGCGGTCGTAGCCGCAGAAGACCCCGTCGAGGGTTTCCTGGCAGTTCGCCGCCACCACAGTCGGTGCTTGAGCGGTGGCGGGTGTGGCCAGAGCGGCACTGGCGGAGCCGATCGGAAGCAGGGCCGCGGCCAGTACGGCGGACGCGAGCAGGGAAAGTCTCATGCGCTGAGGCAACTGAGAGCCCTTCGAACGGGGCGGGGCAGGCCCGCTGGATTGGTTGAGCGCGAACATATCCCTGTATCGGCCGTCAGGGCAGGGCGCACAACAGCGTGCGGGGGAGCGTGCGAAGCCCGGTCAGGAGCACCCGGCGCGAGGGCTGAACGTAAAGGCCGCACCGACCAAATCGTGCAGGCATTCGCCGACTGTCGGCTCGGGACGATGCCGTCCCGACCATGATCGAGGTTCCATTGATCCCCGCGGCCGGGATACGCCATGCCACCCGGAGGGGGCTGTCCGCCGCCGTGGCGTCAGCGCCGTGCGTCGCCGGGCGGTGTTCGGGTTTGCCGAGCGAGTCGAGGAACAGGTCGTCCGCCGTCCGGACGGTCACCGCCTTCCCGACCGGCAGCTGGACGAGCGTGGGCACCGTTTTCCCCTTGCCACAGATAACAGGTCCGGCTCTGTTGCGTCGCGCGACGGTAGCGGCTGGCGAGGCCTGATGGCCAGCCGCTGTCACTCATCCGGATGGACGGCCTGCAGATTCGCCGCCGACTCGCATCCGATGCGGTTCTCTCGCATTGGATGCGGGCTACGGAGAGTGGTGGACAGTGAGGTTCAACGGGACGGTCCCGGGGGCGGCGAGACTGCACCTGACGGACGGCATCGCACTGCTGCGGCCAGAGGAACAGGTCTTCTCCGCGATGCTGGGCGGATTCGCCAATCAGCAGCTCGCACGGAACCTGGCCCGCTCGACTGTCGAAGGTCGGGAGAACACGGTGAAGACGTTCACCGCCTACGTGAACGCCTTCACCGTGGCAGTGGACGCCGGCCATGGTGGACGAAGGGCTCGGTGACCTGCGCTCATTGCGTGATCTGAAGCGTTCGACGATCCGCTCGTACTCCGAAGCCATCCGCTCCTTCTGCTACTTCGCCACCGACCCCCTCTACGAGTGGGCCACCACGGGTGAAGAGCGGTTCGGCTCCCATCCGGTCCAGATCGTGCACGAGTGGAACACCGCGGTGCACGTCCAGGACAACGAGTCCGATGCGAAGAAGCGCGCCTTCACCAGGGCCGAGCTACATGCTTTCTTCGCCCACTGCGACGACGAGGAGGCCCGCATCCGGGCCTTCGGCCGCAAGGGCTGGCTGCCCGCGTTCCGCGACGCGACGTTGTTCAAGACCGCGTACGCCTTCGGGACACGACGCAACGAGGGCTTTCCGGGCTACGCGTGTGTGTCACCCTCGCCGGGATCCCACCTTGGGCGTGAAGCTGGGAAGATGACGACGGCCTGCGGAGAGTGCGGGGCCTGGGAGTGCCGTGGGTGCTTCCCCGGCGGCCCGCCTCCCTCCGACACCCTGTGCGACAAGTGCAGCCGGATGAAGTGCGCCGACTGCTCGACCTGCGGGTGTGCGCCCAAGTGCCTGATCTGCGAAGGCCGGGTGAGTAGGGAAACGCACATCCGTGTCGGCTGGCCGTGCTGGTGCGCGTGTGTGTGCATGGCACTGGCCCCCGACAGCCTCGCGCTGGCACCGGAGTACGAATGCGTGGCCGACGACTACGACTGAGCCGGGGAGCAGGGTGATCCGGACGCTGCGATCCAGGTGGAGGCTGAATGGGGCCACGATCTCCTGGCCGACGGTCTCGACCAGCCATGTGTCGTCGCCGTCCTGACCGCAGCGCACGTACAGGTGCCTGTCGAGCTCCACGAGCAGCGCGGCGCGCTCCAGGCGCTCGCGGACGGGGGCGGCGAAGGCGAGCTTCCCCTGCTCCCAGGCGTCGCGGACCTTCTTGTGCACGGTGGGCAGTTTGTGCGGCACCAGCGGCCTCGCGTAGCCGGGGCCGGGAAGCCGCGCGACCCGAAAGCCCTCCCGTGTCACGGTGCCGTTGCTGCCTTCCGGATAGCCGCACTCGCGAGCCAGGTCCGCCCACTTGTTGGCCTTGGCCGCCGGCAGCGCTCGCACGCCTTCCAGAGCATCGCGGCGATGGGCATGCTGATCCGGATACTCGAGCCTGGAACGAGCTCGGCGGACTGCTCGGCCTGCCCGGCCGGAAAGGCCCATACCACCGGCGCCGACCCGGTTCCGAAGATCGAGCCGTCCGGGCAGAAGTCGCAGGCAGCTCCCGCGTTCTCCATATTCATCGGCTCGGGCGACGACAGCTTCGTCCCGGGGAGCCGGGACGCCAGTGATCGCCTCGAAGACGGTGTTGGGTTCCATGCCCTGCATAACTGCCGGACGCCGAATGGGTGATGGCCTTCCCTCCCATTCCTGCGTTGAACCACGTATGACCCACCGCCTGTACGAACACGACCTCGGCACCCTCTACCTGACCTTCGCTCCGGCCCACTTGGACGACGATGACGCCGCCCTGGCGCTCATCGCGAACTTCCCCGACATCAGTGCCGCCCGGATCCAGCACGGGCTCGCGTGCCGCCACTTCGCCACGACGGGCGACGAGAGCCGGATCGACGCCTACTTCGACGCCGCGGACATCGGCCCCGACCACGAGTTCGACGCCGGAATGGTCGCCGTCGTACGCCGACAGGTCGAGCGGATGCGGATGCTGGAGTGGGAACTCACGGGCGCCCACCCGAGCGACACCGACCCAGACGCCGAGTGATTCTCACAAACAGTCCTTTGTCCGAGCGAGATCAAAACGGAGCGTCCGGAGATCGCCGAATCCAGGATCGGGTCGCAGAAGCCGTTCTCACTCAAAAGCCGGGAGGGCAGTTTCTGCGACTTGAGTTGTGTGAAAATCCGGGCTCATGACGAACCCTCAAGAACCTTCCCCGCCCGCCGAGTCAGAAGCCGATCTCGTCGAACGCCATCCGTGCCCCAAGTGCAGGGCCGCACCCGGCTCGCCGTGCCGCTCGCGCTCCGGCGCGGTCGCGAGCGCGTTCCACACCGGTCGCTTCACCAAGGTGCCGAAGCTCAGCAAGGAGCTGCGGGTGCAGACGCTGGCCGACCGCGGCCCCGGCCAGCCGTGGCGGCCCGGAGCTCCGGTCCCCGCAGCCGTCGACCCGGACCTGCCGAGCACGGACATCCGCATCGGCTACGCCCGCTGCTCGACCCTCGGCGGGGTACTCGACTCGCAGCTGGACGCGCTCGCCAAGCACGGCATCGAGCGAGAGAAGGTCTTCAGCGAGAAGATCAGCACTCGCATCAAGGTCCGCCCCGCCTTCGAGGAGGCCCTGAAGACCGCCCGGGAGATCAAGGCACACGCGCCGCAGTGCCGGGTCCTGTTCAGTACGAGATGAAAAGGCTCGGGCGGGTTGCCGCCGAACTCACCGCGCTCGCCGACCACCTCACCGAGCACGGCCTGGTGCTGGAGATGCTCGCCGGGCCCCTGCCCGGCATCTACGACCCCACGGGCCCGGCAGGCTGCTGTTCGGCTTCTTTGCCGCGATGGCGGAGACCGAGCGGGAGAACATCCGCGAATCCACGCTGTATGGGCTCGACACCGCGGCCCGCAAGGGCAAGCACGGCGACCGGCCCCCGGTCATCACCGCCGACATGCTGCACACCGTCCTGCGCCGCAAGGCACTCGGCGAGTCCGTCGAGCAGATCCAGCCCGACCTGATCATCCCCACCGGCAAGCGCAAGGGACAGAGCCCCAGCGTCGCTGGGATCTACCGGGTGCTCGCCGAGCACGAGAAGGCCCGCGCGTACCCCGAGGCCATCGAGGCGGCCCAAGCCGACTTCGCCGCCCTCCAGGGCGCCGACAACATCCCTCGACCCCGCTCGGCATTCGCCGCCGCAGAGGAAACAGGTGCAAAATCCCCGTAAACCTGCTGGTCAGCGCCACAACGACAGAGGCAGGATGGTCATCTCGATCACCTTGTGAAAGGACCGCTCCCCATGGCGCTTCCTCCGTTGACCCCATCCCAGAGTGACCTGTGACAGCGAAGCCCGGCCGGTTGCCAACGAAGTTGGGACATCGCTGTTCTGTGACAACGAAGTTGGGAACTGGCCAGGGGCGTTGTCGGTACCGGCTGTTATGCTCGGCGCAGCGCACCTCGCTTGTGCGCGCCGGCCGGGCCCACCCCCGGGATGCCGGTGAACCGTGCTGCCGCGCGGGTGCGAGCGACGACCGGTGCCCTCTTCCGAACCGCGCACCCTGGCCAAGCTCGTGGTGGGACGAACCGCAACGCCAGGACGCGACGAAGGAGAAGCGATGGCCTCGTCCTCCCGCAACACCACCAACCAGGAGCGGATCGCCCGCGCGCTGAACCGCACGACCGGCTGCGGCTACCAGAAGGCCCTGCAGCGCGTGAAGGCCGCGGCCGACGCGGGGCAGCTGCCCGCCAAGCTCGACCAGGCCGGCCGCGAAGAAGCCGTGCGTATGCTCACCGAGAACCACACCCAGCCCGCCCCGGTCGCCGTGGCGAGCGGCCCGTCCGCCGACACGCAGCCCTCAGCAGTGGTGCTCGGGCTGGTCCGCGGAGGCCTGGACAAGACCGTGGCCGTGACCGACGCCAGCGTCCTGGCCGCCCAGCAGGGCCACCAGGTACTGCCGGTCGACCTGGGCGAGTCGCTCACCGAACTGAGGGCCGAGACGCACAGGGCGATGGAGGCGCACCGGACCTTGCGGTACAAGGAGCGGGTCGTCGACGCCATGCGGGCGCAGCGGGACCAGAGTCTGAACCCGTACCTCCTTCCCACTGTGCCGCGGGAACTGGTGCAGCACGGAGAACTGCTGCTGGAGCAGACCCGTCGGCTGCCGCAGAGCGACAACTCGCAGTGAACCGCACCCATCGGCGAGGCGGGACCCGCCCGGTCCCGCCTCGCCGACGGCCGGTTACTCCCAGGCCATCGGCAGGCACTCGGGCCCGCGGCTGGTGAAGATCGCGTCCAGCACCCGCACCGGCTACTCGGCCGGCAGCTCGCGCACGGGTTCCACCATCATCGGGTGCGGCTCGTCACGGTCCTGAGCGATGCTGGGACGCCGCAGGGCGGGGCGGCGGCGAGCCGTTGCGCTGCCACGTCCAGAGCGGACCGGAAGGCTCGGCGTACCCCTGGCTCGTCCGCCGTCGCCACCGCACCCTGACTTGGCCAGCTCCCAACTTCGTTGTCACAGAACAGCGATGTCCCAACTTCGTTGGCAACCGTCCGGGCTTCGCTGTCACAGGTCACAGAGGGCCGAAGCACTTCAGAAGGCGAAGGCTGTCCGCAAGGAACGCGGCGACCTGATGGCCGCGTTGAAGGCGGGAGCCCTGCCGCTCAGGGACCTGCTCGCCCGTCAGGACACCGTGGTCGGCAAGATCCGGGTGCGGCGTGTCCTCGAATCGCTCCCCGGCATCGGCGCCGTCCGCGCCGGCCAACTCCTCGCCGACCTCGGCATCTCCGAGAGCCGCCGCGTCCAGGGCCTCGGCGCCAACCAGCGCGCCCGGCTCCTGTCGCTCTTCCCGCCCAAGGACTGACCGAACGCGCCCTGTCGGCGAACGCCGGCGTCGGGCAGGGTGAGAGGCATCAGCCGCAGTGATCAACGGGAGGGGAACGGCATGGCCTATGAGGACCGCACGTACCACGGCGTCCAGGGAGCCGGCAGCGACGAGGACGCATGGCAGCCCGCCCGGCTGCTGGTCGACAAGCCCGAGGACGGCCCCACCCAGCGCGAGAGCGTGAAGGTGCTGCGCGAGCTCAAGGCGAAGGACGAGGACGAGCTGGGCGGCTTCGGGCCACAACGGCGGCGGCACCAGCCGCACAGCCGCGGCGGTCCTCACCGACGCGCTCGACCTGGGCGACCCCGACGAGTGCGGAATGTCCGTGATCGCCTACCCCCAGGACGACGCCCTGGTCGCGCTTCGTGAGGACTTCTGCATCGACGTGCTCTCGCAGTTCTGCGACGAATGGCGGCTCGGCCGCGTCGCCGTCCTGCGCTGGGCCCGCGGCTGGTACGTCCAGCGCGGCATCACCGAACTGCCCGCCGCGCTGCGCGAATTGCCGCCACTCGTCGACATCGACGTCTGACCTGACCGGCTCAGAGGACCCTGGCGATCAACTCATGGCCAGGATCCTCTGCCGTGCGCCCGACCTCCTACGAGCGCGGCCAAGCGGCCGGGGTGCTCGGCGGCAGCGGGATCTCGTCCAGCCGCAGCCACTGCTCCTGGCCGTTCTGATCAGGCAGGCGGAACCGCACGTCCCCGGCCTCGTCCGCCTCGTACGGGGCATCCCCGACTGCCCGCAGCAGGGCGCGCAGTCTCGGATAGGGGGCCTGTATCGCCCGGCCGCGCACCCCCTCACCGCGCAGGGCGACCAGGGTGAAGGAAGCGACATTCACCCCTGTGCGCCGGTGACCGTCGGCGTGGGCCACCGCTTCCGGGTACTCCACGATGGAGGCCAGCGCCTCCGGGCCGGCGACCGTGTACGCCAGCACCAGCTCCCCGCGCTGGAGCACCACCTGCGCTCCCGGCTCCATCATCGAGCCGTCCTGTGTGCTGATGGTCGACAAGGCCACCTTGCCGACCATCGGGCCCATTCCGATCTCACGGACCTCGTCGAACTGCTCCACCGTGGCGTCCACGAATCGCTCGGAGTCGGGCAGCACCAGCACGCAGTGCCCGTTCCACGAGGTGCCCGTCCAGCTCGGCGTGAGCGAGCCATAGCGCGTCCCGCTTCCGTCCTTGTTCTGGATCGCCAGGTCGACCGGCAGCAGTTCAGCCCGCACCCCCAGCTGCCCGTAGGCGTTCCGCAGCGTCATGCACGCGTCCACGCATATGTTCGCCGGGACGCGGCCGTCGGCGAGGGCCACCCACAGATACGGCAGCACCAGTTCCACCAGCTGGTCCGGCTTCGCGTGCTCCAGCATCCTCGCCATCTGATCCAGGCTCCCCCGCAACGGCAACCCGCCCCCCGACAACACCGGTACCGCCGCACGCGGACGGGGTACCGAGGGACTTCGTGGGACAACCCGCTTCTGCGGCGTTCGGTGCTTCCTGCCCCGCTTCTGATTCGACATGAGCAGAGCCTAAAGATCCAGGCGGCCACTGCGACAGAGCGCGTTCACGGCGTGAGTTCCCCGGCGCCGGGCCGTAGGCTCGATGCCGTGGCAGACATCAAGAACACCCAGGGCTTCAAGGCCCTCCTTGCGCAGACCGAGGCCGAGTTGCTCACCCGCGGCCTGGACGTCGTGCCCGTCGGGGTGCGTAACGTGCTCGCCCACGCGGTGAACACCGTCGCCGAGCGCATGGGTATCCAGCCCCGCTCTGCCCTGCGCTACATCGACCCCTCGGTCATCGCCGACCAGATCGCCAAGGCCGGTGCCGAGTCCACCGACGGTGCAGAAGGCGCCCACGGCATTCGGCCCTTCCGTCTGGAGAACCGCACGGTACCCACCGACCGGTGCGTTACCGGACGTCCCCTGATGGCCTTGGCCCAGGCCGCCAAGTACGCCACCAGCAACGGTGACTCGCGCACCGCGCAGCACGCCATCGACCTCATCTGTGAAATCGGCTCCGCCATCGCCGACCTCGACAGCGAGCTCGCGCCTGTCCCGGCCGCCGTGCTGGACGAGACCGCGCAGATCCTGGACCGCGTCGCGGACAAGATCGAGAAGGAAGGGTGGAGTGCCTGCCCCTGCGGTGAAGACCACGGCCAGGCCCGCGCCGACGCCGCGGTCCCCGCCGTCATGCGCGACGACGCCGACCTCGTACGCAGCGTACGGGCCAGCATCGACCGCTGACGATCTACGCGCCCGGCCTCTGGCCGAGCAGCGCCGCCAGACCCAGCTCCGTGTCCGAGGCCGCCATCACCGTGTCGATGGTGCCCTTGGACAGCTCGTCGGCGAGGGCGAGCACCTTCTCGTTCAGCTCCCGCAACCCAGCAAGCTGCTCGTCCAGGGTCTTGAGCTTCGCTCGCCGCGACGGGCTGAGGTCCGTCAGCCGGCGCCACTTCTCCTTGCGAGTCACCTCGGCACGGTCGGCCAGGGCGGCCACCAGCTCTTCTCCGAACTACGCCGTTCGCAGCGCGAGACGTCGACACACGCAGCGCCCCGCCCCGGGTTCGAGACATATCGCGACGGGGCAACATGCCCTCATGAAGCTCCGCAGAAGTTCGGCAATTGCGATGAATAGGCAAGTGGCTCGACGGCAGCAGCGATTCTTCCGTGACCTCTCTGATGACGATCGACTCGATCTTGATGCGGTCGTCAGGGAATATGGTCGCGCAATGCGCGAGAAAGACAGAGTCCCCCTAGTGGACGCCAAGAGGTTGGATAGGAGTCGATTTCACCTAGGACTCAATGTGGAGCCACGGAACTTTAATGATGTAACAAAGCGGGCGATCCTGGTTTCGGACACGCTAATGCTTTCCGAGGACCATGAAGGCGAACTGATCGAACTCGACTACTACCTGGCCGCTCCACATAATGTCGTAAGTGCTAATCCGGTTCTGGTTCATTACGGCATGCGATCCACGGATGTGCAGGGGTTGGGAAAGTGGATCCTAGACTCTGAACCACTCATGAAGTCCGGGCTACTTTGGTATCTTCCGTCATATGCGGCAACAAACCCGTCCCATTCGAGTATTGCCGCTGAAGATCTAACTTTCCATAACAGTCAGGCAATCGACTACCTAATTCAGGAACGAAGGGTCATCGATGCGTCAGGGGCCGAGCCTATCAAGAGCCGAGTGGTTCGCCCAATTATGAGCATGGACGTCCCCTACATCGACGGAGTTTCCCTCCGCGACTTCAGCAGAGTGACTACGGAAGAATTCGACTCATATGCTAAGTTTCGGAGTTTCCTCAGAGCGACAATGCTAGACATGGACGAGGCTATAGAGTCAGTTCAATCCCAAGTCCAACTGGCAAAACTTGAGGGCGAAATCCGCAGCCAGGTACTCGACGTCCAGCAGAGAATCAGCAACGCAACAAAGACGAAGGCCCTTGCCGCCGTTGGGGCGACATTGTGCGTCACGACCGTAACGTTGCTTGCAGTTCAAGCTGAACAACTGATCTCGGTTGTCTCGGCTCTAGGCCTCAGCGCCGGAGGCGTTTGGCCAGCCATTCAAGCGCGATTCGACAACGGACGCAGTAAGCATCGCGAGGGTGAATGGCTCTACGTATGGGCCCTGATGGATCAAGGTCGTCGCTACTAAGATCAACGGACAGCCGGCACGTCATTCCTGCTCAAGTGACTAGAAAATCTAAGGAACAGGACGCGTTGTACGGCATCGAGTGCGCACACTGCGGCCGTGTGATCATCACTGGCCTGATCGAAGGCCCGCGCCTATGCCCGGCGGAGGAACGCGCGCAGGCCGCCGGGCGTCCGTACTGCCCGAAGTGCCAAACGATCGATGCCCAGCTGTACGTGACGAGTGCCGGTGACATGCGCGGCCCGTGCGCGGCCCGTGCGCGGCCCGTGCGCGGCCCGCCTCCTGAGGCGCCGTGTTACGGACCTCCAGCCGGTCACGGCGACGATCCCGGAATGACCCGACCTCCTGGAGGGGCTGGGCCACCCTCCAGGGAGGGACCGGGTGCCGGGACACATTGCGGGAACGGGGGCGTGAGGCCGGGATCTGCTGCGCCGATCACCGGCGACGACCTCCTGGTGCGGTTCTGGGAGGTCGTCTGTGCCCGCCCCATTCTGAGCCTCCCGCCTGCCACTGCCGCTCCGCCACGATGAAGGTCACGACGGCAAGGGCCGTCGACGGGCCGATTCACAGTCCCTTACCACGCCGCCTGGACGAGCGCGTCGCGGGCGGCCTCGTCCACGGCAAGTTCCTTGCGAGGGCCCTCAGAGGTCACGGTCCGACTTCAAGCCGAGGGCTTCGGAGACAAGCGGCACACCGATTGACAGAGTGAACACCGGTCCGAGGGAGTCGGCGTCCAGGGTGCTGCCGATCTGGTCGAAGTGGTCGCCCAGAGCGCCCTCCTCGAATCCGTCGTCGAGGAGGTTCCACGGCGAGTGGCCGTTGGGGCGTTCGCGGAACTGGGTGGCTGCGGTGACGGCGTAGCAGATCGCAGCCGGCCACAGTTGCTCGACCAGGTAGTCCCGCTTGTCCTCGCCCTCGCTGACCTCCTCGTCCCCTTCCAGTGTGGCGGCCACCTCTGCGCGAAAGCGGTGGCGCAGGTCGGGGTGAGCTGCCTCCACCGCGCTCACGAGGGTGCCCAGGCTGGTGCCCGGGCCCAGCCCCTGCAGGGCGGGCGGCAGATCGCCGGGCGGAAGCCACACCCATACCTGACCAGGGTCGAACCAGTGCGGCAACGGCAGCCGCAGGACACCGTCGTCGCCTTCGAGACGCTCGCGGAAGTCCGGGCCACCGGCGCAGGCCAAGAGGCACGCCGTCGTCAGCGCTGTCGCAGACGGCGCCCTGGGCACGCGCGTCGAGGCAGGCCGGGCCGCACTCGCCGACTTCTCTTCGCGGCCAGCGGTGGCCTGCGACGGTCCCCGGTTCCTCGGGCCCCAGCTGATCCGCGACATCCTCTTCCTACACGTGGAGGAGGTGGCCGAGGTCCTGCACGACGCTGGAGGCGAGCTCGCAGCCCTGGCGCTGTTCGTCCTGGAGCTGACCGAACATCCCGGCGGCGTGCACAGCGTCTTCTACCGAGACGCGCTCAACGCGTGGTCGGCCTGGCGCGGCGGCGGGACGCAACTGACGTCCGGCCCGAACGGCGACTACGTGGCCGTGTTTCCCGAGGCCGTACGCGACGAGGTCTGGGAACGGGTCGCCGGGCTCCCGCTCGCCGGGACTTCCGGCACGCACAGCTGAACAAACCGGAGGCGGCCACAGCCGACGTGCATGCCAGCCTTGAGGAGGCCACGTCGGCCGGGTCAGCAGTGATGCGGGCAGCCGTAGCGGCCGTGACTTCAGCCCACCGCGGTCCATCCCCAGGGGCGAGGTCCTCGCTGACCTCTCACACAAGCAACTCGGTGGAAAGCTTGAGGCCGTGCGCTAGGGTCTTCGGTCGCAACCTGCAAAGCGAACGTGACCAGTCGAAGTTCGCGAGTCGCTCGCAGGGTCGGATACCCGCCCCAGTCCATGACGTCATGTCCGTAAGCCACGCAGAACTGCCTGTACTCGGCCGCTGTGACAGAACCGAAGGTATCTGCCGCGACTGCTGTCGAGGTGAGGTCCCATTCAGGTAGGCCGATCGAAGTGCGTTCGAAGTCGAGCAGGACTGCCGTCCCGTTTGCCAATATCGCGGTATTTCCGGGCCATGCGTCGCCATGTATTACGCATACTGGCAAGCCGTCCGGCAGTGCTGCCCATGAACTTCGCAGGGCGTCAAGGTGCCGTAGCAGCCACGTTTGATTCTGTTCGCCGACCCAACGCGCAGAGCACACTCGGTCAGCGATGCGTACAAAGGGATCCAGCTCGCCTAGGTCCAGCTGAGGTTGAGGCAAGTCGTGAAGTTGCTGTAGCAGTGGCGCCAAGTCGGCCTCGTTTCCCGGCCGGTGGGGGGGAAGTTCATCCCATAGCGTGGCGGCACGTCCCCCTATTTGGATGGGCTGGTCGATGGGTAGAGGCCGGACTGCGGCCATCCCTTCCTTGGCGAGCCAACGGGCTACAGCGACTTCGCGGGCGGCCGCCGCGCCTTGCCCTGGGCGGCCGATGCGTACGACGACTCCGCCCGGGAGACGCCACAAATCGTTCTCTGCCAGCCTGATGGGTTCGGCACCTTCTGAAGAGATGCCTGCAACTCTGGCTATCCCCTGCATGATGTTCAGGGACCGGGCGGTGCGGGACTGGTTCACACCAAGACCGTCGATCGGATACGTGCGCGCATTTCTGCGACATCCGGCCTTCGGGCGTACCGTGCGCCGGCCTTAGCGAGATCACGGACGTCGGTCAACGCTCGTTTGGACTGGAGCTTCCCTACTTCGTCCAGTGCTCGTGAAGCGATGACTGCGGCTTCCTGGGGCTCGCCGGCCAACATGAGGAGTGTGGCGAGTTTTGTTCCGGACAGCGCTCGAGACCGCACGTATGCGCCGGTGTGTCCGTCGATGGCTCGCTGGAGGCGGGTACGCGCCGTGGTGGGGGACTGCCCTGGCATCAGTGCGATGTCGAAGGCTGCGTGTCCTGTGTCACCGTGATGCTGAGCATCGTCGTAGTAGGCCATCCATGGAACATCTTCGCCCTTCTGGGCAGTGCTGAAGACGTCGTCGGACTGGCCGATCGCAGTGAGTGTCTCCTGGGGTCGTCCCATCTTTGCCCAGGCTCGGGCTCGTGCGTTGTGCAGCATGGCCTGCTCGCGAGGGGTTAGACGGTCGGAACGGACCAGGCCGTTGTCGGCAAGCGTGAGCCCGACATCCGGGTGCCCGCACCAGACGGCCTGTCTGGCTCGCCAGTTCAGGGCGGTGGCCCTGAGATGCCAGTTGTTGGCTTGTTCGGCGCACCATGTCCCGAAGTTGAGCAGTTGTTCTGCTTCCTTGTGGGCGTAGGCATCGAAAGCGCTGGCTCCTATCACGACGGCCAGTCGACCAACCGCGGTGAAAAGAGAGGCCTCAAGAGAAGGCGGATATGGGACATTCAGTAACCCTTTGGCCCAGGCGAGTTGGCCCGTCCACGTGCTGCGGACGATTCCAGCACCCCCGAACAAGTTGTCCCAGCCTGCGAGTGTGTCAGCAGCGGCTCCGACTTGTGCGATGTCTGAGGGGCGCACGCTCTTGGGAAGTGAGGGTTCTGCGACCAGACCGGCTACGGAGCCAGGGGCAATAGCGGCCAGGCCACTGACGGCAACGAATGAGCGACGGTTCACGTCTGACGGCCTCCCATCTGAGTACGTGGTCTCGTCCACCAGCATGCCCGCAGGGGCTGCACGGAAGCCATCCGGAGCCGTCTGCGCCGACGTCTTGTCCGCATCAGACGGTACGACAGCTGCTTCTTCCTCAACGCGGCGCCAGAGCCGGTTCAGTGCGCCACCAGCGTCCAGAGCTTCGTCGAAACGGGCGGTGAGACTCTCGTTGCAGGATCGTTCGTCCTTCTCGATTCGTTCGACTAACGTGCCACTGACGTTGACTTTTACTCCCAGCGCTGCGGAAGAAAGCCTGCGGACACGTCTCCAGTTCCGCACCTCGAGCCCGAACCATGCGCGAGTAGAGACCGTGTCATCAAGAGGCTTTGGTCGTTGCGGCATGAGCTCCCTATCTGAAGGACTGATGCGGACAACAGCTGCTGTCTGAGATTGTCCGCATCATAGATACGTTCCGCAGGCCCTCTCGCGAAATCGGCGAGCAATGCTCAAGACCTGTGGATCGGAATCGGGAAGGACGCGGAGGGCGTACCTTCCCGAATGATCCTGTGAATGGTCATCGAGTAGGCCTGCGGTGCAGCGCGGGTCGGGAAGGTACGTCCGTGCTCAGCGTAGTAACTGCCGACGGCTCCACCCACTCCGGCTCTCTGATCGACGAGATCGTCCGCGAGGGCGCCCGGCGTATGCTCGCCGCCGCACTGGAAGCGGAAGTCAACCAGTACATAGCTGAGTTGGCCGCCGAGACGGACGATCGGGGCCGACGCTTGGTCGTCCGCAACGGCCACCACCGGCCCCGCACCGTGGTCACCGCGGCAGGTCCCCTCAAGGTCACCGCGCCACGGGTGAACGACCGGCGCGTGGACGAGGCCACCGGCGAGCGCAAGCGGTTCTCCTCGAAGATCCTGCCGCCGTGGTGCCGCAAGTCCCCGAAGATCAGCGAGGTGCTGCCGTTGCTCTACCTGCACGGACTGTCGTCCGGGGACTTCGTGCCCGCACTGGAGCAGTTTCTCGGCGGCACGGCCGGCCTGTCCCCGGCTACCGTGACCCGGCTCACCAAGCAGTGGAGCGACGACCACGCCGCCTTCCAGGAGCGCGACCTGTCGGATCGCGACTTCGTCTACGTGTGGGCCGATGGCGTGCACCCCAAGGTGCGTCTCGGGCAGGCGCACTCCTGTGTCCTGGTCCTGCTCGGGGTGCGGTTGGACGGCACGAAGGAGCTGATCGCCCTGGCCGAGGGTCTGCGAGAGAGCACCGAGTCGTGGGCCGACCTGCTACGCGACTGCCGCCGCCGGGGCATGCGCGCCCCGGAGCTGGTCGTCGGTGATGGCGCGATGGGCCTGTGGAAGGCTGTCAGTGAGGTGTTCCCAGCTGCACGGCATCAAAGGTGCTGGGTTCACAAGGCCCGCAATGTCACGAACTGTCTGCCGAAGTCCGCACAGCCGAGCGCAACGAAGGCGATGCAGGAGATCTACAACGCCGAGGATCGCACCCACGCCGAGAAGGCGATCGAGGCTTTCGCGCGCACCTACGGGACAAAGTGGCCCAAGGCCGTCACGAAGATCGTCGAGGACCAGGAGGAACTGCTGGCGTTCTACGGCTTCCCGGCCGAGCACTGGATCCATCTGCGGACCACGAATCCGATCGAGTCGACGTTCTCCACGGTCAAGCTGCGGACCAAGGTCACCCGCGGGGCAGGCAGCCCGGCTGCGGCCCTGGCGATGGTGTTCAAGCTCGTCGAGTCCGCCCAGATCCGCTGGCGCGCGATCACCGGAGCCCATCTCGTCGCGCTCGTCCGCTCCGGCGCCAGGTTCGAGAACGGCGTCTTCGTCGAACGCCTGGAGAACACTGCCGCGTGATGGGATTCGCGGCTGGGCTCACTGATCGCTCAGGGAGGTGACGAAGCGGACGAAGGCCTCGTCCCCAGCGCGATTACCGGCGAGCTCCGCGCACAACGCGGGGAAATCAGCCCAGGCCTCGCCCTCGACGGTCCACCTGGCAACGCTGCTACGTCCGTCACGGATGCGTACTTCGTCGACCCATCGGTCGAGGCCGTCGCCCGCCGAGTAGACGAAGAAGTGCGCGTCCTCCATGGCCGGTGCCAGGAGGTCGATGAGCTGGTGAAGGTTGCGTATGTCGATGTAGCAGATGTCCGACAGCTGCTCCAGGCAGAGGTAGTCAGCCTCCGGTGGCCCCAGGTCGAATTCCCATCCTCTCCCATGGGCCTTCTGGTTGAGCAGATGGACCGGCCAGGTTTTCTGCCTGGGCACCTCGGTGGCCACCACCGAGAGCGTCTCCTCGACCAAAGACCGCCATCCCGGACGTACTCGAATAAACGTCCCGTATGGGTTGGGCCACGGCGACACCTGAGCAAACCACAACCGGTACCGCCCGTACCACCGATCATCGCGCCAACGATCATCGCCCTTGGTGACAAACGTTCCTGATGGCTCGATCGGATGAGGCTCTCTCATGGGCTGAGCATATGAGACACCGCCGTCGGTGCCATGAAGCTCCACGTCCGGTCGGCAAGCCCTCCCGGGCCAGCATGCCAGGCTCTAGCACAAGGCTTTCATCAAGCCTCAGTGAGACTCACCCTCACGCACCACCTGACCCACAACTCTTGACAATTGCTCGAAATCGGCCGAGACTGCGCTCTCGCCGCTCAGTGGTCGAATCGAAATGGGGCCGGCTCACATCAGAGCGGCCCGTCCCCAGCAAGGGGGGAGCCGCTCTGATGTGAGACCTTGGCTCAGGACTGGGGGCGAAGGTTGCCCATTCGGACTGCCTGTGTGAAGGCAGCCCACGCCGAGGGGCCGAACGTGAACTGCGGGCCGTCGGGCGCCTTGGAGTCACGTACGCGGACTTCCCGCGGTATGTCTATGGCGCACTGGACGCACTCGTTGTTAGGGGAGCCGCTGTAGCTGCTGGTGAACCATCGGGGTTGTGCTGGCACGGTATTCCTCGCTAGTTGTGCTTGGTGAGATGCCTCTTGCTCGCCTCGACGATGAGGTCTGCGGAGGCGTCGGGGTCCAACGCCTCACGGCGCAGGAAGTCGATAGCGCTGGCGTACTCTTCGCGCGCGCGGGGCTCTTCCATGAAGAGCGAGCCGACCTGGCTCTCGATGAATACGACGTCAAGGGCAGGGTCAGGGCTTCCGTAGAGGATGAAGCTGCTGAGAGCAGCGCTGTACGCGCCGGCGCTAAAGGGCAGGATCTGAACTCTGATGTGTGGTTGTTGGCTGCGTCGTAGCAGGTGATCTAGGGCCTGTTCTCGGTTGTGATCAAAGTCGGGTTTTGGCCCCGTGCGTGTTGGTGGCCTGGTAAGACGTTCGTGTGACGCGTGCGCAACTGAC
>NZ_JBVJWD010000075.1:0-24174 GCF_055602785.1 Streptomyces sp. NPDC037301
ACAAAACTCCTGAGAGCTACCTCGCCGGAGTCCACCTCCGCGCCACAACGATCTGGATCGCCAGCCTATTGATCACAACCAAGAACAGAACCTAGTTGCGTCGCCATGACCTCCGGTCCACCTACTGCTCGGCGGATTACTGCCTCGTCGAGCACTACCTGGTAGGAGGGTGGTGATGGCCGGTCCAGGATCTCTTGCCTCTTCATGCGCAGGGCCAGGTAGTCGTCGACGTCTGCCACTGGCAACTCGAAGCCAGGTGTGGGTTTGATGGCCTGCGCGTAAGGCAGCGTCTGGAGGAGAGCCGGGATCACACCTACAGAATGGTGTTTGATCTGGGAAGCCTCGTTTTCCAGGGCCAGAAGCAGTCGCATCGTATCGGGCAACTTGCCTGCGTAGGGGACCCACCATGTGTCGGAGGGCTTGCTGTTCCGGGCAAGGGTCACCAATGCTTCCCGCTCGTCGTCAGGTGCCTGGTAGGCCCGGCAGAGCTGGTCGACCTGGTTCCAGCGGACGTTGCCCTTCCCCCGCTCATAGCGGCTGACTGTCGCTTTCGAGACGCCGGCCAGGTGCCCAGCAGCTTCGGCGCTCAGACCGCTCGCTTCACGTAGTGCCAGTAGGCGATAGCCCAACTGTCGACGCCTGGCTGTCGGGCCTGCCTTATCGAGCGGCACCGCGGACTCGCCTTCGCCGACAGGCCTGTTCGTCATGGATGCCTTCCTTCGGGACGGGTCTCGCCGCGCCCTGCGGCATGTAGCACCAAGAAAGTTACACGGCGGCACAAGAGGAGCGCTGCGAGCCGTTTTGTTCGCACGCCGCCCATGCGGACACTTCCGTGGTGAGCGTTACATGGAGAGCGGGTCACTGCTCATACTCCAACAAGCAGCACCCCCAGCAGGTGGAGGAGGTGGCCGGATGCGCTGAGTAGTAACACAGCCTCGGTGTGCGTTTCCCCGACCTCCACCTGCGCCATGTCTCCCAGCTCGTGGAAGGGCAGCAGCTATGAGCGACTCGGAAATGACGTCGATTGCAGATTCAACGGACTCCTCATCCGGCCACGGTTCCTTGGGGTCGTGCTGCTTCAAGGTCGGAATTCCGGAGATCTCGGCACGGCGGCTTCGCCGGACCAACTTGGCAGACGTGAAGCCCTCACCGGCGTAGTGGTACACCGCCGAATGATGGATGTCCCAGCCCGGTGAGGAGCGGAGCCTATGCCTTCGACCCAACCCGCACCCGACGGCTCTCTGCGGTGGCCCCCGCCGGACTCGGTCGTATGCTCCCGTGGCCGTCAGGTCGTGGTGCGGGCCGCCAGGGGCGTATACAGCGCGGACTCAGTATGGGTACGACCGGTCGAAGGCGGGCCTGGCTGGCTGGCCCGGGTAAGCGACCTAACGGAGCTGCCCGGGGGGACGTCATGACCCATTCCGCGAGGTCCACCGCTTCCTGCCCCACACGGAATCTGCCACAGCCGTGCCTCGCGCAGCGCTACGTAGTTCACAGACCGGCCACCGGCGCCGATGCGGCTGGTCCGCACGCCGTAGCCCCTCAGACCGGCCACTGGGGCTGGTGCGCGGCGGTCCGTACGCCGTCCTCCGCGGGTTGCGGCCCAGCCTCACCCGCCCCGGTGGCTCTTCCCCTCTTCCTTCTTCCTACGTTGCATTGAGGATGCGCATGTCTGATCGTTCCTGGCCTTTCGCCGGGCACGGGCGAAACCACCGGCCGGCCGTCGGCGCGGGGCACGGCACGGTGTGGGCCGTGGCCGCTGCCCCGGAGGGACCTCTCGGCGTCCGCCCGGGCACGGGCTCGTGGGGGCAGCGTGTGCTGGAACAAGTTGCGCGTGTCGTCGGCCTGGTGCACGACCGGTTCCCGAGCAGAAACGAGCCGAGCCCTGTCGTCCGGTCGCCGGTCGCGTGCGCCGCAGAGACCATCGCCCTGGTACTCGATGACGCGGCCCCCGTTCCGGAAACGCAACGGGACGTACAGGACCTCCTGCTCCGGTTGCGCGGCCACCTCATGCAACTCAGTGCCCAAGGGCCGCAGACGGGACCGTGGACTCAGGCATTGGACCGGGCCCGGCAGGTGGCCGAGCAGGCACCGCCGGTCGACGACTTCCTGAAATCGCGCGTACATCTGCGGAAGCTGGCCGACCAGTTGCAGACGGCGCTCGCCGAGGTGCAGGGTCCGCGGACCGTGCCCGAGCCGCTGGGCTCCGGGCAGGAAGCGGTGGCGGTGAACAGGCTGAACCACCCACTCGATACCACGGCCGCCCGGCGGCAGCAGTGACCGACTCCTTCCGACGGGGTCAACCCGTCCTGACCGGAGCACGAGCCTGTCGTGGTATTTCGCCGCAGACACAAGGTCCTGAGGTGAGGTTGAGCCAGCGGCTGTCGCCGCCCTCGTCGGGACAACCAGCGCTCAAGGGCAAGCACCGCGCCTCGGGGACCATGGGCGAGCTACCGGCTGCTGGCGTCGGCCCAGTAGTCCGTGAGCATCTCGCCGGGCCAAGCAGGCTGACGCGCAGGGCCGTGGGGTCCCATTTCCTCGAAGTAGGGTGCCAGGTCGATTACCGGGGTGCCGTCGACCGCGTCGAGGTCGGTGACCAGGAGGTCCCGGCCGTCCACACCGAGCAGGCGCGGGTAGCTGATTGCGAGCTGGTTCGGCCTTCGGTGGTTGCGGTGGACGAACGTTCCCGTCGCCGGCCAGCGACTGTTGCCGCGCGGGCTGCGTGCGTGGAGCTGCACGTCTTCGGGGTGCGCGAGGTGGAAGTGCCACGTCACCGTCAGATGACTGAAATCCTCGATGCCCTGGAGGGTCTCGACGGGGTAGGTGTCGTGGAGCCGGATGATCGCCTTGGTTCCCCCCTGGTAGTCGTCCAGGACGTCGGTGTGGCCGCCCACCACCGTGGCGATCGGGGTGATCTCGATCGGCTCTTCTGCTGTCACTGTTGTTCTCTTTCTCTCCCCGGCACCGCCGGTTCTGTGGGTGCATGGCAGTGGAGACCCGGTCGCATGGTCCGGTCAGCCTATGGTGCGCAGCATGTCGCGGGAGCGCTGGTCGAGTTCGGCGACGTGGCGGCCTCCGCGTTGACGGACCGGGGAGAGGTCTTGCTGCATGCGCACGAGGATGTCGCGGGTGCGGCCGGAGTGGATGCCGGTCATGGCGTCCAGGGCCTGGGTCCAGGTGTGGCATGCCTCATCAAGGCGGCCTTGGCGGACCTGGACGGCGCCGAGGTAGCCCAGGGTCACGCTGTGGGTGCGGGCGTAGAGCTGGCGGCGCCGGGTGGCGACGCTTCGCTGGAAGTGGATCTCGGCGTCGCGGGGGTTGCCGAGGTCGCGCAGGGCGCAGGCGGTCTCGTGTGCCAGGGATGCCTCGGCGAAGAAGCTGACCCGGTCCGGGGCGTCTCCGGTGTGGCGGCCGAGGTCGCGTTCGGCGCGGCTGATCGCTGCGAGGGTGCCGTTGCGGTCGCCGGAGGCGGCCAGGGCTCGGGCGTGGACGATGCCGAGCAGTGCTTTCTCTCGCCAGCTTGCCCGACCGTAGCGTGTCGGTTCCATGGATGCGGAGGCGAGATCAAGGGCCTGGCGGGGGTGTCCGAGGTCGACGGCCTGGTGCGCCATGGCGCGCAGGATGTGTCCGGCGAGGGGGCCGTCGCCGGCTTCGGCGGCGAGTTTCGCCGCAAGGGTGAAGTAGCGCTGTGCGGGTCGGTGCTCGGAGGCGTCGAAGGCCATCCATCCGGCGAGGTAGGCCATCTCGGAGACGGCGGAGTACAGGTCGCGGCGTATCTGTTCGCCAGGGAAACGCCTTGCGAGGATCGGGGCGACCTCCAGGCTCAGGTGCGCTGCGAGTGCGGAGCGGCCGGCGGCGCCTCCTCGCTGTTGGTCGCGGGCGGAGAAGAAGGTGGTGGTCTGGCGGATGTCGTCGATGTCCGCTGTGGTCACGGTCCGGGGCGAGTTCGCCGGGCGTCCTGTGACCGTGTCGGGAGCCTGCTCCCACCACGCGGGGCTGGGGATGGCGAGCCCGGCCACGGAGTAAGCGGTGCCGGCCAGTACTTGGCGTCGGTGCAGCATGTCGAGGTCGTCTCTTCCCAACTCGGCCAGCATGGTCTGCGTGTTGGCGCTCCAGTCGGAGCTGTCACCCGCAGTCTGGTGCGGGCCGGGTGTCAATCCGACGTCGCCCAGGGTGATGGGGCGGCCGAGCTTCCGCGTCAGCGTCTCGCAGAGGATATGGGGCGCCGGGCCGCTGGGGCGCGTCCCTTGGACCCACATGGCGATGTGGGACCGGCTGATGCCGTACAGCTCGGTGGCTCCGGATTCCTGAGCGACCCGGAGGACGGCGGCGGCAGTCTTCGCCTGCGACCAGCCGGTCTCCGCGATTCGAGCTGCCAGCGGTTCGTTGCGCGTACGAGCCATGGACGATCCCTGACCTCAAAACGATCTTTGACGCCTTTGACGGGGTTGCCCTCGCTCCGGGGCTGCCCACCAACGGTGTTTCACGGTTCCCTCAACGTAGCCGTTTTCAGAGCGCGTTCACATCCTCACGTGATCCGTCAACGGTGCTCGCCGCTTTCCGATATCCGATTCGCCCCAAGGAGGCATCACGTGTTTCTTCGCTCAGTGACCTCCCGCTTCATCCCTGCATCGCCTGGTGCCACGTCGCGGGCCAGCCGCGGTCACGGGAAGGGGCACGCCCGGGAGATGGTTGAGCAGGCACCGCGGCGGACGATTTCCTTCAGTCGTGTGTGCATCTGCGGCGGCCGGCGCCGAAGTCGGTGCTCGATCAGACGAGTCATCGGCCCTGTCCGGTTCACAGCGGTGAGCAAACGAAAGCCGCGCCCACCGACGGTTCCGGCCTCGCTCCCCTCGGTCGGATGCGTCGGACGCCCTGCTCAGAACTGGGGCCGTCCGGCGGCCGTCGTGATCGAAACCTCCCGACGGGCCTGTCCCGTCCTGACCGGAGAGCTGATGACTCCCCTGCTGAGCACTCGCCCTCTTCACCCCGTGATGGTGCATTTCGGCGAGGATCCCAGCCTTCCGGACGTGTTCGACGTGGTCCGGGTCGGTCTGGCCTTAGGCCTGAACGCGATCGCCCACCTCGTCGAGACCAGGCAGGCGGTCGGTCCGTACCTGGGTTGCCGCGAGCACGCCACACTCCTGATTCCAGTCAAGTCCGGTACCGCTGACAGCTGGGGCGCCCCGCACTCCGACTACTCCGACTGCAGCCGTCACACCACGGTCAGGACCATCAGGTGCGGGCAGAGCTACGGCCGGTCCTGCCGGTCCTGCGTCTGGGTGGAGCAGCTCAGTCTCGGTGCCCGTATGGCGACCACTGATCCGGTGGCGTTGAAGGGGGCGCTCAGTCTGCAGCGCTCTCGTCTGGCCCGCGGTGCGGGGCAGTTGGCCGTCTCGCCGGTGCGGGATGTGTGCCATGCATGAGCAGTCACACGCGCCCGGGCGACGGAGAACCCCGGCGCCCAAGCCGCGACAAATCCCGCGTCGCTGTCTTCACCCTTCGCCCTTCGTCCTTGCGATGCTCTCGCCTTGATCACCGCCGGATCCGTTCCGTGGCACTGATGTTCCTCACCGGCGGGATCCTCACCAGCCTGATCGCGGCCGCCATAGGAGCAGTCGTGCTCCTCGGCGCACGGCCACGCACCGGTTCCCGCTCCGCACCAGGGCCTCTTTCGACGCTGGCCGGGACGTGCCGCCCCGGCCAACGATCCACTCCGCCCCCACCACGCGCCGCCCCCAGGGCCCCCGCTACAGATCGGACATCATGAACAGCTGCCCTGCGCGTATCAAGGACTACGCGCTCATCGGAGACATACAGACCGCCGCCCTGGTCGGCCGTGACGGCTCGGTCGACTGGCATGGTCTTCCGCACTTCGACTCGGCCGCCGTCTTTGCTGGCATGCTCGGCACCTGGGACCACGGATTCTGGCGCATCGCTCCCGCCACTCCCCCGGGCGTCCCGGCCCCGTGCGCGGACCAGCGCCGCTGTCACGGTGACTCCCTCATCCTCGAAACACCTTCCTTGGTCGGCCTGGTCGAGAGCGGCGTCCCTGTGGGCGAGCTGGGGCGTGCGGCGGCGCCGGTGATGGCCGCATGACCACTTTGATACAGCACGCCATCACTGTGGTGCCGTCGGCGCTGGCCCTGGCAGGCGGCGGCACGGCGTGGCACTTCCGGGAAAGGGCGAGGGCGGAGCGGCGGCGGGTGGACCGGCTGCGTCGGCATGCTGATGCGACCGAGCAGCGGATGTGGGCGGTCGAGGGGGTGCTCGGCGAGCTGGCCTCCGGCGTGATTCCGGCGCTCCAGGCGGCATCCGTGCGGGCCGGGCAGGGGCACGGCGCCGACTTGTCCGTGCCCGAGGGCATCGTCGGGTCGGTGGTGGCTGACCGGCTGCAAGGCGTGGCTGAGGCCCTGGCCCATGCTGTCCGGCAGGTGCAGTACGACGCGCAGCTGGCTGCGAGCGCGCAGGTTGCCGAGGTCCGGGAGGAGGCTCGCGCCGCTGCGGACGATGCCTGCCGGGCTTCGCAGGAGGCGACCCGGGCGGCGGTGCGGAGCGTCGCGTCCTCCCTGGTGGCGACCGCCTCCAAGGTCAGCCAGCAGATCAGCGAGGGGATCCGGCGGCCCGCTGGACACGACGACTACGCGGCGTGGGTGGGCATCGATCATCTGGGGCACCAGCTGCTGCTCGCGGGCCAGAGTTATGTGGTGCTCAGCGGCGGGAAGCTGACGCGGCGTTGGCCGGCCACGTCGCTGACGGATGTGCTGCGCGCGGCCATGGGGTACGTGCAGGGGTACGAGCGGATCCGGCACGAGGAGTCCGATATTGCGGTGACCAGCCGCGTAGTCGGTCCGGTCGTGCACACCCTCGCGGCTCTCCTCGACAACGCGCTGCGGTACTCGCCGACGACGGTGGACGTCATGCTGCGGGAGGGCCACCACGGCGTCACTGTGATCATCGATGATTCGGGACTCCAGATGAGCCCTGAACAGCTCGTCGAGGCACGGCAGATCCTGGCCGGCGAACGGCCGGGGGATGTCACCCACCTCGGTGCGCACCCACGGACCGGGTTCCCGGTGGCCGCGATCCTGTCCCGCGAATACGGGTTCCGGGTCGAAGTAGAGGCGCCGAACGCCCGCATGGGCACCAGAGCAACGGTCTTCATCCCCAAGGACCTGCTCACCAAACTGCCGCCCGATTCACCGGGCCCGGAGGTCCCGGCCGTGCTGCGGGCGGTGCCCGAGCCACCTGCGGGCACCACGGCGAGCGGGCTGACCGTACGGCGCACCGCACCAGCACGCTCCGCGCAGGCAGTGCAACAGCCCGCCCGTGACGGGCAGCCGGCGCGGCCCGGCCGCTCCAGCGTGGCCACCGCCTGGGCCGCGGGCACCCGGCGCGCCCGACAAACCCCCACAACGCACGGTAAGGACCCCGCATGACCGGATACGCCGACACGCACTCCAACTCACTCGGCTGGCTGCTCGACCGACAGCTCGCGGGCGTCCCCGGCGTCCAGGGCGCGCTCCTGATCTCCAGCGACGGCCTTTTGTCGTCCCGGACGGCCACCCTGCGCCAGGAGGGGGCGGAGAAGCTCGCCGCGGTCACCGCGGCCCTCCGCGCAGCCGCGCTGTCGTACGCCGAGGTGTCCGGCGGAGGCGGCGTCCGCCAGGTGGTGATCGAAACCGATGCCCGCCTGTACCTAGTCACGCGGGCCGGGCACAACATGCTGCTCGGGGTGGAGACCACCGCCCTGGATGTCGATGTCGAAGCGATCACCGAGGAAATGCTCCGGCTCGCCGACCGCGTCCACGACGAGATGACGGTCGCTGACAGGCAAACGGTCACGGAAGCACCAGAGAGGTGACGGGCCCGCGGCACGATCCGGACATGGTCAGACCCTACGTCCGCACCAACGGGCGGGTCCGTCCCACGCGGCCCGACGTCCGCCTGGAATCCCTGGTGCGGGCCGCGGCCGCCCCGGACGCGGCCCTGCCGGCGGACTCCCGCCGGGTGATGGCCCTGGTCGGTAGAGCGCGGGGAGCTCTCGGGGTGGTGGACATCGCGGCCGGTCTGGACTTGCCGCCGTCCACGGTCCGCATCATCGTGTCCGATCTGCTCGACAGCGGCCACCTGGCCACTCCGATCAACTCCCGTCCCGACCAGCCCGACATCCACATTTTGGAGGAGGTGCTCCGTGGACTGCGCGCCAAGGTCTGAACCCGTCCACACGACCGCCATCCGGTCTTTGAAGATCTCGATCGCGGGCGGGTTCGGGGTCGGCAAGACGACCTTCGTCGGCGCCGTCTCCGAGGTGCAGCCACTGCGCATGGAGGAGACGATCACCCAGGCCAGTGCTGGGGTGGACGACCTGAGCAAGACCCCCGGCAAGACCCACACCACCGTCGGGATCGACTTCGGGCGCCTCCACATCAGCGACGACCTCGTCGTCTATGTATTCGGCACGCCCGGGCAGATCAGGTTCCGTGCGATGTGGGAGGACCTGATCGAAGGAGCGCTGGTCGTCCTGGTCCTGGTCGACACCCGGGACCTGAACGCCTCCCACGACGCGCTCAGCCTGCTGGACCAACTGGGCGTCCCGTACGCGGTGGCGATCAACTGCTTCGATGGCGCGCCCACATACCCGGACGCCGAGATCCGTCAGGCACTCGCGCTGGAGGACCACGTCCTGCTCACCGCGTGCGACGCCCGTGACCGCCGCTCCAGCGTAAAAAGCCTGATCAGTGTCTTCGAGCACCTGACCTCCGCCGACTCCGCCCATTGGAGCCTCGCCCCATGACCCTGCCCTCCTCCGAGGCGTCCTCGGCCCGTATCGCGATGTACGAACCCGGGTTCGCCGCCGACCCACACGCCGCCTACGCCCGCATGCGCCAGGCCCATGGCCCCCTCGTCCCGGTCGATCTCGCCCCCGGTGTGCCGGCGACGCTCGTCATCGGCTACGACCAGGCCCGGCTCATCCTGCACGACGAGGTGCGGTTCCCGGCCGACCCCCGCACCTGGCAGCAGACGATCCCGGACACGTGCCCGGTCAGGCCGATGATGGAATGGCGGCCCAACGCCCTGCGCTCTGCCGGGCCCGAACGCGCCCGCTACCGGGACGCCAACGTCGCCGCGCTCGGGGCGGTCGACCAGCACGCACTGCTCGCCCTCGTCGAGAAATCCGCCGACGACCTGATCGAAGGGTTCCGTAAGGACGGCCACGCCGATCTGCTCGCCCAGTTCGCCTGGCCCCTCACCTTCCGTGTCCTGAGCGACCTGATGGGCTGCCCCGACACGATCGGACGCCGTATCACCGACGGCATGGCCCAAGTCTTCGACGGCGTGAACGCCGCCCGCGGTAACGAGATCCTCGCCCAAGCGGTCGCCGACCAGGTCGCGTTCCGGCGCGTCCAGCCTGGCGACGACATCACCTCCCGTCTGATCGCGCATGCCGCCCGGCTCGACGACACCGAAATGGCCCATCAGCTCGTCACCCTCTACGGCGCCGGCATCGAGCCCCAGGTCAACCTGGTCACCAACACCATCCTCAAGGTGCTGACCGACGAGGCCTTCTGCGGAGACGTGCACGCTGGCGGCGCCACCGTCCGCCAGGCACTGGACACTGTCCTGTACTGGGATCCGCCGCTGGCCAACTACTGCATCAGCTACCCGCCTTACCCGGTCGACCTCGACGGGTACCTGCTGCCTGCGAATGACCCGGTCGTCATCTCCATGGCGGGCTGCAACAACGACCCAGCCTTGGGCACCACGGCCGGTGACCGGGCCCACCTGGCCTGGAGTGCCGGCCCGCACGCCTGCCCGGCACGCTCCCACGCCTACCTCATTGCCGAGACCGCCATCACCTACGTGCTGGACGCACTACCCGAGATGGACCTCGCCTGCCCGGCCCAAGAACTGACCTGGCGGCCGGGCCCCTTCCACCGGGCCCTGGTCACACTGCCCGTTTCCTTCGCACCGACTGCCCCTCTGCCCGACTGAGTACGCACGGAGGAGAACCTCATGGACAGCAGCGTTTTCGCACTGAATCCCCAGGCGCCCGACCGCATCGGCGAGGATGCCGCGCTCAGGAGCCGCGGCCCCTTCACCCGCGTCGACGTGCTCGGCGTCGAGGCCTGGGCGGTCACCGACCCGGAGTGGCTGCGGCAATTGCTCACCGACCCGCGGGTCTCGAAGGACGCGCGAGCTCACTGGCCCGACTTCGAGCGTGTGAAGGGCACATGGCCCCTGGCGCTGTGGGTCAGCGTCAAGAACATGTTCACCGCATTCGGGCAGGACCACCGCCGTCTGCGCAAGCTCGCCCAGTCGGCCTTCACCGCCCGGCGCACCCGCGACATGATCCCCGTCATCGAGTCGATAGCCGATCAGCTCCTCGACGACATCGACGCCACTCACAGCCCCGGTGAACCGGTGGACCTGGTCGCGGCCTTCGCCCGCCGCCTGCCGATCCTCTTCATCTGCCGGCTCATGGGGCTGCCTGAACAGGAACACGACCGGGTCCGGCACCTCGCCGATGTGATCTTCTCGACGTCGTACAGCTGGAAAGAACAAGAAGCCAGCCAGGCGGAGCTCTACACGTTGCTGCGCGACCTCGTGGCGCTCAAACGCGAGATGCCCGGAGACGATCTGACCAGTGCTCTCGTTGCCGCACACGACGACGAGAACGAGGCACTGAGCGAGAAGGAACTCGTCGACACGCTCCTGCTGATGATCACCGCCGGGTTCGAGACCACGGTGGGGCTCATCACCAACGCGGTCCGCAATGTCCTCACCCACCCCGACGAGCTCCGGCTCGTCCGCGCGGAAGGCACTGCCTGGAGTGACGTCGTCGAGGAGACGCTCCGCCGTGACGCACCCATCGCGAACCTGCCGATGCGGTACCCGGTCGAGGACATCACTCTCCCCGACGGCAGCGTCATCGCCGCCGGCGAGCCGATCCTCGCGTGCTACAGCGCGGCCGGCCGTCACCCGGACACGTACGGCACGGACGCCGACCAGTTCATCGTCCTGCGCGTGAACAAGGAACACCTCGCCTTCGGACACGGCGCCCACCTGTGCCTCGGGGCACCCCTGGCGCGCGCCGAGGGCGAGATCGCCCTCGCGAGGCTCTTCGGCCGCTACCCGGACGTCCGTCTGGCCGACGGCGACGACCCCACCCCGGTGCCCAGCTTCATCTCCAACACAGCCAGCCGCCTCGACGTCGTCCTGGAGACCGTCCCCCAGGGGGCCGCACAATGAGAACACTCACCCCCGCTGCCACGACGGGCGGCCCGATTCCCAGCACAACACCGTCGGCCGCCAGGATCACGGACTGGCTGCTCGGTGGAGAACGCCACCACCACCCCGCAGACCGCCGACTGGGCATGCGCCTGCTCAACGCAGCACCCTGGGCCGAAAAGGCTCTTGAGATCAACCGCCAGTACGCGCACCAGACGGTAGCGATGCTCCGCGACTCCGGGATCAGGCAGTTCGTCGACCTGGGCAGCGGCCTGCCGACCCTCAACCCGCGCTTCCCCCACACCGCCCTGTCCGCCGGTCCGGATACCACGGTCATCCACGTCGACCGCGACCCGTACGTCATCGAACACGGACCTCAGCTCCTGAGCAGCCGGCCGGGACTGCACCGCTTCATGCACGCGGACTTGCGGGACATGCTCCAGATCCTGCGTGAACTGCCGCTTCACGGCCTGGACCCGTCCCGGCCCGCAGGATTCCTGCTCCACGACGTCCTGCCCTGGATCACCGACGATGCGGACGCCCGCGCCAGTGTGGGAGCGATCCTTGACGGAGCGCCGCCAGGCAGTGTCCTCTCGCTCACCCACTCCACCGCCGACCTGTGCCGTGACGGATCAGCCGCGGCCGCAGCACGCTGCTTCAGCGCGGCGGGACTGCCCGTACGCCTGCGGACCGCCGAGGAGATACGCGATCTCACAGAGGCGCCCACCCGCCCCTGGCACGTCCGTGCCCCCGGCATCGTGCCGGTGGGCCTGTACCACCCGACCCGATACCGCGCACCCGTCCCGCACCACCACAGCGGCGGTTACGCGGCCATCCTGCTCCACCCGGAGCCCGCACACCACTGACCGCCCCGGCCAGCCGTGCCCACGAGGACGGGTACTCCTCACGGACACGGCTTCCCCGGGGGCGTTGAACAGCTCAGCGCCCCGGCTGACACCAACTCGTAAGGGCGGTGTCAGCCGGCCCGAACCCCGTCCGTGCCGATCAGAAGCTCCCATCTCAGAAAGGCTGTCATGTGTAGCCATACGCCTCGGTGTCCCACCGTAGAATCCCCGGACCGGGAGGCCGCCCGTGTGATCGCACGCCGTCACGAACAGGGCTGGAGCCTGTTGTGCAACGGGGTCCTGGTCGTCGACAGTGGCGAGCTGCTGCCCGACGGTCAGATCATTTCCCCGCACCGTGCGCTGGCGGGAGCTGTGGCGTGACCACCCCTGCTCTCCCATCGCGCCGTTCGGATCAGCGACCTCCGGATCGTGCCGACAGCGGTAGCCAGGCCGTCAGTTCGGAGGCTGCGGCATGAGCACCTGTCGCAGCCTGGGCATGACCGACCCTCCGACCGGACGCGTCATCACAGGTAACTATCTGCGCTACCTCCGTGAGGACAACAAGCTGACCGCCGCCGAGGTCCGCGGTCGGGTCCGCTTGTCGAACTCGGCGATGAGCCGCATCGAGTCGGCAGGCCGGGCAGTGTCCGCCTCCGAGGCCACGGCACTCCTGTCCGCGTACGGGGTCACTGAGCATGAGGGGTTCATCCGATTCCTCTCGGAGACTGAGTGGTACGTGAAGGAGCGGTTCCCTTCGCCGTACCCGTATGTGGCAGTTGATGGGCACGAGGGGTGGGAGGACCGCCTCGCGGCAGTCGAACAGCGGTCCAATGCCGCCCGGTTCTTCAGCATGTGGCTCATCCCCGCGTTCCTGCGGATCCCCGGGTATCCGACTGCCCTCATCGACCTACGCGCTGGCGAACGCCAGATTCTCCGCCCCGAGAGTATCGGTGCCAGCGGCACGATGGTTGTGCTGGAAGAGTCGGTCCTCGCCCGCGCATCGAGGGGACCGGTCTTTGCCGACCAGATCCAGCACCTCATCACAGCTGTGGACCAGGGCCGTATCCGACTGCGGATTCTGCCGCTGGATGCCCAGATCAACTCTCTGCCCGCCACCCTCACCGAGTACGCGCTGCCGGACGGCATAGCCCTCTATGCCATTGAGGAGGCAGAGGGCACGACGTATCACAGCGGGCTGGCGGCGGAGTCCCGATTCGGCCGTCTTCTTGACCGGGCTGTCAACACGTCCGTTGCAGAGGCCAAGTCGCGCGAACTGCTCCTCCACGCCCGAAAGGCGGCACTCGACGGGACGCCGCCCTCACGCTTCTTTGCCTGATCCGACAGATGCGCCGGATCCGGCGCGATCTTCATTCATGTTTCACCTGGAACGGAAAGCAATGCGAAACCCGCTGGCGCCGGCAGCGCCCGAGTCGGCCGACGACGTGGTCGTGGCAGGCCCATTGCAGGCCACGCACATGCCCTACATCGCCATGACCGAGCGCGAGACGTCACCGGAGCCGGATCTGGTGAGAGGCCGTGACGGATGGCTCGCCTACCGCGTACCGGACCGCTACGACCGCTACACCGATTTCGATGTTCTGCTCGCCCGGACCGAGGGCTTCCCCGGCGGGAAGGTCGACGGGTCCCGACTTTCGGCGGTGCGCCAGTTCCATTGCATGGCCGGGCGGCGGTGCCAGGGCTGCGGCGGGCAGGCCGCGCACACGCGTGGGAAAGGGGTGCTGTGGGTGCGGACCGTATTCCGGAAGAACGGGGAACGCACCTCTGTGACCGGCCTTACCGACATGCCGCCGTCCTGCGCCCGGTGTGCCCTGCACTGGTGCCCGGTCCTTGATGAGCGGGGGCGGCAGCTGGTGTGGGTGCGCGAGGCGGAGCTGGTGGGGGTGTTCGCGACTGTCTACCCGCCGCCCCGGGGAACCGCCGTGCCGGAGCAGCTGGTGCTCTGGGCCGACCAGCGGACGCTGTCGGCTGCGGTTGCGACCCGGCTCGTGTGCGACCTGCAAAAGGTCACGCCTGCCGACCGGGAATTCGTTGCTCGTCTCGCCGTGCAGCAGGGGAAACACTGATGGCCGCACGCAAGGGGGCCCTGACACTGCGTCCGACGGATGTCCTCGACGCGTTTGCCGCCGGTGCCTCGGAGGGTGAGGCTGCTCAGGCGCTGGGCGTCAGCGCCGCTTCGGTACAGGCTCATACCAACCACCTGTGTGACCAGGCGCAGCTGAAGACGCTGCGGGCTCTGGTGTACACGCACGAGGCCCGTGGGCGGGCAGGCGATCCCGAACCTGGCAGCGTGCTCGACCTGGATCCGTTGACGGAGCTGGTGTGGGCCGGGCTGCGTCTGAACGTGCCGGACCAGGCCTTGGTTCCGGAGATCGCGACCGCGGCCGGTGCGGAACTGGCCGAGGTCCGCGCCGTGCTGGACCGGCTGGCCGTGCATTACGAGACGTCCTGGCACGGGCTGATCCGGCTGGCCTTCCGTCACGGTGTGCTGTCGGGGCTGGAAGGCACGGCTCCCACCGGTGTGCGGGTCGGTCAGGGCGGGAGCGGAATCCCATGGGATCTTGGCCCCATCCGACTCTGGGTCCTGGAGCTGACTGCCTCCGGGCTGGGCGCCGAGCAGTGCGCGCGCAGGACGGGCATCAGCAGGGCCACGGTCTACGCACACGTGCGTGAGTGCGTCCAGGCCGCTCGCGTCGAGTCCCGACGGGCGCTCATGCACGAGGCGCTGCGTGCGGGGGTACTCGCCCCGCCCGAGCCGGCACCGGCCCCAAACGTGTCCGACGCCGCGGCCGCGGTGTGGCGGGGAATGGTCTTGGACGTACCGAATGCTGATCTCCCGAATGCGATCGGCAGGCAGACCGGCCTTCCGGTCAGCGAGGTCGCCGCAGAGCTGAAGCAGCTGCGGAGCACGGGGAAGTCGGACTGCCTCCTGGTGGTCGAGGGTTGGGCGAGCGGGGTCCTGGATGAGGAGGCCACGGTGCTGGATCCGGCGGGGCATCGGCCGGTCGTGTCTTGCGGCGGGCCCCGGGCCGGTACCGGATCCGCGTCCATGAAGCTCACCGGACGTGAGCAGGAACTGCTGACGCTGATCGCTGTGCGGGGGCACACGGTCGAGCAGGCAGGGGTGTACATGCGCATCGGCGATGCCCCTGCTCGCAAGCATCTGCGCAGCTGCCTGCGGGCGGCCCGGACCAGTTCACTGCGCGTTTTGACGCATAAGGCATGTCGCGCGCTCCTGCTGCCGTCGGAGACGGTGCCTGTGGAGTTGGAGGTGTCGGACGACGCCCTCACCGTGTGGCGGGGGCTGGTACTGGACGTCCCCGAGGACCGCCTGCCTCACGGCATCGCAGCAATGACGGGCCTGCCCCTGCACCGAGTGCAGGCATGCCTCGGCGAGCTGCGGGCCACCGGCCTGTCCGACTGTCAGCTCGTCGTCGAGGGCTGGGCGCGCCGCATCCTTGATGCGCAGGCCAAGCTGAAGCCGTGGGATCCGGCTGCCTGTCCGGCCGCAGTTCCGCACGCCCAGCGCCCCGGTCGAACGGCCCAACCCCTGAGCGATGCTCTGGGCCTCGTCCCCCCAGGCCACCGGCGAGATCACGCGTCCGGAGTCGTGGAGGACTACAGCGGTCCGAACGGCGTCCACATGGCCGGAGAGGTGTTTGATTTCGTCCGGATCTCACCCGGTACCTGCCGTGCTCTGCTGGAACGCATCGATGTGAGCCAGTGGGGGCCCGTACTGGGGTTGTCAGCTTCGGACACGGCCGTGTTGGTCACCGCTGCAGGCGTGGTCGGGCCGGCACGGCGCGGAGCGGTGGGCCGGTTGTGGGCGCGCGGTGGCCTGGTGCGGCTGCCCGAGTACGGCCGCCGGGCCACGGCCGACGGCGCGTACTGGGCCGTGCCCGCCCACCGGCCGCTGTGGGACCCCACGTTGATCGCGTGGATCCTCAGCCCGCACGAACCCGCCGCACCCGAACCGGACGCGGTCCCGCGTGCCCTTCAGCCTGCCGGGAGGACGGCATGACCTGGCAGGAGTACTGTCTGGCCGCCCTCGTGGCAGGCGCCATACAGCTGGCGCACCTGACGCGGATGGCGGACAGCGGTACCACGATCCAGGTCGTCACAGACAAACACCCGGTTCCGCAACCGCCCGGACACCTGGTGGAACTGACGTTTGCGGCAGGGCGCGTGGCGGCCTGTCCGGGCGAGGACGGCGTGAGATGCGACCACGCGCGCAACAGGTCGCACAAGATCACTTCGGCGCTCAAGGCTGCCGCCTCAGCGCCCTCCCATGAGGCTCTCGAACAGGCCGTCGAGCATCACCGGTCGGCCGCTCAGCCCATGACGGGGCCGCTGTGATGCCCAGCCGCAAACTCCTGGTCGCGTACGCCCTGACCATGCTGTCGGTCTACGTCTCGATCACCGCAGCCGCGACCTTCCGCCCCTTTCGCTGATCGGAACACCCATGACGCCCTCCGCCCCACCTCCCGCCGGACAGCCCCCTGCCTCGCAGGGCGCCCGCTGCACTTCGCCGGCAGACGCAGTGGTCACGGCGATCCGGGACCGGATCACCGCCGGCCACTACGTACCCGGCACCCGGCTCACCTTGACAGAACTGCACGGCATCACCGGCAACTCATCCGCCGAGCTCCGCCCCGCGCTGGAGCAGCTGGCCCGCACAGGACTTGTCCACGGCCGGTGGCGGGTGGTCGACCACCGCCCCGGCGACCACGCCGTCCACCGCACGCGCAGTCTCCTCGCCGCGATGATCGAGCACGGCGCCTACCCTCCCGGCACCGAACTACCCCTGCGGACCGGCCTGGCGAAGGTACTCCTGACCAATGCGGCCACGGTGAGCCGGGCTCTACACCTCCTGGCCGCCGACGGCGTCCTGCACCTCCCCGGCAACCTGCGCCCGCGTGTGCCGGCACCCGCCCGCTCCGCCCCTTCCCGGGCCGCGTGGCCGCCCGGATTCGCCGACGTGCTGCGTGCACTGCCGCAACAGCAGCGAACAGGAGCCTCGTACGACCGGGGCGCCATCCGCGACAGCCGTGACACCGCCCACGAGCGGTGGCGCAGCGGCATCTGCCTGCCCGCCGACGCGATGACCGTGCAGGAAACACGGCAGGGGGACATCCTGCGCCGACTTGTTCTTGCCGCCTACGAGCAGGTGGACGGCCGGTCCAGGGGCGAGTATCCGCGGCTGAGGTCGGCTGCGGCCCGGGCCATGGCCTGCGCCACCCAGCCCGTCAACGGTCTCCTGCACGAGCGGCTGTTCCGGTTCGCCACCCTGGCCACCGCGCTCGCGGACCTGGCCGACGAGCTTGCCTCCCGCCCCACACGACACCACACCACAGGAATGCTGTGACTCCCGCCGACCACCGCCCTACAGCGCCCCCACACAGTTGCCTGCGTTCACGGCTTCCGGTGCCCGGTCCCGAGGCAGACCCTCCGCTGGAGGAGGACCTGTCTGCGGCCCTGGGTGACCTGACGGGTTCACGCCGCGCAACCACGCTTCGCTCACCGGCCGAGGTGACCGCCGAGGCCGCACGGATCCTCGCCATCGTGGAGCCATGGATACCCGTCGCCCGCAAACGGGCCGAGGAGGCAACCGGATCGCCCACCGACAGCGCCCGGTGGGCAGATCTGCTGTCCACCCTCCAGGGCCCCGTAGCCCGTGCGGCCGCTGCAGGAAACGCGGCCGCCGTCGCAGAAATCGCCCGCGAAGCACGGCAGTTACTAAAGGATCTGCGGGCGACCCTGCCACCACGGATCCCCGTCACCCAGGTCGCCAACGCGCTGCGCCGCCAGCTCCTTGCCCAGTCATATGCCCCGTACACCCTGTTGTCCGCGCAGCGGCTCGCCGAGGCAGGCGGGTATCCGCTCGAGGATGTGACGATGGCGCTGACCGACCTGGCGGTGGAGGGCACGACACAGCGCGCCGGAATGAAGTGGCGCATCGCGCGTGGGCTCTCCGAAGACCTTGGCCACTCGGCAGGCATGGTCGCCGAATTCCTGCGCGCGCTGATCGCCACGGGCGCTTTCCCGCTTGGATCTCGGCTGCCGACGCGCACAGACCTTGCACGCCGCCTGGCCGTCAGCCGCTCCACCGTGTCAGCGGCCCTGAAGGAACTCGACGCGGCCGGCCTGATCCACAGCCGCCTCCGGCCCCCAGTCGTCGCTCTGCCGGCAACCAGGCTGCGCCAGTACCCCTATCCCGCTACGGGCAGCCCCGCTGCCAGCCTGCTGCCCCAGCACACCGGTCCGGTCGGCACCCGGCTCCGGCAGGAGTGCGATGAGGCGCGGGACCGAGCCCGCCACCACTGGCTGCGGTTGATCGAATGGCCACCCGGACAACTGGAGGCCGTGAGAGAACGTCAAGCGGGGGTGGTGCGGTACTACTCCCTCCTCGCCGGCCGCCTCGCCCAGTCCCGGCCGCTGGAGGAGCAGCAGGACGTGCAGGCGCTGATCGCCTATGCCCTGGCCTGCGTAACCATCGCGCAGCCCGAGCCGCTCAGCGAACGGCTGTGGCGTCTGACCGTGCTGTGCACCGCCGTCACCGACCTTCAGGATGCTCTTCCTGGCGAAGGGAGCTCTTCGTGACCACGCCTGTCACGCCCATGCCGGCCACACTCCGGGTGCGCAAACACCTCGTCCGATACCTGAGGCCCGGAGCGACTCTTCCCAGCGTCCAGTCCCTGGCCCACGGGACTGGCCTCAGCTTCGGAGACGTGACGACGGCTCTGCATCAACTCAACGATCTGGGCTTCATCTGCTACGAGCCCCGGGCACAGAACGGCAGGCAGATCCTCCGGCCGAACCTGCCACACCCGCACGACACGGAAGTGATCGCCATCATCCGGGAGCGGATCCTGAACATGATCTACCGGCACGGCGAGGCCCTGCCGGTCGGCATCCTCGCACGTCAATTCGGGCTGACCGCCCGCCAGGTCGCTCACCGCGCCTGCCGTCAGCTCATCGCTGAGGGCCTCGTCCACCACGACAACCAGGGACCTCACGGCCCCGGCGTCTACGTCACGTACCCGGCGTCCCAGTCCGTGCCTCACCACGTATCGCCGTCCCACGAACCCGCCCCACGCCGTGCGCAGAGTCCGAACCGGCCCGCCGGGGACCCTCGGTGAGCCTGATCCGATCCCACACCACAGGCCGGGGCGCCCGCTCCGGCAGAGACGGCATATCCATGGCTCTGACACACCCAGCCGTACGTGCTGCATGCGGCTATCTACGCGACGCGCGTGAGCGCCGCTACGTCCTGCCCGAGCAAGCCGCTGCCCTTCTGGCCGTGAGCGAGGAAACCCTGCTGGCCATGGAGGCCGGCCACGCCCGCCTCACGTCCGAAGCCATTTCCCGCCTGTGCCACCTCTACCGCTGCCCCGAGGACGCGCAAGCACTGCGCACACTGACCCACCCCCTGGCCGCACCGGACGAGGTGGACGTGGCGGGAGCAGCGAGGGACTGGACGGAGGGACACCACCAGCGCCTGGCCGGATGCGCCCGGCAGGCGCGAGAGGTGCGGTGGCTCTCGACCCCCCTGATTCCGCCGCCGCTGCAGACCCCCGCGTACGCCCGCGCGGTCGGATGCCCGCCGTTCGCCCTTCCCGGCGCTCCGCTGCCCTCCCCGCAGACGGTCTTCGTCCTGGACGAGCACGTCCTCCACACTCACCACGTCGCCCCCGAGGTGATGGCGCAGCAGGTGCAGTACCTCCTCGGCCTGGACGTTGGTGAGGTGCGTGTGGTGCCCGGTCGGATCGCCGCGCCGCGAGGTCATCTGGTCGAGCTCAGTATGCCGGCCGGGCCGGTCTTCGCCCGGCCGGAGCGCGACGCTGTCCTCTACCTGCCGGTGGACAGGCGCCTGTCCACCCTCATATCCGATACGTGGGATCTCACCACACCCGCGGCCTCACGCGAGCTGCTCGTGTACGCCGCGCAGGAGCAACTCAGTCGCGCCTACGCGCACACCGGAGCCGCCCGATGCCCCGAACCGCTCTGATCGCATTGCGGCTCACCGTCCTGATCGCAGCGCCGCTGTCTGTAGTTGTCGCCGCGTCACTGCACCGCTGAACCGCTGATCCCCGGATCTGTCCGGGCCCAGGCTTCCCTGCCCATAACCGCCCCGCACAGGAGCACCGTGTCCCACCCGCCGCTCGACGCCGCATACGCGTCCCTCCCGTCCCAGGCCGCAACCGCCTGCCAGCGCCTCGCGCTCCTGCCCGTGAAGGACGTGGACGTCGCGCTCGCCGCTGCTGTATGCGGCGGCGCCCATGCCGACGTCATGGACCTGTTGACCGCTCTGGCCGACGCCCAGCTCCTGACACGCGCGGACGAGCAGCCCGGACGTGGACGGGTGTTCGTGTACCACGATGAGGTCCTTGCCCATGCCCGGGCCGCCGCGCACCCGGAGAGCAAGCGGGAAGTCTTGCACCTGGCCCTGGAATGGCTGATCGCCACTACCTCCGCGGCCGAGCAGCTCATAACGCCCAGCCACGCCGAGTTCCGCCGGACCTACACGGCCGCCTCGCAGCCCGTACCGCTCTCCTTCGAGTCGGAACCCGAGGCAATGGTCTGGCTGGAGAGCCAGTTCCCCAATCTGATGACCGCGGTCCGGGCCGCGACCCGGACAGACCTGCACGCTTGTGTCTGGCAGCTGGTTCACGCGATGTGGCCAGCCTGGCGACACTACCGCCGCTATCCGTGGTGGATCGAGGCCCACGAGGCCGCGGTGAGATCGGCACAGCGATGCGGAGAGCACGCGGCAGGGCGGGTGCTGCTGAACACACTCGGCCTCGGATACGGCCACACGGACCAGCGCGCACGGGCGCTGCAGGCGTTCCGGGACGTGGAGTCGATGGCCGAGAAGGCCGGCGACACTCAGATGACGGCCCAGTCACGACATGAGCAAGGTGTGCAGTACCGAGAGCTCGGACGGTATCCCCAATCTCGCCGGCGCCTGATCTCCGCGCGCCAGATGCGCGCCACGGCCGAGGATCTGCGAGGGGTGGGGTTGACTGACACCGAACTCGGCAAGCTCGATCTGGCATGCGACGACCCTGCCTCCGCAGCCTCCCGGCTCGCGAAGGCGCACCAGGCACTCGCTGAGGCCGGCGACCCGTACGACGCCGCCCGTGCGAAAGCATGGTGGTCGCGAGCTGTGGCCCGGAGCGGGGACTACAGCGAATCTCTGCGCCTTGGCAAGGGCGCCTACGAGGAGTTCGTGGCCTGCCGTGCGTACATGTGGGCGGCCCAGACCGTTAAGTTTCTCGGCCTCAACGCCAAAGAGGCCGGACTGCCCCAGGAAGCGGCCGACTGGTTCGGCCAGGCCCTGGCCGCCTATGAGTCGCTGTGCAGCAACTCCGACGTACTGCAGATCCGAAACCACCTCTCAGTCATTACCGGCGCCGCGGAGCAGCAGCGCGCCCGTGTCCAGATGCCTGCGGGAGCAGTCTGATGTTCCGGATTTCGCCGATCGCCGGAGCCTTCTGGCCGTCCCATTCGGCAGGACCTGGCGGCTACGAACCTGCGCCCTCAGAGCTGGTGCGATCAAGCACCACCAGAGAGCCAAACAACGTGGATGATGAAAGAGCCCGACATGCCTATCCGCCCCAGTCCACCGGCATCGCCCCGGCCGTCTGCCAGCTCCACGACAGCCGTCGCCGTGTCCGTCAGCTGAACCGGTTCCGCTCACCGCGACATCAGCGTCCTCCTCAGCCGCAGTGCACACCGCGGTATACGACTGACGCACCCTCACTCAGCACACCGGATCCGGTCCACGCCACTGAGGCCGTGGACGGCGCGTGCCAACTGGCCCTGCGGCAGCTGCACATTGGAGCACCCGGCGGCCGCACCATCCTGGTCATCCGCAGCATCAGCGTGCACGGCGTTATCACAGTGGCTCCACATGGTGTTTCCGCGATACTCCGGCACTCCGAAGTCCCCCTTCTTGCCGATGTGGTGGCAACCGTGGCCGCGGGCGGATATCGCATCCCAAGGGACCTGCGAAGCCAGCTCCTCAACGCTGTCTGCCCTTCCGAGCGCCGGTGCCTGCTCAGCCGGCCTGGTGACCTGATGTCTCCCGCCGAGCTCGACATCGTGCGCCTTGTCGCACGGGGCGTCACCAATGCTGACATCGCCCGCTCCACAGGCAAGACCGAAGAGAGCGTCAAGAAGAAGCTGCGCCTTCTCATGCAGAGGCTGGACACCCGCTCGCGCGCACACCTCGTCGCCTACGCGGCCCGCCCGTCAACCCCTGTCCAGAGCGAAATTCCCAAGGAATGTTGTGTACGAGATACGCGAGATGCTGCCGGACGACCGGCCGGCGGTCACCGCCCTGTGGAGGGCACGGGTCCGGTGGGCCGAGGACAAAGGGATCGGCCTCATCCGCTACTGCCCCCTTACTGCGGCCGAGACGGCGGCCGCAGTGCCGTTCGTTCTGACCTGTGACGGGGCGGTCGTCGCCACGGCGACGATCGTCGACCAGACACCCCATGACGGCTGGACTGCCCGCGAAGCGGCGCAGCGTGCTGTTGGCCTGGTCCGGATAATCACGGATCCGGCGCTGGCCGCGGACCGGCTCAGCTGGGTTATCACGTCGTGGGCCAGCGACCGGGCCGCCCGCACCGGACACGCGTGGGTCCGGATGCGGGTCGCCCCGTCCCAGCTGGCCCTGCATCTGTCGGAACATCTCGCGTGGGAACCGGTCCGCACGGTGCGGACCGCCGACGGCGGCACGGCCCATCTGCTGCAGCACGAGGCCCGTGAGATATCCGGTATCCGGGCCCTGGTCCAGGACGCGCCTGCGCTGTCGGGCGTCGCTGGTACCCCGCCACCCGTCAGGAACACGTGAAGCAGAAGAAAGAGGCAGCCGGGCACTTTGCCGGCGCAGTCCGCCCCGGACTCCGTTCACACCTGTTCACCACGGCCTGACCGGGCGAGCATCCGCCCGGCAGTCCACACCGCACCCATTCCGCCTCGAAAGGCTGTCGTGTCCTTGCGCACCACCCCGTCGATCACCGCTACGGATTCCGGCTATCCGCACAGCCTCCCCGCCGGCAGCACGCCCTCCGGCGCCGGGAGTTCCGCGTTCGGCGGGAGGGGGAACTCGTCAATGCGCGGCCAGCTGAGCGTCTTCGCCTATCTCGGCCACGTCCGTCCCGCAGAGGAGCGGCAGGCGGGCACCGGGTCCGCGGACTCGTTCGACGAGCTCGCCCGGATGGCCGTGGATGAGCCCTGGGACAGGTTCTCGCCCGCCGAGCGGGGTTCGCTCGCGGTGCTCAAGCACTACGTGACCTGGACCTTCGAGCAGTCTCTGGTCACGGACTCGGTCGTGCCAAGCTCCGACAGCCAGACGTGCATTTTCAACACGCGGCTCGTCACGCCACAGCACGAAGACATCTACGGCCTCTTCCGGCCGAACCGCCAGGCCGACCGACAGGACTGGTACCTGGCCGGCTGGCGGGGGGCGGGCGCACTTCAGTTGGACGCGTACACCGAACTCCCCCAAGCGGCCGCGTACTCGCAGGACCCTCACGTCTACGTCTTGGACTGGGACCTGCCCGTGACCTTCGTCGCCCGCCAGTTCACCCCCATGGTTTCTGGTCTGTTCCCGGCCGCGCTCAGGGAGATCCCCCTCGGTCTGGAACTCGCGCTCGAGGGTGCGGTGAACCGCGCCATCGACATCGCGAAACGCAACCCAGGGACAGCGGTCCCCGCGTGGCAGCCGGGCAAGGCAGAACTACAGCTTCTGCTGCCGCTCTACCTGGCGAACCCCGCAACACCGGACGCGGCACTGGTGATATCCCGCGGCGACATGGCCTACCGCAGCACCGCCATCGTGTCACTCGCCGACGCCTACAAGGCCGCACGGCTCGTCACCCGGCCGACCGCGCACTGGCTGAATCCCCCCATGTAGACCAGGCCCCTGTCTCATCGACACCCGCTCCCCCATGACCACACACCCACAACGAATCGAGGACGCACGTGGCCGGGCGCATCGAGGATTACGCACTCATCGGAGACATGCAGACCGCCGCCCTGGTCTGCCGGGACGGCACAGTGGACTGGCTGT
>NZ_JBVJWD010000076.1:0-24114 GCF_055602785.1 Streptomyces sp. NPDC037301
GCGAACGGCATCATGCACGTCGCCGCCAAGGACCTCGGCACCGGCAAGGAGCAGAAGATGACCGTCACCGGTGGCTCCTCGCTGCCGAAGGACGAGGTCAACCGGATGCGTGAGGAGGCCGAGCAGTACGCGGAGGAGGACCACCGCCGTCGCGAGGCCGCCGAGTCCCGCAACCAGGGCGAGCAGCTCGTCTACCAGACGGAGAAGTTCCTCAAGGACAACGAGGACAAGGTTCCCGGTGATGTGAAGACGGAGGTGGAGACCGCGCTCACCGAGCTGAAGGAGAAGCTCAAGGGCGAGGACACCGCCGAGATCCGTACCGCCACCGAGAAGGTCGCGGCCGTCTCCCAGAAGCTGGGCCAGGCGATGTACGCCAACGCCCAGACCGAGGGCGGTCCGCAGGGTGACCCGCAGCCGGGCGCCCAGCAGGCCAAGGCCGACGACGACGTCGTCGACGCCGAGATCGTGGACGACGAGAAGGACGCGAAGGGCGGTGCGGTGTGACCGAGGAGACTCCGGGTTTCGAGGAGAAGCCCGACGTCCCCTCCGGCGCCACCCCTGACGGAGCTGAGCCGAAGGACGTCCCCTCCTCTGCCGAGGAGGAGGCGTCCCCGGCCGGGGACGCAGTACAGACAGTCGGTCTGACGGCCCAGCTGGACCAGGTCCGCACCGCGCTCAACGAGCGCACGGGCGACCTCCAGCGGCTCCAGGCCGAGTACCAGAACTACCGTCGCCGCGTCGAGCGGGACCGGGCCACGGTCAAGGAGATCGCAGTCGCGGGTCTCCTGTCCGAGCTCCTGCCCGTGCTCGACGACGTCGGCCGGGCCCGTGAGCACGGCGAGCTCGTGGGCGGGTTCAAGTCGGTGGCCGAATCACTGGAGACGGTCGTCGCCAAGCTGGGCCTGCAGCAGTTCGGCAAGGAGGGCGAGCCCTTCGACCCGACGATTCACGAAGCCCTGATGCACTCGTACGCGCCGGATGTCACCGAGACGACCTGCGTGGCGATCCTGCAGCCGGGGTATCGGATCGGCGAGCGCACCATCCGCCCCGCACGGGTGGCGGTGGCCGAACCCCAGCCGGGTGCGGCAGCCAAGGAAGAGAAGGCAACCGACGAGGAGAGCGGTGGCACCGAGGAGGTCTGACATCCCGTCTGACCACCTCGCGGCCCACCGCCCGGCCATGCGACCGGCCAACGGGCCGGCCGCATGGCCGATCGTCCGGAAGGAGGGACGTCGATGAGCACGAAGGACTTCGTCGAGAAGGACTACTACAAGGTCCTCGGCGTCCCCAAGGACGCCACCGACGCCGAGATCAAGAAGGCGTACCGGAAGCTCGCCCGCGAGTTCCACCCGGACGCCAACAAGGGCGACGACAAGGCGGAGGAGCGCTTCAAGGAGATCTCCGAGGCGAACGACATCCTCGGCGACAGCAAGAAGCGCAAGGAGTACGACGAGGCGCGCGCCCTCTTCGGTAACGGCGGCTTCAGGGCCGGACCCGGAGGCGCCGGGGGCAACTTCAACTTCGACCTGGGCGACCTCTTCGGAGGCACCCAGGGCGGGGGCGCGGGCGGCGGAGCCGGTGGTTTCGGCGGCGGCGGCCTGGGCGATGTCTTCGGCGGCCTGTTCAACCGGGGCGGTACGGGGACGCGGGTGCAGCCGCGCCGCGGCCAGGACATCGAGTCCGAGGTGACGCTCAGCTTCATCGAGGCGGTCGAAGGGGCCACGGTCCCGTTGCGGATGTCCAGCCAGGCGCCCTGCAAGGCGTGTTCCGGCACCGGTGACAAGAACGGCACCCCCAGGGTCTGCCCGACCTGTCTCGGCACCGGCCAGGTGTCGCGCGGCACCGGCGGCGGCTTCTCGCTCACCGACCCCTGCGTGGACTGCAAGGGCCGGGGCCTCATCGCCCAGGACCCCTGCGATGTCTGCAAGGGCAGCGGACGGGCGAAGTCCTCCCGGACCATGCAGGTCAGGATTCCGGCGGGCGTCTCGGACAGCCAGCGGATCCGGCTGCGCGGCAAGGGCGGCCCGGGCGAGCGCGGTGGACCGGCCGGCGATCTCTACGTCGTGGTCCATGTCGACGCCCACCCGGTCTTCGGCCGCAGGGGCGACAACCTCACGGTCACCGTGCCCGTCGACTTCACGGAGGCGGCGCTCGGCGGCGAGGTGAAGGTGCCCACGCTCGGCGGTCCGCCGGTCACCCTGAAACTGCCGGCCGGCACCCCCAACGGGCGCACGATGCGCGCCCGCGGCAAGGGCGCTGTACGCAAGGACGGCACCCGGGGCGACCTGCTGGTCACCGTCGAGGTGACGGTGCCCAGGGACCTCAGCACCGAGGCCAGGGACGCGCTGGAGGCCTACCGGAAGGCGACCACGGGCCACGACCCGCGGGCGGAGCTGTTCCAGGCTGCGAAGGGAGCTTGAGGTGGACGGCCGACGACGCAATCCGTACGAACTGACCGATGAATCACCGGTGTACGTGATCTCGATCGCGGCCCAGCTCTCGGGCCTGCATCCGCAGACACTGCGGCAGTACGACCGCCTCGGCCTGGTCTCCCCCGACCGTACGGCCGGGCGCGGCAGGCGCTACTCGGCCCGCGACATCGAGCTGCTGCGCACCGTGCAGCAGCTGTCGCAGGACGAGGGCATCAACCTCGCCGGCATCAAGCGCATCATCGAACTGGAGAACCAGGTCGCCGCCCTCCAGCAGCGCGTCGCCGAACTCTCGGCGGCCGTGGACGGCGCGGCGGCGGCGATGCAGCAGCGCGAGGCCCAGGTGCATGCCTCGTACCGGCGCGATCTGGTGCCGTATCAGGATGTGCAGCAGACCAGCGCGTTGGTGGTCTGGCGGCCGAAGCGGCCGAAGGGCTGAGCGGGTCCGGCATACCCGCACCGTACGTACGAGGAAGGGCCCGTCTCCCGCGAAGCGCAGGGGGGACGGGCCCTGACCTTTCTACGTCCTTTCTTTGCAGGGGAGGGCAATCTCCCCTGCGTCCAGGGAGGTCACTTCCCCGAGGACTGCCAGAGCGTGAGAGCCAGCGCGGCGCACGAGGTCACCGCGGCCAGCGAAGGCAGCGGCCAGCGGGCCCGCTCAAGCGCGTCGAGGCGCTCCTCGTGCTCCCCGAGTGCTTTGTCGGTCTGGTCGACGCGTTGCAGCAGCAGTGCCAAGTCGCCCCGGGTAGTGGCGAATCCGACGTCGACGGAGCGGTGCAGCCGCTCCAGTTCCAGAGCGATGCTCTCGGCCTCGGACTGCGTCATCGCGGGTCTCCTCACATACGGGGGACGCGCAGTCGGTCCCAGCTGGCGCGTCCCGGGATGCCGTCGGCCGAGCCGCCGCTGTAGCCGAGCCTGCGCTGCCAGGCAGCGTACGAGCGCCGGTCGGCCTCGCCCCACACCGGTCCGGGCCCGACCGCGTACCGTCCGCACCCCTCGGCGACCAGCCGCCTGCCGACCGCGGTCACCAGCGGGCTGTTCCTGCCCGGTGCGAAGAAGGCGGCGCCCGGGAAGGTTTCGCAGAGGGGAGGGGCGGGCTCGGCAGGCAGCGAACCGAGGCGGGCCGCGATCCGGTTGCGCATCGAGGTCATCGAGAACGACGGGTCGATCTTGCGCCGGGTCCACTCCTTGTGCGCGATCACGCTCCTTGCCGACCAGCCGTGGGCCCGGCACAGTGCGGCGGCCAGGCGTTCGGCGGCGTCGAGCTGAGCGGCGGGGTAGGGGTCACGGCCGTTGCCGAGGTTCTCGATCTCGAAGCCGTAGAAGCGGGCATTCCCGTCCACGGCGTCCGGGCCGGGGGTGGGCAGAGCCGCTTCGGTGCGTACGGCTTCAAGGACGGCTGCCGAGCCACTGCCCGCGTGGTTGGTACGTCCGTATCCGACGAGGAGGACGGTCCCGTCCTTGGCGAGCAGGCCGATGCAGAGCGGACCGGGGAGGTCCGGTGTGCCGGCGCGGCAGAGTGCGAGGCTGTCACGGCCTGCGGTGTGGTGCAGCATGACGCCGTGCACCGGGCCCCAGGGGCCCTTGTGGTTGCGGTTGTGGGTCTGCCAGTCGCCGTGCACGGCGGTGCGGACGCCCTCGCTGCGCAGGGCGCGGACGAGGGCGGCGGGGGAGAGGGGTGCGGCCACGGGCGGGCTCCTCGCGTCAGGCCGGCGCGGGCCGGGTCAGGTCAGTGGGGTCACTGTCAGGAAGCGGTAGACGAACGTCGCGGTGTTCGCGGTGGTGGACGACTTGTAGGCGGCGGTCGCGGTGCAGACGGCACCGGCCGCGAGCCCGCTGACCTGGAACTGGGTGGAGGCGGAACTCTGGTTCGTACCGCTGACGATCGCCGCCCGTGTATCGGCCGCGGCCAGGGTCAGCGTGGTGCCGGTACGAATGTTGGCCGACATCAGACCGGACGCCGCGCCGTTGCTGCTGATGCGCGCCCCGAGCTGGACGAGAACGGAACCGGAGGGGGGAGCGGTGAACGTGACAGCGGTGGGGTCGCCGGTCGAGGCCGCCAGCGTTTCCACATAGGTGGCGGAAGCGGTGGTCCCCGTCGTCGAGTTGGCCTTGTGGACAGGGCCGGGCACGACCGGGTGCCACTGGGTTCCGGTGTAGTGGAAGAGCCGGCCGGGGCTCGTGAGCCAGGCCAGCATGCCCGCGACCGGCGCGGTCACCTTGGAGTCACGGGTGGCGGCATCGGCGAAACGCAGCACGGTGCGGCCGTCGACCGCCTCGGCCAGGGACTGCATGTGGAGTGGGACGTTGGCTGTGTCGGTGGCCTGCGGGTAAGGCAGACCCCCGAGGGGGGTGAGCAGGGACATGAGGTTGACCTCCTGGTGGTCGGCAACACTGGTCAGGGCCGCGTGGAGAGCTCTAGCCGTCGAGGGACGGCGGCAGGAATGCCGTCCCGGTGGACTCGTCACCCGCACGTGCGGCGGGGCTGTCGATCGGCACGGGCGCCGTGCCGTCGGCCGGGACCTGACCGCCGCCGGACTCCACGGGCGGTTCGGTGGGCTGCTCGCTCATACCGCACCCACCGGCGCACGGAGCAGGGCCCGGTAGTCGGCCTCGCCGGCACGGAGGTCGGCGAGCGTCCCGTACTGGGCGGTGACCACGGAGTACGTACGCTGTGTGCCGTATGCCGGATCGAGTGCCCCGTCGGGATTCAGCCCGGTGTCCAGAGGGACTCCGTTGTACGAGGTGCCGCGCAGGGTGAGGGTCTGCTGCGGCACACTTCCGGAGGTGAACGTGGTGCGTGTGCCCACCACCCATGCCAGGGTGTCGAGTTGCGCGCCCGTGGTGTCCACCACCCGTACCGCGTCTCCGAGTTGAACGCGCGGATCGTGCAGCACCTCGACCTCGCCGAGAACGGGTACCGGATAGCGGCCGGCATTGAGCATGGTCAGTGCCAGAGCGCTCGCGGTACCGCCGTTCTGCACCCATTCGGAGACGCCGGCCGTGTACTGCTGTCTGCCGTAGTACTGCTGGCTCGGCGGACTCCACCAAGCCGCCTGGCGCTGTTTCGGCTCGGCGGTCGCCTTCTGCGAGGTGATGCGTACCGACGGCTTACCGTCCTTGGTGACCGTCCACACGGGCGCGGTACCGGTGTTGGTGAAGCGCGCGATGTATGTCGGACCTTCGCGGCGGCAGCTGACCGTGACGACTCCCTTGACCGCTGTGCCACCGGTCGCCAGGGTGCCGAAGCGCACCCGGTGCCAGTCGCTCACCACCGAGTCGTCGAGTACCACGAGTGGCCCGATGTCGAACTCGTCCTCGGCGACGGCGTAGGAGACCTCCACCGAAGTGCCGGGGTCGATCTTCCGTACCACCGTGTCGTCGACCGTGCTCCCCGCGACGCTGCTGATGCCGCCCCAGTCCTGGTACGGCTGCTCGCAGTGGTTGCGGCAGGCGTCGATCTCCTCGCTGACGGTGAGCGAGGAGATGTCCCTGCGGGTGGTGACCGTGAGATCGGGCTGGGTGGGCACCTTGCCGAAGCGGGCGGGACCCCGCCACTGGAAGACACCCTGTTCGTCGAATTCGGCGGTGGACATGCTCGCGCGGGCGATCTCGGTGATCACGTCCCACTGCGATCCCGACACCTTGGGCATGTTGTAGAGCGGCAGCCCGGGATCGTCGAGCACCGCGCCCTTGACCCACGCACCCTTCTGATCCCACACGTCGCGGGGGAAGGTGACTGCGTCCGCCCAGACCCGGTCGGTCACCTGGAGACATTCCACCGCCATGTCGGTGGTCAGGTCGATGCGGTAGAGCTCGGAGCGCGGCTGGGCGCCCGACGGATCGGAGTACGTGGCGGCGGACCCGGTGAAGTACGAGCCGTCCGGACCCGTCAGGCGCGGCTGTACGGTCGGCAGCGCGGTGGCTCCCGATGCCCTGGTGTCGAAGACGAAACCGAGGTGCCACTTTCCCCGCAGCGCGGCCAGCTTGCTGGACGTCCACTCGAAATACCAGTAGGTGCCACCCTGCGTACCGGAGGTGATCCTGATGGTTCCGGCTGCGATGTCGACGACTCCGCTCAGATAGCCGAAGGCGCCACCGCTGCGGTCGAGCACCGCCTTGATCTCGATCCTGCTGCCTCTGGCCAGGGCGGTGTTCACCCAGCACTCCATCAGGAAGACCTTGCCCGGGACGGTGAACCGGGAACGCGGCATCCAGGAGGCCGTGAGCCCGGCCGCCTTCGGCATCAGCGCCATCTCGAAGGGGGCGCCATCGCGGACCCAGTCGTAGTCGCCGATCAACGGGACGCTCTCGGGCTGTCCGTACGTTGCGTTGACCCCGCCGTGCAGGGAGGCGTACAGCACGGTGAAAGGGTCGGTGTCGAGGCTGTCCGCCAGCGGCGCCCGGGGCGGTGGACAGGTGTGAATGCCGCCCTGGCGCAACAGCTCGTCCACGCACCAGACCTCCGAGGCGATGCGCCGGCCGGTCAGGACACCGTGGTACGGACGTGGCAGCGAAGCCGGTCCGCGCAGGCGCTCCGCGCCGTCCAGGGCCTGAACGGTGACGGTATCGCTGCCCGACATCGCGGAACGGGAGCGGACGGTGCCCCGGAATGCGGGCAGCGTACGGCCGTTGACGCCGGCGGCGTGGACGACGGACTGGCTGGGGCGCACGGCGTCACCGGTCGAGCGGTCGGCCCATGCCGAGTACAGGCGCGGGGCGGCTTCGCCGTCCCGGCCGGCGATCTGGGCCTCGAACTGTGCCGACGCGCTGCCGCTGAAGGCCCGCATGGCTTCCGGGAGGTCGGTGGTGTACGCGCGCTCCACCTTCCAGGACTGGACCTGCTCCCCGAACTCCTTGCCGCCGAGGCGGGTGGAGTGGACAGGGGTACGTTCCGGCGCGGCGAGAGCTGCGTCGAGCCGGTCGTCAGAGGGCTGCACCTGCCACCTCCACGAGGTCGATGCCGATGTTCCGGTACGGGAGACGGGGTGAAGGGACGTCGGTACAGCCGGTCACCGCCATGGCCGGGCAGCCCTCGCCGAGTGCCAGCGCCACGGGTGCCTCACCGATGGTCAGGCAGGCGCCGGCCAGTCCGGTCATTCCGGTGGCGCCGGGGCCGCCGACCGGGGTGACGAAGGCGGCACGCTCGGGGGCCGTACCTGTGACGGTCGTGCCGGACGCGGATTCGCTCGCGAGGTATCCCCCGTCCACGTCCTTCCAGTCCAGCTGGGCCGTGGACAGCCCGGCGACCCAGTCGGGCGGGAGCAGCCAGGAGACCTTCATGCCGGGCATCACGGGCCAGCCCGGCCAGACACTGTGCCGCCAGCCGATCCGGGTGGCGGCGTCCTCGCAGCTCCCCAGCACGACATCGTCGGTGAACGGGCTGATGGTGATCGCCCCTTGCACGGTGAACCAGTGATCGGCGCCGCTGGGGTGGGTGCTCTGAGCGGCGGCCTGATAGGGATCGAGCAGATTGACGGAGGCGGGATCGAGCACGGCGACGGTCCGCCCCGCGTACACATTGCGGCCCAGCATTCCCGGGCCGTTCACGCGCCGCGCGAGCCGCACCAGATGATCGGCGTCGGCGGGCTCCAGCCACTCCCAGGAGAACTTCAGCCTGCGCGCGGTACGGGCGGGCGCGATCGCGGTGATCTGTCCGTCCAGCGACTTGAACTCGGTGACGTTGAGTTCGGTACTGCGATCCCAGCTCCGGGCCGCCTGCGGGATTTCCCGCAGCAGTCCCGGCTTGCCTATCCACAGATTTCTGGCCACGAGTGCCTCACCTCCGGGCGAGCTTGCGCTGTCCGACGAGGACCGCGCGGGCGATGGTCTGCGAGTCCACCTCGATGTGGACGGGCCGCTCGGCGAGCCTTTCGACGGCCTGGGCGAGCCGGTGGAGGGCGGCGCCGCCGCCGGGGTGGTGGCCGAGCATGCGTTCCAGCTTGGAGAGCGGGATGACGGCTTCGGCCTCGCCGCCTTCCCCGATGAGCGCGAGCCGGCCGCCGGAGCGGGCCTGGACGATGCCGCCGTCAGCGAGCTGCGGTACGGGGATGCGGGGGAGGTTGAACGCGAAGCCCTTGCCGCCGATGACGGGAACCCAGTCGGGGACCTTGAACTTGACGTGGTTGAGGCCGCCGATCAGGGCGTTGAGGCCGCGTACGAGCATCCGGGTGGGGAGCAGGAAGGCGTTGACGACGCCCTTGAAGAGCGGGCCCAGGAACTTGGCGGCGGAGGATGAGGCACTCCGGATGCCGCTCCAGGCGGCGGTGAGGCCCTTCCTGACCAGGGACGCGACCTTGTCCATGTTGACGAACTGCGAGATGAGCGGGGCGAGGAGGGTCATGACGAGCCCGAAGGGACTGGCCGCCATGGTCAGGTTCAGGCCCTTCTGCGCGAGGGACGCGCCCTTGAGGCCCTTGCCCAGGCTCCCCATGGACTTCCCGCCCTTGTCAGCGTTCTTGCCGGCCTTCCCGACGGACTTCTCGACCGCGTCGGCCTGCTTCTTGACGTCCTGGAGGGCCTTCTTGGTCTTGTCGGCCGAGGACTTGAGCTTGTCGAGGGAGGACGTGAACTTGTCGGTCGATCCCTTGGACTTGGTGATCGACCCTTCGGTCCGGACCAGGGCGGTTCTGAACTGCCCCCAGTCGCGGGTGGTTTTGGTGAGGGACGTCTGAGCTTTCCCCAATGCGCCGCCAAGACGGTCGATGCCTGTCCTGGTGCGTTCCAGCGATGTGGTTGCCTGACCGGCTTTGGAAGAGAACCGGCTGAAGGCTCCACCGGCGTTCTGCAACTTATTAATCAATGACATGGAGAGGTGCCTCCTGGGCCGTCGGGAGTGGCAACGGGTGAGGTGTGTCAGAATTCGAATGGCTAACGTTTCTGAAGGGGTTAAATTCCACCCAGAGTCGACACCAGTTCGTCCACTGCGTCCCGCAGTTTCTTCACATCCTTGGTCACGGGACCGAGGGCGGGCGACTTGGCGTCAACTCCCTTGTGATTGTGGGTCAGCCCCGTCCTGCTCTTGCGTGCCTCACCAGCCTTGTCCGCGGCATTTCTGAGTGCGTCACGGATTTTGTCGATTGCTTTTTCGTTGTCGGTCACCCGCTGGGGAAGCGATGCCAATGCTTTCTTCAGATCAACGGCCTTCTTTTCCTGCTCCCTCTTCGCCTGTTCGGCCCTTGCTCGTTCCGCCCTCAGCTGTTGTCTTCCCGTTGTTGTCCTGACCGTATCCTTGATGAAGGTGGTGATTTTCCTTCCCCAAGGTGCGGTAGACCACCCCTTTTCGTCGAGTTTCAGGAGGGAGAAATCCACCTTCACGGCCTGAATATCAGCTTTGATGAGTTGCGCCGACAGGGCCAGCCCCAGCGCCAGCCAGCGGACGTACTTCACCTTGGAGTTCATCTTCTCCATGCCAACGTCGACATTGTCGAGCCTGGCCAGGGCGGTACTCGCCCGAATCTCCAGCCTGTCTAGCCGGGCGGTTACATCGGTTTTCCCCGGAACGCCGATGGCGGTCTTGAGACCTTTGACGATGCTGTCCAGTTGTGTGAGATCCGCGTCTATTTGATCAAGACTTCGACTCATGGTTCTCCCGGTTAGGGAATTTGGTCCATCAGCAGCAATGTGATGTAGAAAATGAGCACCAGGGCAACTCCGCCGAACAATGGAATCGATGCAACGCTGTCGTGGCCCTTGACGAACACTTCGGTCGGACGGGAAGAAATATAGTAGATTTCGACCCTGTCGCCCTCAGACAGAATGCTTTTCATAGAGGTGCCCGTCCTTGATTCCGCCTCGACCGTCGTGCCGTCCGACAGGTGGAAAGTCAGGACCGGGAAATGGAGAGGATCGCCGTCGCCGTCGGTATCACTTCGGATCCTGACCACCTCGGCGCCTGTCCGTATGCCGTGCCGAAGCAGCCGGTATGTGCGCCAGACTCGGCGCATGCAGGACAGGGCCACGCCGGCCAGAAGCACCAAGAAGAGCCAGGGGATCGTTTTCTCGAGATTGCTCATGGCTCGGATCCTAGGGGGCCGTCCGTTCCGGTCAACCCTGATTGAACAAAATGAGACATTCGCACGGAGTCCCGAGCGCCTCCTGTTCTTCCGGGAAGAGGAGTGCCGGAAGTTCGTGCGGCAACACGGAATAGGAAAATGCGGAGGTCGGGAGAAGAACGCGAGGAGCTCCGCCGATGCGGGAATTTCGGTGGTCGGGACGGAGACGTGAGGTCGGTTGACGCGGTCCCCGGACGGGAGTCAGGGGCAGAGGATCAGGAGATCAGCGAGGTGATCAGCGAGGCGATCAGCGAGGCGATCAGCGAGGCGATCACAATGGCGTTGAGGGCTAGCATCAGAAAATGTATGGGAAATATCGCGATGAGGAACATTCGATGAAGTCGTATGCTCGGCTCCACGCATTCCTCGAGGTCCGCTGCTGCCGGCAGGTTTGGGGCGTAGACGATGGAGACATCGGAACCCGGTTGGGCGGTGGTGCGGGGCATGTGGGAGGAGTTGGCCCGGTACGAGATGCCATCCAGTGAGTAGGAGAATTCCACCGAGACTTCGTCATTGTGCCGGCATATGGCTATTGGAAGAATCGCGCGAGGACGTCCGGTGCTATGTCCGACGGCCCGGCGACCGGATCTGTGGATTCTGCGCCGGGCTCTGACCCGGGCTCTGTCCCGGGCCGGGACAAGGCTTCGGGGTACTCCAGTGGTTCGGAGTCCTCGTCACGGTTGACGGTGGCAAACATCCAGTTCGCCTGTGCGAGATGGTCGACGGCGTTGGCCAGCAGATAGTCCGTCACCGACCAGTCGGCGGCCTCGCCGTGAAGTTCCCTGGCGAGGGCGCTGTCCCGTGGGACGTGCTGGACGAGCACCGCGAGCCGGCGGGAGGAGAGCCGGCCGCGATACCAGTCGAGCAGGTCGACACCGAAGTAGCGGAGGAGGTCTGCCTCCAGAGCCTCGGCGTGCTCTTCGACGAGCTCGCCGAGGCTCAGTCTTCCCCCAGGCCGAGCCCGGTCTCCTTGCCGTACGCCTCAAGGATCGCCGCGACGTCCTGCATCGTGACGTCATGCCGCTCGAAGCGGGTGAACTGCTGCTCGCCGAGCAGGAGTCGGAGCAGGCCGTCGACGTCGTTGTCGTCGAGGTCGCGGAGCTTGCGGGCGGTGGTGCGGGAGAGCTCGGTCGGCAGCTCGAACGAGTCCGAGTCGAGGTCGAAGGTCCAGGCCCGGCCGAGCGCTTCCAGGCGCTGGGCACGTGCGGCGTTGACGTTGAATCCGGCCATGTGTGGCTCCAGGTCGTGAATGGGGAGGGGGGTGGTGCCCGGCGTGCTCCCTGAGGCGCACGCCGGGCACCGGGGGTGCGGTCAGGCGAGTGCCGTGTCGCTGACCAGCCAGGTGGCCATCGGGTCGTTCGGCTTGTCGCCGGACAGCGCGGTGACGGTGACACCGAGCTTGATGGCGCCGGTCCGGGCCAGGGAGAGTTCCTCGACGTCGGACACGGCCGCGTACGGGACGACGAGGCGGTACCGGAGATCGGTGGTGCCGTTGTTGTCCTTGAAGTCGATGGCGATCGCCCGCTGGTCCTGGCCGCCCGGGGCACCGGTCAGTTCGAGCTTCTTGGCAGTGGCCTCGGCCGTGCTTCCTGCTGTGACGAGCGACGTGCTGCCCGTGCCCATGTAGAACTGGAACGTGTCCTTGCTCATCTGGAGCAGCTGGAACTTCAGCGTCACATCGCGGTCGGTCAGGATGAAGCGCGCCGGTGCCGTCGACTGCCAGGTGTCGATCGGGTCGTTCTTGTCCTTCTTGTTGAACTTCACGCCGTCGGAGGACGTGAAGCCGAGGTTGATCCACGGGGCTGTCATCGACGCCGCGAGGGTGTCGGTCACCGTGGTGCCCGCAGGGGCCACCCAGACGGAACCGGCGCCCGCGATGCGGACCTCGCTGTTCTTGAAACCTGACATGTGTGCTCCTCAATCAGTGGGATATGACTGAGCCCTGTCGCATGGACAGGGCTCGTTCGGTGGGGTGAGCGGTTGTGCTCAGGCGGGCCGGACCGACAGCCGGACCGTGGCGAGATAGCGGTTGCCGGCCGGTCGGTTGTAGTCGGGCAGACAGCGAGGCCCGTCCGCCTCCTTGACATCGGTGACGACGGCCGTGCCGTACGCCGTGCCGATCAGTTCCAGGACGCAGGCACGCGCGGCGAGCGCGATACCGTGCGCGGTGGTCTTGTCCGGCCCGTACACCTCCAGGTCGACCAGTGGCTGGTCGAGATGGAGGTCGTCGACCCAGGCACCGCCGACGCGGGAGACCAGGACGGCCTTCTGGGTGCCGTCGAACCCGGTGGGCGGACGGTTGTCGACCACGGTGCCGGCCAGTTCGGTCCGGTCCTTGAGGAAATCGACGACGAGCCGTTCCACGTCGGGAAAGCTCAGAATGCTCACATGGACGCTCCCTTCGGGAGGGGCGGATGGGCGGGTGTCCGTGCGTGACCGGTCGCGACCCAGGGGAGTGGGATTCCGGGCAACACGAAGCGGCAGGGCCGTCGCCCCTGTGAAGGGGCGCAGCTCTGCCGCTGCTCCAAGTGTGATCGAAGGTATGGGATCCCGCAACTCAGCCAAAAACAAAGGGAGTTGAGGGTCCTTGGGCAACAGGAGAGGGGTCCACCAATGCCTGGTGGACCCCTGCGAACCCTGGTTGCCGGGTGCTTTCAGCCGCTCCCTTCCCTGCGGTGCACGGCCCGCTCGGCCGCGAAGACGTCCTCCAGCCGGTACAGCAGTCGCCTGCCCTGCCGTCCTGCCGCCACGAGGTGGCCCAGTTGGGCCCACTTGCGGATGGTCGCGGGCGACACCTCCACCTCGATCGCGGCGAGGTCCCCCGAGATCAGTGTCGCGCTCACGAAGCGGACGCCTCCTCCAAGGTGTGACGGCAGGCAGGGTTCACACACATCACCGTCCCCCGCTCCGGAAACGCCCGCAGTGATACGCAGTCGCAGGCGGGGCACCGTCCCGCGACCCGGACCAGTTGCTCGGGATCCCCGAGGGCCCGGCCGCAACGCCTCGCCATCCGGCGGGTCTCGTCCTCCACATGCGCCGCCAGGTCCGGGTGGAGACCGATCTGTTCCAGGAGTTCGGCGATCCGCCGGAGTCGTACGGGCACGGGTGCCGCGGCGAGGCGGCGCAGACCGAGACGGTCCCGTACGGCTTCCTCCAACTCCACCACTCCGTCGGTGATGTCGCGGATGGCGTCCGACACGTAGAGCCGCATGGGGGCGACCGTCCCGGCGGTCTGCCCGCCGCCGCGCCGCTCCCGCAGGCCACCGCCGGTGCTGGGGGTGAGTTCCTGCAGAAGTTCGGGAAAGCGCCGGATCAGCGAGGAGATCCACAGTGCACTGCCTGCGGTCATTACGCGGCCCTCGCTATCTCGCGGCCGTTGCGCCAGAGGCGACCGCCGCTGACTCCGTCGAACCAGGTGCGGGCGGGGTCCACGACAGCCTCGCACTCCTGCTGTATCGGGCAGTGATTGCAGGCTCGCAATACAGGTTCGGCTTCGGAAAGGGACCGTGTGAATACGGAGCGCTGTGGAAGATGTGCACAGGCGGCCGCTCTGCGCCAGTCGAGCTCATCGCTCGCGCGAGAGAAACCCAAGGTCAAGGTCGTTATGAACGTTGTCGTCGATGCAGGCACGTACAAGCCCTCCCCGCTCATGGGAACATACGTTCGACAATTGCGAATGCGTGATCAGAGTTGCATGGTGCGAGCGCGTGCGCAAGCGACTACGGTCTGTCGAGAGGGAGGGCCGACATGTCTCAAGTGCTTGCTGATTGAGGCCTATTGACGGGATCTCCACAACTACGCGCGAGCGCGCACACGTATGGGTGCGCGCGCGATCGGTACGCTGTTCCCGCGACGAGGGGAGAGCGACACGATGGGATCAAACTCGTGGGCAGGTGCCCGCAATGACCAGAGCCGCCGTGGAGACGATGTCCGCAGCCGTGCGGACGGTCTGGAGGAGTTTGCCGGCTGGGTCGAGGGGTTGATGCGCCGCCGGGGGTACGACATCGACAGCCCGCGCGGAGGTGGCAAGTCGAAGCTGGCCGACGACGCGGGGGTGCACCGGGCTGCGGTGAGCCGGTTGCTGCAGCGGCAGAGCATGCCCGATCTTGAAACAATGCGGCGCCTTGCAGGGGTACTTGGCGTGCCGCTGCGGGACATGCTGATTCGGTCCGGGCGGCTGTCCGAGGACGATCTGCCCGTCACTGCCGGGAGCCGGGCGGCGCCCGGGGAGGACTCCCCGCGTCTGACCCCGGGGGAGGCCGCCCTGAGAATGGGGGTGCCCCCTGAGCTGCGGGAGATGTTTGTGAAAGTCGCGACGCAGTTCCTGTCGGAAGGTAGTTAGGGGATCAGCAGCCCTGTGGGGGGGGCGTGAGGGAGTGCGCGAATGGAGAACGAGGGTGACGGCGGCAGTGGTCCGGCCGAAGAAGCGCGTGTGGCGCAGCTGTTAGGCGCCCTATTGATCGAACTCGGCCACAAGGTCCAGGAGGCGGGCATTGATCGCGTCCGCATCCTTACCGATGAGGAGGTCGAGGAGGATCAGGTGCGCTGGTACCGCAGAGGCTGGGAAGAACATGCCCGCGCGGCCGACCCGCAAGGCCCCGAGGCGTCGAGCCACCCATCTACCGGAGACTTCTCCGTCCAGCAGGGCCGGCTGATTCAGTTCCCGGCCCAGCCGGGTGAAGGTGAGCAGCCGCAGCCGCATCCGCTGCCGATCGTGGGGGCAGGCGACGCGGCTGTCCGCGACCTGATGCCGCACCGGCCGCGCAGCCGTCCGTCGAGAGAACGCGGTGACGACGGGTGAGAGGGCGAGCTCCGGTTGGCCGGAATTCCACGACATGGGTCAGCCGATGGCTCCGCCCGGAGGCGTTGAGTGCCCTTTCTGCGCCCTCGGCAGGCAGGGAAACGAGGCGGGCCTCGATCCGGTTGCGCATCGAGTCCATCGAGTCCGTCGAGCTCTTTGAGACGACGGGTCGATCTTGCGCCGGGTCCACTCCTTGTGCGATTGGGGGGCGGTGGCCGCGGGGTGTGCGGTGGTGCGTTGCGGCGCGCTGGGGGCGCTGCGGGCGAAGCGGAATCGGGTTCGGCCCGGCGTCGATCTGCGCAAGGCGGATGCCGGGAGGGGCGTGGGCGACGTACTCGGGCTCTCACTCGAGTCGCCCTCCGAGGGCTGGGTCAAGGCGCGTACAGGCGCGGTGTGGTTCCTGGTCGCCTTCTCCTCAGGGGCGTTGTTCGCCGCGACCACGGTGGCGGGTTCGGGAGGCGGTAAGCGCGAGGCGCTGCGGGACGCGGGTGCCGAGGTGAGTGGCCACCGTGGTGCAGCGGCCGCGCGCGGTGGAGAAGGACATGAGCGAAAATGTCGTACGCGGCTACTACTCACGCCTCGTCGTCTCCGTGCCCGGTGGTCCCGGGCGGCTCGACGTGAAGGGCGCGTACACCTTCGACAGGCCCCGCAGCGGCACCTCGGTCAACGTGTTGTGGGCGTCGTCCGAGCCGGAACTCGGAGGCTACGTCCGCGACGGCAGTGACCTGAGCATGTACGCGGATGGCCGGTGGGACGCCTTTCCGGGCGGGGTGCAGGGACGAAACGCGCGGCTGGCTCTCATCCTCGTTGCATGCGTTGTCGGCGTCTTCGGCCTCGTTCTGACGCTCACGGGAGGCAGCGAGGCGCTTCAGAGGCTGGCCTGGTCCCCGGTTCCCCAGACGGCCCGCGCCCTGGTGACGGTCGGAGTGTTCCTGGGCCGGCGTCCGCTGCTCATGGGCGCGGCCAAACGCCGTGGAAGAGCTGTTGAGCGTCGCGGGCCTTCTGCTGCCGTTGTTCGTGTATCTGTTCACCTCGGTGCGGACCATCGGCGACGACTGAGCGGGACGGGGCGGCGGGGACATGGACCCGCCTACCGGGTGCGGGCGCGGGTGTCCCGTTCATGTTGCGGTGCGTTTCGCCATGCCCGACTGGACAATGAGGAAACCGAGTTGAGTGCTGCTGGACGCGTTGAGGGTCTGCTCGTCATGTCCGGTTCATGCACACACCGGCGCGGGGCCGCGGTCGCTCTCCCCGTATTGCGATTGCGGCCCGTTCAGCACGGATCCTGTTCAAGAATCCCCGACCGGGCTATCAGGTAGCCGAGTTGCGCCCGACTGTTGCTGCCGAGGACGGCGGACAGCTTGGCGACATGCGCGCGGCAGGTGCGGACATTCATGCCGAGTCGCCGGGCGATCGAGTCGTCGACATGTCCCTCTACGAGGAGTTGGGCGATGGAGCGCTGGACGCCACTGATTCCCATGGGGGCCGGGTCGTACTTGACCTCTTCCAGGAGTGGAGCCGCACGGGTCCAGAGCTGCTCGAAAACCTTGACGAGATACTCGACCAGCCCAGGGTGGCGCAGTTCCAGGGCGACTTGGCGGTCGTCCTGGGCGGGTATGAACGCGACCGTGCGGTCGAAGATGATGAGTCGCTCTATGAGCTCCTCAAGCGTCCGGATCTCCACGTTGTCGTCGGCCATCCGCTCGGCGTAGGCCAGGGTGCCCGGGCTGTGACGCACCGTGTGCTGATAGAGAGTGCGAATGCTGACACCGCGGTCCACCACGGAGAGGCCCCTTTCCAGGGCTTCGCTGAGGCGGTCTTCGCTTCGGCCGCCGCCGGGCTGGACGGTGAGGACTTCGGAGCGGCACTCCGCCGTGGCAAGATCGAGTGCCGCGTTGATCCGGTTGACGCCCTCCAGCACGGTGATCGCGTGGGTGGTCGGCGGGTCCTGTGCGCTGATGTCCATGAACGGCTCGAAGGACTCGGCAAGCAGGACCGAATGCCGTCGGCGCTCCTGGATCTCGCGTTCTATGGGGTGCAGGCGCTTCGCCAGAGCGGCGGACGGTGGGACGGGCCGCAGCCAGTCGGGGTCGTCGGGGTCGGGGTGCAGCAGGGCGAAGTCCATGAGGCAGGGCGCCGGTTCCACCTCGCTTCGGGCGATACGTCCCGAGCGCAAAGCGCTGGCGTAGAGACGGACTCCCGCTTCGCATAGTTCGGTGATCCCATGAGAATGTGTCGGCTTTGTATCGCTTATGACCATATTCTCCACCCCCCAGGTTCCTGAACATGCAGGAACATGATGCATCGACTCGGTGGTGTTCGTGTGCCCAGGTGAGACATCGTCTTAGGTGCGGGGGAGAAGAATCCACAAGTGAGGACGAAGCCGACTATGTATAAGCGAATGCTTCGCTCGGCGCTTGCCGCCTCGTTCGTCGCGGCCCTGGGGCTCGGGGTACTGAGCGGCAGCGACATCGCCTGGAGCAGCGAGGCAGCATCCTCGCCGGGTGACATTGCCTGGTCCACTCAGGCGTCGGTGCCGGGTGACATCGCGTGGTCCACTCAGGCGTCGGTGCCGGGTGACATCGCGTGGTCCGTCCAGGCGTCGGTGCCGGATGACATTGCCTGGTCCACTCAGGCGTCGGTGCCGGGTGACATCGCGTGGTCCATCCAGGCGTCGGCGCCGGGCGACATCGCATGGAGCGTCGACGCGGCAGCCGAGCCCGGTGACATCGCCTGGTCCGAACCGACTCATCAGGGCGCATGACCATCCCGCCGGACGACCGGACCTTCCGGCGGGAAATGGCCACGGCCTACCGATCAGGCTGGCATTTCATCGATCTCGTCACTGCCATCCCCCGCTGTGGCGACTCGCTGATGGTCACTCTGTTCGGCGACCCCATCGTTGTCGCACGTGAAGAAGACGACGAAGTACGTGCCTACCGGTGCCTCCGCAAGCCGCGTGGAGCCCCGCAGCCCGTTCGCTGCGCGATTCGGTACGACATGATTTTCGTCAACCTCGACCGGCGGGACCACCAGCTGTTCGAGCCAGAGACTATTTCCGCCACCCCCCGCAGTGCCTGAGCGATCCCCCGTCGTTACATGTCGCTCAGTCACTCCCCCACACAACGGCGCCATCGTGACCTGAACACGATGGCGCCGTTGTGCTGCCCCGGGAAGCCGCGGGGAGCCCGCGGTTTCCCTCACGCCCTGCCGAGCGCCCGGTCCAGGGCGATCTCGATGACGACGCGGTCCGGGTTGGGCGCCGGCGTGCGTTCGTAGCGTTCCGCGTAGCGGCTTACCGCGTCGGCGATCACGTCTGCCTCGGTGCGCACCGTGGCGCGGCCCTCCAGTGTTGCCCAGCGGCCCCGGTCGACCTGGCAGACCGCGACCCGGGCGCCGTCCGGGCCCGCGGCCAGGATGTTGGTGACCTTCTGGCTGGCCTTGTTGGTGATGACGCGGGCGAGCCCGGCCCCGGGGTCGTACGTCACGCCCACCGGCACCACGTGCGGCGTGCCGTCGGGGCGGGGTGTGGTCAGGGTGCACAGGTGGTACTCGCGCCAGAACGCGAGGTACTCGGGACCGGGATTCGTCACGTCGACTGCCATGGGGAACAGGGTAGGGAGCACGGAACCACGACCGCCCCTGCGGTGGCGGAGGTCCACTCCGGCCGGTTCACTCGGAGCATCGCAACAGGAGAACTGGAGCCCGTGGATCGGTCCCGAATCAGGATTGAGTGGAATAGACTCAACTTTGTGCACGTTAACTGAGTCAGTGTTGTGGAGAGACCAGTCACCGCAAGGAGGAGAGAGCGCACGTGGACGCCGAGCTGACCAACAAGAGCCGGGACGCCATCAATGCGGCCACCAGCAGGGCCGTGAAGGACGGACACCCCGATCTGACCCCCGGGCATCTGCTGCTCGCGCTGCTCGCGGGCGAGGACAACGAGAACATCATCGACCTGCTCGCCGCCGTCGAGGCCGACCAGATCGCCGTACGCACCGAGACGGAGCGGCTCCTGGGCGCGGAGCCCAGCGTCACCGGGTCGACCGTCGCCCCTCCGCAGCCCAACCGCGAGCTGCTCGCCGTCATCGCGGACGCCGCACAGCGCGCGAAGGAGCTCGGCGACGACTACATCTCCACCGAGCACCTGCTGATCGGGATCGCCGCCGAGGGCGGCCGCGCCGGTGAGATCCTGAGCGCTCAGGGGGCCAGTGCGAAGAGGCTGCTGGACGCGTTCGAGAAGAGCAGGGGAGGGCGCCGGGTGACCACACCCGACCCGGAGGGTCAGTACAAGGCCCTGGAGAAGTTCGGTACGGACTTCACGGCAGCCGCCAGGGAAGGCAAGCTCGACCCGGTCATCGGACGTGACCAGGAGATCCGGCGTGTCGTCCAGGTCCTGTCGAGGCGCACGAAGAACAACCCCGTACTCATCGGCGAGCCCGGCGTCGGCAAGACCGCCGTCGTCGAGGGGCTCGCCCAGCGCATCGTCAAGGGCGACGTCCCCGAGTCCCTGCGGAACAAGCGGCTCGTATCGCTCGACCTCGGCGCGATGGTCGCGGGCGCCAAGTACCGCGGCGAGTTCGAGGAACGGCTGAAGACCGTCCTCTCCGAGATCAAGGAGAGCGACGGGCAGATCATCACCTTCATCGACGAGCTGCACACCGTCGTCGGCGCGGGCGCCGGCGGCGACTCCGCCATGGACGCGGGCAACATGCTCAAGCCGATGCTGGCCCGTGGCGAGCTCCGCATGGTCGGCGCGACGACGCTCGACGAGTACCGCGAGCGCATCGAGAAGGACCCCGCCCTGGAACGCCGCTTCCAGCAGGTGCTGGTGGCGGAGCCGAGCGTCGAGGACACCATCGCGATCCTGCGCGGACTCAAGGGCCGTTACGAGGCCCACCACAAGGTCTCCATCGCGGACTCCGCGCTGGTGGCCGCCGCGACCCTGTCCGACCGCTACATCACCTCCCGTTTCCTCCCCGACAAGGCCATCGACCTGGTCGACGAGTCGGCGTCCCGGCTGCGCATGGAGATCGACTCCTCGCCCGTCGAGATCGACGAACTCCAGCGCGCCGTCGACCGTCTCCACATGGAGGAGCTGGCCCTCAAGAACGAGACCGACCCCGGCTCCAGGCAGCGCCTGGAGAAGCTCCGCCGCGACCTCGCCGACAAGGAGGAGGAGCTGCGTGGCCTCAATGCCCGCTGGGAGAAGGAGAAGCAGGGCCTCAACCGCGTCGGTGAACTGAAGGAACGCCTCGACGAACTGCACGGCCAGGCCGAACGCGCCCAGCGCGACGGCGACTTCGACACCGCTTCCAAGCTGCTGTACGGGGAGATCCCCGGCCTGGAGCGGGAGCTGGCGGAGGCGTCCGAGGCCGAGCAGGAGGCCGCCAAGGACACGATGGTGAAGGAGGAGGTCGGCCCGGACGACATCGCCGACGTCGTCGGCTCGTGGACCGGCATCCCGGCCGGCCGCCTGCTGGAGGGCGAGACCCAGAAGCTGCTCCGCATGGAGGACGAGCTCGGCAAGCGCCTCATCGGGCAGACCGAGGCCGTACGGGCGGTGTCGGACGCGGTACGCCGTACCCGCGCCGGAATCGCCGACCCCGACCGGCCCACCGGCTCGTTCCTCTTCCTCGGCCCGACCGGTGTCGGCAAGACGGAGCTCGCGAAGGCGCTCGCCGACTTCCTGTTCGACGACGAGCGGGCCATGGTCCGCATCGACATGAGCGAGTACGGCGAGAAGCACAGCGTGGCGCGTCTCGTCGGCGCCCCGCCCGGCTACGTCGGTTACGAGGAGGGCGGCCAGCTCACGGAGGCGATCCGCCGCCGCCCGTACAGCGTCGTCCTGCTGGACGAGGTCGAGAAGGCCCACCCCGAGGTCTTCGACATCCTGCTCCAGGTCCTCGACGACGGCCGGCTCACCGACGGACAGGGCCGGACGGTGGACTTCCGCAACACCATCCTGATCCTGACCTCCAACCTCGGCAGCCAGTTCCTGATGGACCCGCTGACCGAGCCCGAAATGAAGAAGGAACAGGTCCTGGAGGTCGTACGGGCCTCGTTCAAGCCGGAGTTCCTCAACCGGCTCGACGACCTGGTGGTCTTCTCCGCCCTGTCCGGCGACGAGCTCTCGCACATCGCGAAGCTTCAGATCGACCGGCTCGCGGGGCGTCTGGCCGAGCGCAGGCTCACCCTGGACGTCACGCCTCAGGCCCTGGCCTGGCTGGCCGAGGAGGGCAACGACCCGGCCTACGGAGCACGGCCGCTGCGCCGCCTCATCCAGACGGCGATCGGTGACCGGCTCGCGAAGGAGATCCTCGCGGGCGAGGTCAAGGACGGGGACACCGTCCGGGTGGACCGGGTCGGGGACGGCCTGCTCGTCGGCCCCGCGACCTCGGGGAAGGCCTTGTAGACCCCGCAGACGGCGTACGACCTGTCCGACGTCATGTCCCCAGCCGGAAGACCACGCGTCCCGGCTGGGGACCCGTCGTCTGCGCCGCAGTGCAATTGAAGAATAATTGCGGTGATTTCCGGAGAACGGGAAATTGATCGCCGGCATCGGTGATCCGGTGTCCAACGTCGGTATTGAGCCAAATGGTTCGCTCCGCGTCGAGGGGTGGGACCCGCTGCCCTGCTCCGCCCCAGGCTGCACCGCCCGCCCCTGACAAGGGGCACCTGTTTGGGCGCCCGCAGCGTCCGCCCGGGGTCGCGCGAATAATCAGGACACCTCGGGCCGCCTTTCGTGACCTGCTCACAAGGAGGATTAGAGACCGAATTCGGCAGCCGGTAGCGTGCGCGCATGAACGAGCAGACGGGCGATGAGATAAGTCCGGGGCCTGAAAAGCCCAGATCTGACAATCTCTTTCACCTTGGCGAATTTCGTACTCTTTGGGCTGCTTATGCCCAGTCGATCCTGGGCGACCAGTTGGCGCGCGTGGCCCTGTCGTTGCTGGTGTTCGAACGCACCGACTCGCCCGGATGGACCGCGGCAACGTATGCGCTGACCACTTTGCCCGCTCTGCTGTCCGGGGTGCTCCTGTCCGGCCTGGCGGACCGTTTCCCCCGGCGTACGGTCATGATCGGATGCGACCTGGTGCGGGCGGTGCTGGTCGCGCTGATGGCCCTGCCCGGGACGCCGTTGCCGCTGCTGGCCGGGCTGCTGGTGCTGGCGCAGCTGGCCGAGGCACCCTTCGGCGCTGCGCAGGGCGCACTGCTGCCGACCGTGCTCGGCGAGCAGAGATACGAGCGGGGCCAGCGAGTCATGCTGATCACTCACCAGGCCGGACAGCTGGTCGGTTTCGCCGGTGGGGGTGTGCTGGTCGTATGGCTGGGCAGTCACCTCTCCCTGGGTGTGAACGCGGTGACTTTCCTTCTCTCGGCGACCCTGGTCAGGTTCGGCGTAAGGGCCCGTCCCGCGGCGGGTGCCGACGCGCGGAAGACGCGGCTCGGCGCTCAGGTCGGGAGTGCGGCCGCACTGATCTGGTCGGATCGCAGGCTGCGATCGCTGGTCGCGCTGGGGTGGCTCGCGGGGTTCGTCGTCCTGCCGGAGGGGCTGGCCGCCCCCTTCGCGGACGAGGTCGGCGGGGACGCCGCCTCGGTGGGACTCCTGCTCGCCGCGCATCCGGCGGGAATGGTGCTGGGCGCAGCTCTCCTGGGGCGGGCTCAGGTCGGGGACGAGTGGCGGCGCCGCCTGCTCGGGCCGCTGGCGGTCGGCGCGAATCTGCCGCTGCTCATCTACTGGCTCGGTCCCGGCATAGGCGTGGCCGTGCTCGTGTTGATGGCGTCGGGGTTGTGCTCCGCCTATCAGATAACCGCCGGAGCCACCTTCGTACTCCTGACCCCGGCCGGCCAGCGTGGCCAGGCGCTGGGGCTCGCCAGGTCGGGGCTGATCGCCATGCAGGGGATCGGTGTCGCCACGGGTGGCCTGGCAGCGGAGCTGTCCGGGTCGTCGGCGAACACCATCGGTGCGTCCGGACTCCTCGGAGTGTTGTGTGCGATCCCTGTCGCCGTCGCCTGGTCGCGGGCGCGGGAAGCTGACGCGGGGACGATTCCCCGGAGGGCGTAGAACTACTGGCCGTCAAACGCGGCTAGGGTCGACGGAAGGAAACCACGTGCGATCCACAGGAGTACCCAGCGATGTCTATCGATCCTTCCTCGATTCCTAATTTCGGGGGCCAGCCCGAACCGCAGGCGGCAGGACCCGAGGGCCCCGTTGTCCCTGACCAGGACCTCGTCAAGCAGCTCCTGGAGCAGATGGAGCTGAAGTACGTCGTCGACGACGAGGGCGACCTCGCGGCGCCGTGGGAGGACTTCCGCACGTACTTCATGTTCCGCGGCGAGGACGAGCAGCAGGTCTTCTCGGTCCGTACGTTCTACGACCGCCCGCACGCCGCGGACCAGCGTCCGGTCCTCCTCGACGCGATCGACGACTGGAACCGCCGCACCCTGTGGCCCAAGGTCTACACGCACACCCACGAGCCCGAGGAGGGCTCCGAGGAGACCGAGGTCTCGGTCCGTCTGATCGGTGAGGCGCAGATGCTCATCGGTACGGGCGTCAGCCTGGAGCACTTCGTCTCGTCGACGGTCAGCTGGGTGCGCGCCTCGATCGAGTTCGACAAGTGGCTGCAGGAGCGTCTCGGCCTGACGCCGGCCGAGGAGAAGACGGACGGCACGGAGCAGGCCGCTCCGGACGCCTGAGTCCCGCACGGCAGTGACAGCCCGGCCCGGGGGGGGGGGGGGGGGGGGGGGGGGGGGGCGGGGGGGGGGTGGGGGGGGGGGGGGGGGGGGGGGGGGGGGGGGGGGGGGGGGGGGGGGGGGAAGGGGAGGG
>NZ_JBVJWD010000077.1:0-20866 GCF_055602785.1 Streptomyces sp. NPDC037301
TCCCCTGCTCGAACGGAGTTGAGAGCTTGGGGAAGGACGGCACCGCCCCCACACGACCGGAGTGATCGTGCGGGGCATCGGACCGCCCAGGCCGGACCAGGCACCCGAGGACGTGAGGGAATCCGCCCGCCCACAACGGACCGGCTCCCCGGAGGGCCGTCACCGAGCGGGAAGCGAACGCGGCAACCCAGTGCATCCAAAACCGTTCGGGATGCGCCCAGCACGCAACAGTGGGTCCAGGACTCACTTACGCACACTGGTTAGGAACGGTCAGTGGGTGTCGCGTACGGCGAGGGCGCGGCGCAGGTCGTCGATCTGGTCGATGAGCTTGCGGCGCAGGGCCGGGATGAGGTCCTTGTCGTTCAGGGCCTGTTCGCCGAGGTGGAGGCTGTCGGCGTCGACGGCGTACGCGGGGAAGGCGTAGCGGCCGGCGGCTTCGGCGATGGCGGGGCCGCGGCGGGCGGCGAGCCGGGTCGCCTCGGGGTAGTAGCGGGGCACGTAGTCCCGTACGAGGTCGGCCTGTTCGGGCTGCCAGAAGCCCTGGGCGGTGGCGGTGAAGAGGTAGTTGGAGAGGCTGTCGTCGTTGAACAGGGCGTGCCAGGCGGCGGCCTTGGCCTCGGGGGTGGGGAGGGCGGCCCGGCAGCGGGCGGCGCCTTCCTGTCCGGTGGCGCTGGGGTCCTGTTCGAGTTCGGCGGCGATGGTGGTTTCGTCGGTGGCGCCGAGGACGGCGAGGCGGGTGAGGATGCGCCAGCGCAGTTCGGGGTCGAGTTCGGGTCCGCCGGGGACTGTGCCGTTGGTGAGCCAGTCCTGGATGGTGTCGGGCTGGGTGGCGGCGTCGATGAGGTGGCGTACGGCGACGAGGCGGAGGCCGGGGTTGTGGCCGTCCTCGGTGCGGCGGATGAGGTCGCGGCACAGGGCGGTGAGGGTGGCGAGGGCGGCGGGGCGGTTCTCGGGGGTGAGGTAGCGGCCGGCGATCTGGGTGTCGGCGAAGGCGAGTACGCCCTGGGCGAGGGCGAGGTCGGTCTCGTGCGGGAGGTGTGCGCGGGCCGCTTCGAGGTAGGTGGTGGGGGCGAGTTCGCCGTCGCGGACCAGGTCGCGGGCGGTGTTCCAGACGACGGCGCGGGTCAGCGCGTCGGGGATGCCGGACAGGTCGCGTACGACGGTGTCCCAGGACTTGGCGTCGAGGCGGACCTTGGCGTAGCTGAGGTCGCCGTCGTTGAGGACGATGAGGGCGGGGCGCCGGCCGGGCAGCGCCTTGGCCGTGTCGTTCTGGGGGACGTCGATCTCGAACCGGTCGCGCAGGACGAGGCGGTCGGGGCCGGGGTGGGCGTCCGGGGCGTGGTCGTATGCGCCGACGGCGATGCGGTGGGGGCGGCTGCCGTCGTGGTCGACGGTGAGGGACCACATGCCGCCGGACTCCTCGACCCGGGGGGTGAGGGTGTCGACTCCGGTGGTGCGCAGCCAGGCGTCGGCCCAGGCGTGGACGTCGCGGTCGGTGGCCGATGCGAGGTTGTCGATGAAGTCGGCGAGGGTGGCGTTGGCGAACTTGTGGCGGGCGAAGTGGGTGTTGATGCCGGCCAGGAAGTCCTTTTCGCCGAGCCAGGCGACGAGTTGGCGCAGGGCGGATGCGCCCTTGGCGTAGGAGATGCCGTCGAAGTTGAGCATCGCGGACGCGGTGTCGGGGACGGCTGCCGGGTCGGGGGCGACGGGGTGGGTGGAGGGGCGCTGGTCGGCGTCGTATCCCCAGCCCTTGCGGGCGACGCCGAAGTCGACCCAGGTGTCCGTGAAGCGGGTGGCCTCGGCGAGGGTCTGGTAGCCCATGTACTCGGCGAAGGACTCGTTGAGCCAGATGTCGTCCCACCAGGCGAGGGTGACGAGGTCGCCGAACCACATGTGGGCCATCTCGTGGGCGATGACCATGCCGCGGGTCTGGCGTTCGGTGTCGGTGACGGCGGAGCGGTAGATGAACTCGTCGCGGAAGGTGACGAGTCCGGGGTTCTCCATGGCGCCCGCGTTGAACTCGGGGACGAATGCCTGGTCGTAGGAGTCGAAGGGGTAGGGCTCGTCGAACTTCTCGTGGAAGCGGTCGAAGCAGGCGCGGGTGATGTCGAGGATCTCGTCGGCGTCCGCGTCGAGGTGCGGGGCCAGTGAGCGGCGGCAGTGGATGCCGAAGGGCAGTCCGGCGTGTTCGGTGGTCACGGAGTGCCAGGGGCCTGCGGCGACGGCGACGAGGTAGGTGGAGATCAGCGGGGTGGCCGCCAGGGTCCATCGGCCGTCGTCGCGGTGCTCGGCGATGCCGTTGCCGAGGACGGTCCAGCCTTCGGGGGCGGTGACGGTGAGTTCGAAGACGGATTTGAGGTCGGGCTGGTCGAACGCGGCGAAGACGCGTTGGACGTCCTCCATGAACAGTTGGGTGTAGACGTACGTTTCGCCGTCGGTCGGGTCGGTGAAGCGGTGCATGCCTTCGCCGGTGCGGGAGTAGCGCATGGCGGCGTCGATGCGGAGTTCGTGTGCGCCGGCGGTGAGTGCGGTGAGCGGGAAGCGGTTCTCGGTGTGGTCGGAGGGGTCGAGGGGCTGTCCGTCGAGGCTGATCGAGCGCAGGGTGGCGGGCTTGAGCTCGACGAACGTGTCTCCGGCCGCGGCTGCGGTGAACTGGATGACGGTGTGGGAGTCGAAGGTCTCCTCCCCTCCGGTCAGATCGAGGTCGATCGTGTACCGGTGTACGTCGAGGAACTGGGCTCGGGTCTGCGCTTCGTCGCGCGTCAGTACGGACATGCACTCATGCTGCCGTACGGCCCGGGCGGGGCGCAGGCGGGTTCTCCCAGGGCTGATCGAAGGCTCGGCGGGAAGGCTGGGCGGGAGGGATCGTCGGGCCTTTCAGGGCTAAGATTCTTACCCATTGTGTTCCTGTACCGAGGAGTGCCCGGAATGGCGAAGAACGCGGCTTCCGCTTCCGCGACGCGGCAGGACGCGGTGGCGTCGATCGTCGAGGACTGGCGGCGGGAGCGGCCGGATCTGGATACGGCTCCGCTGGAGGTGTTCGGCCGGCTGCACCGGGCGTTCCTGCGGTACAGCGCGGCGATCTCCCGGCCGGTGGAGCGCAAGGGCTTGTCGATGGCGGGGTTCGATGTGCTGACGGCGCTGCGCAGGGCGGGGGCGCCGTTCCGTCGTACGGCGGGTGAGCTGGCCGATTCCGGTTTGATCAGTTCGGCGGGGGTCACGCTGCGGATCGACCGTCTGGAGAAGGATGGGCTGATCCTGCGGGAGCGTGATCCTCAGGACCGTCGGGTGGTGCACTCGCGGCTCACGGACGAGGGTCTGTCGACGATCGACGAGCTGTTCGCGGAGCACTTGGACAACGAGCGGCGGATGCTGGCGGGGCTGACTCCCGCGGAGTGCCGGCAGCTGGCCCGGCTGCTGGAGAAGCTGGAGCGGTCGGTGCTGGCGGCGGAGGAGGGCGCGTAGTCGTCCCTGATCGCCGGACGGGCGGGAAATCGAGCCCGTCCGGCGGTTGTGGACGTCTCGGGTTCAGCCCGTCGCGCCGGCCTGCGCTTCCGCCTCCGTGCGGTACATGCGGCGTACGCGGACCACACCCAGGTCGTGCTGGTACAGATTCTCCGCCTGGTCGGCATCGGTGCGGAGTTCCTCCAGCATGACGCGGTCCTGTTCGAGAACCTCCCAGTGCCGGTCCTCCAGCACTGTCTTGTACAGGAACCGCCAGGTGTCGCGCTGCCAGTCGGTCACCCGTCGGTAGCGCCAGAAGAAGACGGCGCAGCGTTCCTCGTCGATGGGGGTGGCCATGCCCACGATGCCGAACGGGCCTCCCGGGCCCGCGGTGGGCGGGTACGGGATGGTGAGGTCGACCCAGTCGACGCCGGTGCGGCAGAGCTCGACCCAGTCGAAGTTGACGCCGCTCTGGTCGGTCTTCTCGAAGAAGAAGCCGCGTTCGGTCTCCCGGATACGGAAGCGGGCGGTGGTCTGCCCCTCGGACATGCTGTGCGAGTCGCGGTGCAGGAACGACCCGTGCATGGGGTCGAGGAGGTTCTCGACGGCGTAGCGCCAGTTGACGTTCCACTCGGCGTAGCAGAGGAACGCCGTGGTGCCGGGGTCGGTGAGTTGCTCGGGCAGTACGAGCGGCGCCGGTTCGGGGTGCCGGCCGTCGCCGAAGTAGGCGAGGATCGCGCCGCCGGTCTCGATGACGTGGGGTGCGGCGACGAGCTGTTTGCCTTCGAGGTTGCAGCCGGGCAGCCCGGGGACGGCGGCGACGGTGCCGGTGCCGTCGACCTGGACTCCGTGGTACCAGCAGGCGATGCGGTCGCCGAGGTGTTTGCCCAGGGAGAGGCGGGCGCCGCGGTGGGGGCAGCGGTCCTCCAGCATGTGAAGGGTGCCGTCGGCGCGGCGGAAGAGCAGCCATTGTTCGCCGAGGAGGGTGAGGCGCTTCATGCCGCCGGCAGGGACGAAGTCGGAGGGGCAGACGGCGTACCACTGGTTGCGGATGCCGGTGGCGAAGAGCCGGTCGGCGGTGCGGTTGCCGGGGCGGGCGACTTCGGAGGGCCGGGTGGCCTCGTCGGTGAGCGTCACGGTGGTGGTGTCGGTGGTCATGGTTGTCTCACGCTCCCAGTCGTCGCATCTCGCTGCGGAAGGTCTCCTCGGTCCACGGGCTGCCGTCGGGGGCGGGCAGGTCCCGGGCGTTGAGTCCGGCGACGAGGCCGGGCAGGTCGTGGGTGCCGGTGCCGAAGACCTCCTCGATCACTGCGGCGAGCTTCTTCTCGTACGGGGTCGGCTCGGCGCTGCGTGCCTGGTGGGGGTTGAGGTACTGCGGGGTTGTCATGTCGGCTCCCTTCGGGGGTGGTTCACAGATCGAGGACGAGACGCGGGGTGCGGGAGCGGGAGACGCAGAGCATCATCGAGGCGCCCGCCGTCTTCTCGCCCTCGGAGAGCAGGAAGTCCCGGTGGTCGGGGGTGCCTTCGAGGACCTTGGTCTCGCAGGTGCCGCAGATCCCTTCGCGGCAGGAGGACGGCACGGTGATCCCGGCGCCTTCCAGTGCGTCGAGTACGGAGCTGTCGGGGCCGACCTCGACGATGCGCCCGGTGCGGGAGCAGATGACGTCGAAGCCGGTGTCCTCGCCGTCGCGCGGCGGTGCCGCGGGGGCGGCGAAGCGTTCCGTACGGGCGGCCGGGCAGCGTTCCTCGACGGCGGCGAGCAGCGGTTCGGGTCCGCAGCAGTAGATCTGGGTGCCTGCGGGGACGTCCCCGAGAAGGGCGTCGAGGTCGATGTGTCCGTACTCGTCCTGGGGTACGAACTCGACTGATCCGCCCGGGAGTTCGGCCAGCGAGGTGAGTTCTGTGCCGAAGGCCATCGAGGTGCGGCTGCGGCCTCCGTGGACGAGCCGCCAGGGGGTCCGGGTGCGGGTCGCCTCGCGGACCATGGCGAGGATCGGGGTGATGCCGATGCCTCCCGCGATGAAGAGGTACGCCTCGGCGTCGTGGCCGGCGTCCAGCTCGAAGTGGTTGCGGGGGCCCTGGACCTGGAGGATCTGGCCGGGCCGCAGCTGGGTGTGGATGTGGGCGGAGCCGCCGCGGGATGCGGGTTCCCTGAGGATGCCGATGCGCCAGCGGGTGGTGTCGGCCGGGTCGGAGCACAGGGAGTACTGCCGGATGTGCCCGCCGACGTGTACGTCGATGTGGGCGCCGGGCTGCCAGGCGGGCAGCGGGCTGCCGTCCGGGTGGGTGAGTTCGACGCCGAGGACGCCGTCGGCCTCCCATGTCATCCGGTGGACGAGCAGGTCGAGGCGGGTTTCCTGGGTGCTGGTCACTGCGGGGTGCCTCCCTGTCCGGTGGCGGTCGGGGTCGCGGTGGCGGTCGCGGGGAGCTTGACGGGCGGGGTGAACGGGGTGTTCATCGGGCCGAGTGCGGCGAGGTCGATCTCGACGAGGACCGGCCCCTCGGAGGTGGTGGCCCCCTTGATGACGGGGCCCGCGTCGGCTTCGGAGGCTATCCGGGCGTACGGGAGACCGACGGCGGCGGCGAGCTGCTCGAAGTCTGGGGTGGTGAGGTCGACGCCGGAGCGGCGCGGGAAGTGGTTGTCCTGCATGTTGCGCAGGACGCCGTAGCCGCCGTCGTTGAAGACGAGGAGGGTGAGGTCGGGCTTCTCCTGGGCGAGGGTGAGGAGTTCGCCGAGGTGGACGGCGAGGCCGCCGTCGCCCGCGATGACGACGGTGGGCACGTCCGGGCGGCCGAGTGCGGCGCCGATGCCCATGGCGAGGCCCTGTCCGATGCCGCCGCCGCGCGGGAAGACGTTGGTGGCCGGTTCGTTGATCTCCAGGAGCCGGTTTCCCCAGGTGGAGGAGGGGATGGTGACGTCGCGGGCGATCACGGACCGAGGCGGGCAGGCGTCACGGATGGCGTCGTTGATGGCGGCCTGCGGTCCGATGGCGTGGCGTTGTGCGCTGCGGGCGTCGGTGCGGGCCTTGCGTACGCGGGCCGGCCAGCTCGTCTCCGTGCCACCGCTCGTCACGCGCCCCAGGAGTGCGGCGAGGACGGCCGCCGCGTCGCCGTGCAGGGCGCAGGTGGCCGGGTAGGCGCGGCCCGGTGCGCCCGCATCCAGGTCCAACTGAATGTGGGCCAGGGGGAGTTCGAGGGTGTAGTCGGCGGTCTCGTTGGAGCGGAAGTGGGTGCCGATGGAGAGCAGCACGTCGGCTTCGGCGAGCAGCGCGCGGCCCGCGGGGGCGGTGGCGTAGTTGCCGAGGACCCGCTCGTCGGACTCGGGGACCGAGCCGCGGCCGGAATTGGAGGTGACCAGTCCGGCGTTCAACGCGTCGAGCATTGCGGCGAGTTCGGGGCGGGCGCTGTTGGCTCCGCCGCCCGCCCAGACGAGGGGGCGGCGCGCGGCGGACAGCAGCGCGGCGGCCTCGTCGAGGAGTGCCGGGTCGGGCAGGGCGGGCGCGGGTGCGGTCCGCACGGGTGCGCCGGTGAGCTGCTGGGGGGCGAACTGCAGGTCGATGGGCCATTCGACGCTGACCGGGCCGTGCGGGGCGGTCAGTGCGCGGGCGGCGGCGTCACGCAGGATGTCGCCCGCGGTCGCTGCGTCGGTGACGGTGACCGCATGGGTGGAGACCGCGCGGAGCATGCCGAGCTGGTCCTTGGTCTCGTGGATGAAGCCGCGTCCGGAGCCGAGGTACTCGCTGTCGATCTGTCCGGTGATGTGGAGGACGGGGGTGCCGGAGCTGAGGGACTCGATGAGGGAGCCTGCCGCGTTGCCCGCTCCCGTACCGGTGCTGGTCAGGGCGCAGCCGAGGCCGCCGGTGGCGCGGGCGTAGCCGTCGGCCGCGTTGACGGCGGCGGCTTCGTGGCGGACGGGGACGAAGCGCAGATCGCGGTCGACGGCTTCGACGAGCGGCAGGTTGTGCACGCTGACGATGCCGAACACCGTGTCGACGCCGAGTCCGCGCAGCGTCTCGACGAGCAGGTCGCCGCCGTTGGGTTGGGTCATGTCGTTGCGCTCCTGAGGTACGTGTGCGGGGTGGGGGTGGGAGTTATGCGATGGCCCGGTTGACGCCGCCGCAGACGTCGACGGTGGTGCCGGTGATGTACGAGGCCCTGGGCGACAGCAACGCCGTTATGGCGTAGGCGACTTCGTCGGCGTTGCCGAGGCGGCCCAGTGCGATGCCTCGGTCGGCGGCGAGTTCGGCCTGCCAGGCGGCGTAGTCGAGGGGGCTGCCGGAGGCTGCGTACCGGCGTTCCCACTGTCCGGTGTCGACGAGGCCGAGGCAGACCGAGTTGACGCGGATGCCGTCGGGGGCGAGTTCCTTGGACAGGGACGTGGAGAGGTTGAGGATGCCGGCGCGGGCCGCGCTGGTCGTCATCAGCCGGGTCTCGGGCTGCTTGGCGAGGACCGCGTTGATGTTGACGACGGAGGCGCTGCCGGATTTCCGCAGGTGGGGCAGGGCGGCATGGAGGGGGTTGAGGACGCCGAAGAACTTGAGTTCCAGTTCGTCGCGCCAGTCGTCGGCGGTGGTCTCGGCGAAGGGTTTCATCCGGGAGGCGCCGGCGTTGTTGACGAGTCCGCCGAGGCCGCCGAATCGTTCGGCTGCGGCTTCGGTGAAAGCACGTACGGCGGCTTCGTCGCGTACGTCGCAGGGTGCGTGGTACAGCCTGTCCGGTCCGGCGAGACCGTCGAGGGCTGTGGTGAGGGCGTCGGCGCGGCGGCCGCAGGTGGCGACGCGGGCGCCTTCGGCGAGCAGCGTCCGGACCGTGGCGAGGCCGACACCGGAGCTGCCGCCGGTGACGAGGATGCTGCGACCGGCGAGGCCGAGGTCCATGTCGTACTCCTTGGTTCGAAGAGAGTGTCCCCCGGGCGGGGGCCGCACCGGGGTCGGTCGAGGGGTGTCCGGTGCGGCGTGTCCGTCCGTGTGTGGAGGCTTCAGTGCATCGTGAAGCCGCCGTTGACGGCGAAGGTCTGGCCGGTGATGTAGCCGGACTCGTCGCCGACGAGGAAGGCGATCAGGCCGACCAGGTCCGCCGGCTGCTGCGGCCTGGAGATCGCCCGGCCCAGCCGGTACAGCTCGTGCCGTTCGGCGGGGATGTCCACGGAGGACTCCCCCTCGGTCAGCCCGGGGGCGACCGCGTTGACGGTGATGCCGAGGTCGCCGGTCTCGCGTGCCATGGCCCGGGTCAGGGAGATCACGGCGCCCTTGGAGGCGATGTAGTGGGCGAGTCGGGGCGATCCGTACAGGGCCGCGTCCGAGGCGAGGTTGACGATCCGGCCGCCGCCGCCTGCCGTCATGAGCGGCAGGAGGGCTCGGGCGACGAGCCACGGACCACGTGCGTTGACCGTCATGATGCGGTCCCATGCCTCGATGTCGATCTCGTGGAACGGTCTGCCGCCGACCGCGTTGGCCAGACCGGCGTTGTTGACCAGTCCGTACAGCCGGGTGGAGTCGCTCCCGAGGGTCGCGGCGAGGGCGTCGACGGAGTCCGGGTCGGCGACGTCGAGCGGATGGAAGTCCGCGGCGATGCCTTCGGTGCGGAGCTCGTCGGCGGCCTGCCTGCCGGTGGCCTCGTCGAGTTCGGCGATGACGACGCGGTGGCCGTCGCGACCGATCCGGCGGGCCGCGGCCAGTCCCAGGCCGCGTCCGGCGCCGGTGACGACGACCGTACGAGAGGCGTCCGCCGCACGAGAGGTGCCCGGCGTACGGAAGGTGTCGTCGGTGGCCATCAGTCGCGGGTGATGCCGTGCATCGGGGAGTGCTCGGGGTAGGTCGGGACCTGCGGCTTCTGCGTACCGATGATCACGCAGAACAGGGCGTCGGTGTCGCCCTCGTTCTTCAGCGAACGGGCCACTCCGGCGGGCACGACGATCATGTCGCGGTAGCCGAGGGTGCGGTACTCGACCTCGTCCGCGCCGCGGTGGATGCCGACCCTGACCCGGCCCTCCAGGACGAAGAAGGCTTCCTCCACGTCGTGGTGGGTGTGCTCGGGGCCCTCGGCGCCCGGCGGCAGCAGCATGTTGGAGAAGGTGAAGCCGCCGGACGGGATGATCCGGTTGTCGTTCTCGTGGTTGCCGGTGGCGCCGGAGCCTACGTAGCGGATCTGGGCGCGCTTGTACTGGTCGCCCGCCTTCGCCTGGAAGGAGAGGGTGTTCCAGTCGGGCTCGCGGGAGTCCTTCGTGGCGATCAGCGAGTCGGTGTACTTCGCGAGGTCGCCGTCGGTCTCGTAGGGGGTGTTGTCTATGGGCACGGGATGCTCCTCGGATCGTTGCTGCGGGTGGGGGCGGGCCGTCGTCACGCGGGGATGCGGGCGACGACGTGGAGGTGGGCGCGGACCCAGGCGTTGAATGCCTCGGGCCGCTCCTGGTTGGAGAGGTGACCGGCGCCGGAGAGGGTCACGTACACGGACCTGGTGAGGGCGCCGGCGATGGCCTGCGACTCCTCGGTTCCGGTGACGGTGTCCTCCTCGCCGCACAGGACGAGGGCCGGTGCGGTGATCGCCGACAGGTCGTCGGTGAGGTCGGCCTCGGCCATCGCCTCGGCCGCGTACCCGTATCCGGGCGTGCGGACGGAGGCGGCCATGGTCGCCACGACCCGTTCGACGAGTGCGGCGGGCGCGTCGCCGGAGACCAGGCGCGGGCCGCGGGCGGCGGCGAAGGCGTCCGGCCCCTCGGCGGCGAGCCGGGCCGAACGGCCGCGCATGGCCTCGGCCTTGTCGGGATGGGTGCCCGAGCCGCGGCTGGAGTCGGCGACGATCAGCGAGTCGACGAGGTCCGGGTGGCGGGCGGCGAGGCGGAGTGCGATGACGCCGCCCCAGGAGACGCCCAGGACATGGGCTCGGCCGCCGCGTTCGCGGATGAGTGCGGCGGCGGTGTCGGCGTAGCCGTCGAGGCCGGGGGCGCGGTCGGGGTCGGCGGAGGCCGCGTAGCCGGGGGCGTCCCAGGCCACGACCCGTACCCGGTCGGAGAGTGCGGCGAGCTGCGGGGCGAAGGCGGCGGACGAGGAGCCGATGCCGTGCAGGCACAGGAGCAGCGGTGCGTCCGGGTCTCCGGCCTCCACGGTGTGGACGGTCCCGTCGGCCGGGGCGGCGGTCACAGGAGCGGTCACAGGATCTGTCCCGCCCGGCCGACGACGGCGCCGAGGCTGCGGAGCACGGCGTGCGGCACGACCTGGCTGGTGGCGGGGTTGGCCGCGTCGGGCCGGTGGGCGACCTCGAAGCGGTATGTGCCGTGCGGCCCTGCGGCCTCGATGACATGCCGGGTGAGGGTGGCGGCGGGGTCGGCCACGACGACGACCTGGACGAGGTCCGGGTCGCCGGTGGCGAGGGCGACGGACGCGGCCACATTGGTCGATTTGGGGAACTTCACCGGGACGTCGCGAGCCGTGCCGCGCATCACCTCGACCGGCTCGGTGGTGGTCCGCAGCCGCTCGGTCAACTCGGCGTCCATCCACGGCTGGTGGAGGGTGGCGGGCAGCTTGGTGGTGGTCAGGGTGACGGAGGTGAGGGCGCCCAGGCCCCGTACGGCCTGAAGGAGGTCGAGTCCGCCGACGGCGCCGCCGGTGAAGTAGACCCGGCCGGGTCCGGCCTTCCGCAGCCGCTCGACGAGTTCGGCGTCGACGAGCGCGCCGGTGGAGGCGATCAGCAGGTCGGCGCCGCTGTCGAGGACCCGCTCGGCCCACTCGCGTACCACTGCCTGGCCTGCGGCTTCGACGACCAGATCGCAGACGGCGAGGGCGTCCTCGAACGACAGCTGGGGTGCGGGGGCGTCGACGAGGGGCCGGTTGTCGACGATGCAGGTCAGTTCGGCGCCGGGGATGTGTCCTTCGGCGAGTGCGGTGCCGACGACGCGGCCGATGGCTCCCCAGCCGACGAGTCCGATGCGTCGCGCGGGGCGCGCGGGGCGTGCGACGGGAGTGGAGCGGGTGGCGGTGGCGGTGACGGTCATGCGGACTCCTCGTCGGTGGCGGGGGCCAGTGGCCCGGGGTCGGGTTCGCCCGCCATGTGGCAGCGGATCTTCTGGGACGGCGGACCTGCTGTCCCCCACAGGTCGGAGAGCTCGGGGACCCGCTGCCAGACCTTGGCGATCCAGGCGTCCTCGACGATCTGGGCGACCTCGGAGGTGTATTCGCAGACGAGGCCGGCAGGGTCGGTGAAGTACGAGAAGGTGTTGTTGCCGGGACCGTGCCGGCCGGGCCCCCACTGGGGGTTGATGCCGTGGTGCCGGAGCCGTCCCAGACCGCGCATGAAGTGGTCGACGGACAACATCTCGTACGCGACATGGTTGAGGGAGGCCCACTCTGCCTGGTTGAACGCGATGCAGTGGTGGTCGGCGTTGCAGCGCAGGAAGGCCATCTGGTGCTCGGACCAGTCGGAGACCCGCAGCCCGAGGACCGAGGTGTAGAAGGCGACGGCGGCGTCGATGTCGGTGGTGTTGAGGACGGTGTGGGTGACGCCGACGGGTACGGCACTGTCGCGGCCGCGCGGGGCGACGGCGTGGGTCTGGGCGCTGAGCTCGATCAGCCGGCCTTCGGGGTCGGTGAAGCGGAGCCCGTAGCCACCGCCGACCTGGTCGAGGGGGCCGGGGCCGGAGACGGGGACGATGCCGCGGGCGAGGAGCCGGCGGGCGGCCGCGTCGATCTCGGCGGGGGTGGCGACGGCGAAGGTGATGCGGCCGAGGCCGTTGCGTTCGCCGCGGGTGAGGGCGAGGACGTGGTGTTCCTCGCCGGTGCCGCGCAGCCAGGTGGCGTCGGTCTCCCGTTCGACGGGTTCCAGTCCCCAGACCTCGGTGTAGAAGTCGGCGGACTCGGTGAAGGCGGGGGTGTGCAGCTCGACGGAACGCAGGGCGCGCAGCCGGGCGATCGGTTCACGCTGCCCGGTGGGGCTGGTGTGGAGGTTCTCGTAAGCCATGATGTTTCCCAACTCCTCTCTCTGCGGCATCAGTTGGCGGCCCACGGCAGCGGTGTGGTGCCGGTGCCCCAGTAGAGGGACTTCTGCCGCTGGTAGCCGCGGATCAGATCGCGGCCCTTCTCGGTGCCGATGCCGCTGTCCTTCAGCCCGCCGAACGGGGTGGAGATGCTGAACTGCTTGTACGTGTTGATCCAGACGGTTCCCGCGTCGATCCGGCGGGCCAGCCGCCAGGCCCTGGCGTGGTCCCGGGTCCAGATGCCGCAGGCGAGTCCGTAGACGCTGTCGTTGGCCTGGGCGACGAGGTCGTCCTCGTCGTCGAAGGGCAGGGCGACGACGACCGGGCCGAAGATCTCCTCCTGGCAGACGCGGGCGGTGTTGGGCAGGCCGTCCAGGACGGTGGGGAGGTAGTAGGCGCCGTCACGGTAGAGGTCGCCCTCGGGTGCCGCTCCCCCGCATCGCACGGTGCCGCCCTCCTCGCGGGCCAGGTCCACGTACGCGGCGACGCTGTCGCGGTGCTTGTGATGGACGAGCGGGGCGACCTGGGTGTCCGGTTCGGCGCCGGGTCCGATGCGCAACTTCTCGGTACGGGCGACGAGTTCGCCGACGAACTCCTCGTACCGTGCACGGGCGACGAAGAGCCGTGAACCTGCGATGCAGCTCTGCCCGCTGGACGAGAAGACGCCGTACATGACGCCCGCCAGGGCCTGCTCCAGGTCGGCGTCCTCCAGGACGATCGTCGGGGACTTTCCGCCGAGCTCCAGCGATACGGGTATCAGCTTGTCGGCGGCGACGTGCGCGAGGGTGCGCCCGGTGTTCGTGCCTCCGGTGAAGGTGATCTTCCCGACGGCCGGGTGGCGGACGATCGCGTCGCCGATGACGCTGCCGCGGCCCGGCAGCACGGAGAGCAGTGCGGCCGGCAGACCGGCTTCGGTCAGGGCCCGGTGGACGAGGCGGCCCAGGGCGAGGGCTACGAGCGGGGTCCATTCGGCGGGTTTGAGGAGCACGGCATTACCCGCGGCGAGTGCGGGGGCGAGCTTCTGGGCGTCGCTGGCGATGGGCGAGTTCCAGGGGGTGATCGCGCCGACGACGCCGATCGGCTCATGGACGCTCATCGTGACGTACGGGCCGCGGGACGGGGTGATCGCGTCCTCGGCGGTCTCCAGCGCGGCGGCGGTGTAGCGGAAGGTGCCGGCCGCGCTGAGCACGAGGGCGCGGGTCTCGGTGCGGCACTTGCCGGTGTCGGCGGTCTGGAGTGCGCAGAGCCGGTCGGCGTCCTGTTCGACGAGGTCGGCGATGCGGTGGAGCAGCCTGGCTCGGAGGTGGGCGGGCAGCTCGCGCCAGGCGGGGTCCTGGGCGGCGTGCGCGGCGGCGGTGGCGGCCTCCTCGACATCGGCGAGGGATGCGGCGTGCACGGTGGCGATGACCTGGCCGGTGGCCGGGTCGACGGTCTCGATGAGGGCACCGCGGCCCTGTCGCCACTTTCCCGCGACCAACGCCTCGTCCAACACCTCGTCGGCAAGCATCAGTTGGCCTCCTGCTATCGAATCGATTACCTCAGCACTAAAAATCTAAGCGCTTAAGTAATCGACCGCAAGACCCCAAGGCAAAATCTCCTTTGCCCTGGAGGGTCTTGACGGCGACCACCGGCGAGCCGGTAAAACTTAAGCGCTAAGAAACTAGGCACTTACAGAGAACAGTGGCCGGAGAACGGCGACGGAGACCAGTGGGCGAGTTCACAAGCTCACGAGCCCCGCACGGCCGCCCACACCCGTACGCTCGGCTCACCCCCCGTACCCCACTGAACTCTTCTACGCCTGGCTCCCCAACGGCTCCACCCCCACACGGAGCAGGAGGAACCCCGGATGAGCACCGACATCTCGCAGAACGCCTCGCCCGACGCCGCACGGGCCCGGGCCACCCGCGCGTCCATCGCCGCCCGCTTCGAACGGCTGCCGCTCTCCCGCTGGCATGTCACCGTCCGGCTCATCGTCGGCGTGGTCACCTTCTTCGAGGCCTTCGACCAGTTGCTGATCGCGTACGCCCTGCCGGAGCTCCGCCGGGAGTGGCACCTCACCACCGGTGACGCGACGGCGGTGCTCACGGTCGGCTCGGTCGGCATGCTCATCGGCGCCCTGTTGTCGGGCCGTCTGGCCGACCGGTTCGGCCGGGTCAGGGTGATCGCGTACTGCGTGGCCGCCTCGGGTGCGGTCAGCCTGGCCCTCACCGCGTGCACCTCACCGACCCCGTTCCTGGCACTGCGCTTCGTGCAGGGTCTGGCGATCGGCGGCGAGGTGCCGGTGGCTGCGGCATTCATCAGCGAGATCACCCGGAGCTTCAAGCGTGGCCGCTTCGTCCTGCTGTACGAACTGGTCTTCCCGGCCGGCCTGACGATCGGCGCCCTGGCCGCGGCCTGGGTGGTTCCGGCGGCCGGCTGGCGCGTGATGTTCGCGATCGCCGCCGTGCCCGGGCTGCTCGCCTTCCTCGTCCAGCGCAAGGTCCCCGAGTCACCGCGATGGCTGGCGGACCGGGGCCGGCTGGCGGAGGCCGAGACGGTGATGGCCGGAATCGAGGCGAAGGTATCGGCGGCGACGGGCGAACCGTTGCCGCCCCTGGGCGCCCCTGCGACCGTGCCGGCCCCCTCGGCGTCGACGAATCCCGCCCCTTCAGGCATGCGCGGCCTGTTCACCGGCCGCTACCGCCGCCGCACGGTCGTCGTCGGCGCGATCTGGTTCACCGGTTACTTCGTGAATTACGGCATCACGTCGTGGCTGCCCAGCATCTACAAGGACGAGTACGGCCTCACCCTCTCCGACGCCCTGCTGTACTCCACCGTCACCTCGGTCGCGGGCCTGCTCGGCTGCTTCGTGGTCGCCCTGACGGTGGACGCCCTGGGCCGCCGCAAGATCATCGCGATCTTCCTGGGCGGCGCGGCGGCACTTCTGCTCACCCTCTCCGCACTGGGCGCCCACACGCCCACCCAGGTCCTGATCTGGACCTCACTGTCGGCGGTCGGCTTCTTCGGCGCCAACATCTGCCTCTACCTGTACACACCGGAGCTGTACCCGACGAGGATGCGCGCCCTGGGCTGCAGCGTGGGCGGCGCGGTCAACCGCCTGGGCGTGATCCTGGGCCCGATCCTTGTCGGCATGGTGTACGCGGCCGGGGACGGCGTCGCGCCGGTGTTCGTGATGCTGGGGGCGGTGGCACTGGTGGGCGCGGTGGTGGCGGGCACGTTCGCGGAGGAGACGGCGGACCGCCCACTGGAGGAGATCTCGCCGTGAGGGGCGCTCGCCCTGTCGCTCCCGGTCGCCGCGGAACCTCCGGTACTCGCCGTCGGGCGCCACGACATGCGGGTCGGGGAGACACCTCAGGCAGTCGAGCCGTCAATCAAGGACCATGCCCGTGGATCGCCTCCAAGCCGCGTGATCGTGACTGCGGTGCCGCCCATTTCGGTGGAGGCACGACGGAAGTGGCTGTCACAGTGATCGCATGGATCTTCCTCCCGACGCCGTGCTCGTCTTTGACCGAGACGAAGACCTGAACGTCTTCGAGTCCTTCGCGCACGCCACGAACTACCTGGAGGCGATTGATGTGGCGGAGGGCGAGTACACGGCGGCCTACACCCCTGACGGTCGAGTGCTGGCGCTCTCCGCCCCTAAAGCGTGGAAAGGACCGGTCGTTCTGACCAGAACTGACGGAGTTGACCTGGCCGATCTGGAGCGGAGAGTGGCCCGCTACTGGCAACTCCGTCAGGTAGGTCAGCCGCCGTGTGATCCACCACAGACAGTGCGTTTCCTGATCGACAGGGACAATCAGCCCCACAGGGGTGGCTGAGGCTTTTCACCGCCCTGCTGAGTCGCAACTTCGGGAATGGGCCGACGTCACTGCCGCACGATCACTCCGCTGAGTGACGCGGCGCTGGACATTGAGGGGCGCGGATATGGCGACGGGCGCGAGGAAGTGCTCGGCCTCGCGTTCGTGGCGGCGGTGCAGGCGTCGGCAGACGCCATGACAGGTTGGACTGCACCTCACCTCGCTCATTCTTCGGCTCCGCGCGTCCGAGCCACGAGGGCACCCCAGCGTCGCCTTCGGGGTGGGAGGGGAGCGAGGGCCGTCGACGAGACCCCCAGCGCGTCCAGACGGGAAAGGAGTGCTGCCTCCTGCTCCTGGGTGACGGCAATGCACAGAGAGGTTCCCGTGTCGTTCGCGCTGAAGATCAAGCAGTCGCCTTGCCAGCCTTCAGCGTTGATCGTGTAGGGAGCAAGGTTCGCGAGCACTTCGAACTGTTTGTCGTCGCGCACGTCGATGCCGATGCCCATCCCGAGGTCGTCCCGCTCGGAGCGAGCGCCGCTTGCGACCTCCTCACGGGCGAGGGACAGCGCGCGTTCACAGGAGTTCAGTACGGCAGGCGGCCAGGCTTCGTCGCTGTAGGCGTCGAGGTGGGCTGTGTCGATGTCGGAGCGCAGGACACGGAGCGCCTCACGGTACACACGCTCGATGCCTGCGGGAGTCAATCCGTCTGCGAGTACGAACTCACGGCGTGGACTGCCCTGTTGATTGATCACGTGCAAGACCTTTCCATGTCGAGTACGCCTTCACCTCGGCAATGACGAGCGGCGACGTGATCATTGTCAGACACGGCCTGGCGTCCTTGGGAAGGGTCGAGGGACGTGCGCTCTCGCATGTCAGGCTGCGGCGACGCCTGCCGCCGGGAAGGCATCGTCGACGTCGTCGCCGAAGGGATCGGCAGGATATCCGCGGGTCATCGCGGCCGACGCCATGGAGGCGATGACGTGAAGCGGCTTTGCCCGTAGCCCCCTTGACAGATCTGGCAGGAGTCACGGCTGATGAGTGGGATTGCGGGCTGTGTCCTGTGCGGCGGAACGGTCGCTCCCGATGGGTACTGCTGGGACTGCGTGCGGAATGCCCCGGAAGTCCGCCGCGACGAACACGCCGACGCAGATCAGGCGGAGGCAGCGGGAGGCCCTCACCCAGGCGGGCGGCAGTTCCCGTCCGGTCGCTGCGGCGACACCCTGCGCAAGCAGACTCATGCGCGCGTCCCCCCGACCACCGGGAGCGCCCCCGGTGGTCACAGCCTCGGTTGTCGGCCCGCAGGGATCAACCCCCGGCCCCGTTCACGACCCGGCGCCGGTCTCCCCCTTCGTCGCCGACTCCTCCGCGATCCGTTCATGGTGGCGGATGACCTCCGCCACGATGAAGTTCAGCAGCTTCTCCGCGAAGGCCGGATCCAGATGCGCGCTCTCCGCCAGCTGCCTCAGCCGGGCGATCTGCCGGCTCTCACGGGCCGGATCGGCCGGGGGGAGCTGGTGGGCGGCCTTGAGGTGGCCGACCTGCTGGGTGCACTTGAAGCGCTCGGCGAGCATATGGACAACAGCGGCGTCAATGTTGTCGATGCTCTCGCGCAGCCGGTTCAGTTCCGCGCTCACGGACTCGTCGATGTCCCTCGTGGTCATGGTCAGCGAGCTTAGACGGCCGGGCCCAGGGCGGTGATCGTCGGTGGGTGTTCCGGGTCCGGGACCTGGTCGCTCCAGCCGCCCGGGACGCTGCGGCCCTGCTGATCGCGGAACCGGACCGGGGCGGTGCCGACCCGGCGGGCGAAGAGGCGGGAGAAGTACGCCGGGTCGTCGTAGCCGACGCGTCGGGCGACCGCGGCGACCGGCAGGTCGGTGGCGGCGAGGAGCTCCTTGGCACGGCCGAGCCGGATGCCGAGGAGGTAGTCCTTCGGGCTGCAGCCCGCGCCCCGCCGTACCGCCGTGCGCAGTTCGGCGGGTGTCATTCCGTGCCGGGCCGCGTGCTCGGCGACGGAGAGCGGCTGGAAGGCGTCGCGGGCGAGGGCCTGCAGGACCGGGTCGCCGTCGGGGCTGACATCGGCGCGGGCCCGGCGCAGGGCGACGAGGAGTTCATGCACGGCGGCGCCCGTCTCGACCTCCAGCAACGGATTGCCGCGCCGTGCCGCGCGCACCATCCGCCCCACCGCGGCGCGGGGGCCCGCCGTGTCGGCGAGCGGCACGAGCGGGCGGTCCGGCTCGATGTAGCCGAGCTCGGTGTACGTGGCGGTGGCGGGGCCGGTGAAGTCGACGAAGCTCTCGTCCCAGCCGGTGCCGGGATCGGCTCCGTAGTGGTGCGGGGTTCCGGGTGTCAGCCAGATCAGGCTGGGGGCGATGACGGGCACCCGGCGGCCGTCGGCTCCGATGAACCAGCCGCTGCCGGAGTTGATGACGACGGCCACATGGTGGTCCAGGGTGCGCGGGCCGACCGTCGGCAGGGCGCCGTGCTGCAGCCCCACGCCCAGGCAGACGAGGCCCAGCCGGTGGTGGAGCGGGCTGGGAGTGAAGAAGCGCATCCAGGTGTGGTACATCGGCCTTCCTTCCTCCCCCTTTTCTTTGCATTGGTCCGAACATTTCGCGTCCGAACAATTGTGTCCAAACAGCAGTGATCTTTGTCCATGGACCGGCCGCACGCCAGGGGGCAAAGGTTGGTTGCAACATTCCTCCCGGGTTCGCCCGCTCCGTGGTGCGTGCCGTCGTGCGACCCCTGGGCGGCGCGGCCCCGGGGGACCGCACGCACAGGAGAGTACGAGCACGATGGCTGACTTCACCGTGGGGGACGACCACTTCCGGCTCGACGGGAAGCCCGTACGGCTGCTGTCGGGGGCCCTGCACTATTTCCGGGTCCATGAGGCGCAGTGGGACCACCGGCTGTCGATGCTGCGCGCCATGGGCCTCAACTGTGTCGAGACATATGTGCCGTGGAATCTCCATGAGCCGCAGCCCGGTCGCTTCCGGGACGTGGCGGCGCTGGGCAGGTTCCTGGACGCGGCGCAGCGGGCCGGGCTGTGGGCGATCGTCCGCCCGGGACCGTACATCTGTGCCGAGTGGGAGAACGGTGGTCTGCCGGTCTGGGTGACGGGGCGGTTCGGGCGACGGGTGCGGACCCGTGACGAGGAGTATCTGGGCGCCGTGGAGCGGTGGTTCACGGCGCTGCTGCCGCAGGTGGTGCAGCGGCAGATCGGACGCGGCGGCCCGGTGATCATGGTTCAGGCGGAGAACGAGTACGGGAGCTACGGCACCGATCGGGTCTATCTGCAGCGGGTGGCCGGGATGCTGCGGGAGCGCGGGGTGACCGTGCCGCTGTTCACCTCCGACGGGCCGGAGGACCACATGCTCACCGGTGGCTCCGTGCCGGGGCTCCTCGCCACGGTGAACTTCGGGTCGGGTGCGCGGGAGGCCTTCGAGGTGCTGCGCCGCCATCAGCCGAAGGGGCCGCTGATGTGTATGGAGTTCTGGTGCGGGTGGTTCGAGCACTGGGGCGCCGCGCCGGCGGTACGGGATCCGGCGGAGGCGGCGGAGGCCCTGCGGGAGATTCTGGAGTGCGGGGCGTCGGTGAATGTCTACATGGCGCACGGGGGGACGAATTTTGCGGGCTGGGCGGGGGCGAACCGCTCGGGTCCGGTGCAGGACCAGGATCTTCAGCCGACGGTGACGTCATACGACTACGATGCGCCGATCGACGAGTACGGGCGGCCGACGGAGAAGTTCTGGCTGTTCCGGAAGGTCCTGGCGGAGTTTGCGGACGGTCCGCTTCCGGAGCTGCCGCCGGAGCCGGTCGGGCCCCCGGCGCCGGTGCGGGCGGAGCTGACCGAGTGGGCGCCCCTGTCGGTGGCCCTGGAGGTGCTGGGCGACCCGGAACGGGCGGAGTCCGGTGTTCCGCCGACGTTCGAGGAGCTGGGCGTGGACCGGGGCCTGGTGCGGTACGAGGTCACCGTTCCGGGTTTGCGACGCCCGTACGCGCTGGGTGTGTCCGGGCTCCGGGACCGTGCGGTGGTGTACGTGAACGGCGTCCGGCAAGGTGTGCTGAGCGGCGAGAACGCCACCCTCGACGAGCCGGTGGCCGGGCCCGCGGAGGTCGAGCTGTGGGTGGAGTCGCTGGGCCGGGTCAATTACGGGCCGCGGCTGGGTGAGCCGAAGGGCATCACGGGCGGCGTCCGGCACGAGCGGCAGTATCTGCACGGGGTGCGGGCGCGGGGGCTGCGGCTGGCCGCTTTCGAGGAGCCGGGTGCGGTGGACGCGGTGCCTTTCGGTGGAGTCGCCGAGAGGGGCCGTGCCGGGCTGTACCGGGGTTCTTTCGAGTCGGCGGAGTCGGGACTCGCGGGTCCTTCGGATCATGCGGGGCTCGAACTGCCGGGCTGGACGCGCGGGTTCGTGTGGGTGAACGGTTTCTGTCTGGGACGGTACTGGTCGGCGGGTCCGCAGCGGACGCTGTACGTGCCGGGTCCGGTGCTGCGGGAGGGCGTCAACGAGGTGTGGGTGCTGGAGGTGGAGGGCGCCGGGGATCCGTGGGTGGAGCTGGGCCCGGGGGGGGGGGGGGGGGGGGGGGGGGGGGGGGGAGGGGGGGGGGGGGGGGGGTGGGGGGTGGGGGGGGGGGGACCGGTAAGCTGCCCCACGAAACC
>NZ_JBVJWD010000078.1:0-20732 GCF_055602785.1 Streptomyces sp. NPDC037301
CCCCCCCCCCCCCCCCCCCCCCCCCCCCCCCCCCCCCCCCCCCCCCCCCCCCCCCCCCCCCCCCCCCCCCCCCCCCCCCCCCCCCCCCCCCCCGCCCCAGCCATGGTCACCGCAGAGCGGCAACCATGCCCACCAGTTCCCTTCACCTCATCGTCGACGCAACCCACGAAGACGACATCCTCAAGGTCCTGGACGTCAACAACGAGCACGGCCAGGCCCCTGATTGGCGTCAAGTCTGGCAGAACCCCGTCAACCCGGTTGTGTCCTGGCATCAGGGCCAGGACACAACCTCGTGCGTCCAGACGCCGTTCCGCGTGTCTCATGCAAACCTCGATCGCGATTTCGCTGGTCACAGGCTGGACTCCGAGCACGCCACCTCCATTTCGTTCTTCAGGCCGGGAAGCGCAGCAACCTGTCTTCCAGTCAGCCGCCCGCACAGGGGCGGTGCCTCGGCCAAGCCGTCGCCATGGTGGCTCCACCCCGTCCTTCCCCCCGTAGAGATGCAAGCCACAGCCAGTCCGGGCGACCCACCACCCCATCACTTACGAAGTAAGGAATCCCGCCATGAGTAGCACCCCGTCCATTTCCCGAGCCGAACGCGCGGCCCGCATCAGCCTCATCCACGGATTCGGGACAGAAGCCACGGCCGGCCTACTGGAGAACATGACCGCCGTCGAAGTTGTTGAGACGATGAGGGAGAGCGCCAGCCGCGGAGGATTCGCACAGCGCGCTTACGAATCCACGGTCACCCACCGCGGAGACCTCGCACTTGAACGTGCCGAGATGCAAGGGGCTCGATTCGTCGTTCCCGGTGACGGGGAATGGCCGCACGTCCTGGGCGGCTTCGGCTCAACAGAGCCACTCGGGCTATGGGTACACGGCACACCGTCACTGGCCGACGTAACCTCTCAGGCCGTCGCCGTCACCGGGACGAACGCCGCCAGCCACTACGGGACGCACACTGCCGAAGACCTCGCCGCCGGACTCGCCGAATTGAAGTACACGGTGATATCCGCGATCGGGTTCGGTATCAACAGTGCCGCGCTGCAAGGAGTCCTGACACGCGGAGAGGGCACGGGCGTTCCCGTCGCAGTGAGCGCCAGCGGCTTCTTCGCCGGACCGCGGGGGTTCCAGCAGCTCGCCCGTGACGTGGTAACCGGCGGTGGACTGGTCGTCAGCCTGTACGAGCCGGGCATCGAGACGAGCCTGACCCGGGTGGCACAGCGCCAGCGACTGATCTCAACCTTGAGCCTGGCCACGGTTCTGGTCGAGGACTGCATGCTCAGCAACCGCGCGACGTGCGCGGAAGCCGCAGGCCGCCCGCTGCTCGCCATACCCGGACCTATAACCTCCTCCCATTCGCGCGCTATGAATGAGCTGATCCGCGACCGCCGAGCCCAGGCTGTCATGTCAGCGAAGGACATAGACAAGGCGCTCACAGACACGACAGCCTCCGGAGCCTGACCGCCACGAAAAGGCAGCCGATTGCGACTCGGTATCTGGCCCGACGCTCTACCCCGCACACGGCGACGCCAGCCAACGTAGTGGGGGTGAGCACAAGGCCACCTCGCGCGCAGCCGCAGAGTCCGATCCGGTTCCCAACGGCCGAACCCGCCACACGCCCGCAGCAGCTGATGAGTATGACGCGCTTATCGCGCGCGAGACCGCATTCTGGCTGGTCACGGGCACACCCCACATGCGCGCACACCCGTACTGTCCTCTCCGCCGCCCACCAACGGCCGGACCGCACCACTGCAACGCGCCGACCATGCCGTCGAAGCCGCACGGACACGACCGAAGCAACGGGTAAGGCGGGTCCGCAACCCACAGAACAGATGGGAATCCCTCATGCATCAGCCGTATTCTGCCCGCAGGCAGTACTACGACCTTGTCGCCCGAGTCCGCGACTTGATCAAAGAGTTCGGATACGCCACGCTGACAGTGGAGCCCGATCCCACGACGGGCACCCCGGCATTCACCTACACCATCGGCCTCCGAATCCACACAGCCCATGACGGATACGAACTGGTCAACGTGGGGCTCCCCGCAGACCTCGCCGCGTCGATAGTCCAGCGCACCGTCGAATACCTTGCCGCCCAACACATCAGCCCCTCCAACGGCCTGATTTTCCCCCAGATAGCGGGCCGGTACCCGGTCCGTCTGCACCGCGCGCACAACTGCCACTGGTTCATCAACGGCATGCGCACGCTCGCCACCCCGGCCGACCCTGAGGTGTGGCAGATCCTCGTACCGGACAAACACGGCGTCTTCCCTGGTGACACGGACTACCCCGCTGACCAGTTGCGCGCGCAGCCGCTGCTGTAATCCGGCACCCATCCCGGGGCGTACCGATGGGCGCCCCGGGCCAAGGGCGCGAATTACGACAACGCCGGTAGCGGATTGGGTGTGGCACTGAGCAAGCAACGGCTCCGCACCCGTCTGCGCGGCCCGACGTGTTCAGGCTGAGGCCGCCCCCGAGCCCCGGCATGCCCTGGCCGTCAACCTCGCAAACCGTCGCACCCGCCGTCCCACGTTTTCGCAGGTCACAGCCTCAGTCGGGGGTGCGTCCCGCACCTAACGTTCACCCAGTCCGGCCCCATAGGGCGAGGCAAACACGGAGCACACCGAACGCCCTGGTGAGCCTGACGCGACACACGGGCGACGAGGTTCAGCAGGAGAGGAGAGTCACGGTGACGCAAGAGACGGCACGAGCACTGCACGACACGCGGGTCGACGACACGAAGGCCGGGCTGCGGCAGGAGTGGAAGACCACGTTCTACAAGGTGGATGAGTGCGGTGAGCGGTTGACCGGTGCAGCCGAGAGGTCGCACACCCGGTTCATTTCCGGACTTCCGGTCACGTCCGATCGGGTGGCTGGCCACTGCGTGTTCGTGAGCCTGCACAACGACCCGGATATGCCCGAGGTGCACCCATTCGACTATGACATAGAGCGAACGCAACTCGTCCCGGTCGAACTTGACGATGCCGCCCCCGAGCGGCATGACGCAGGTACAGGAGAGTGAGCGACGCGATCAGCGCGGCCGTGGCGGCGGAGATGATTCCTCCGCCGCCCGGCGGCCGCACACGGCAGGACATGCGGGCCGAGGCCGAGCACCTGGTGCCCGAGGACGTCGAAGAGTTCACCGAGACATACACCAACGGGTACGGACTGCGCAGCGAAGAGGGGCCGTGGCCCCGCGCGTTCGCGGTGATGCTCGTCGTGCGCGCACTGTGCCTGGGGGCGTCGGCGGGCATCGAATACGGCGAGGTGGTGATGCGCAAGGACGATGGGTCCGTGTGCAGCCTGAGGCCGTTGGGCGCCGACGGAAAGCCCCCTGCCGCCCCGCCGTTGCATGAGCGCGCTGAGGTGAGGCCCGCTCGTGTGGGGCACGGTCGCTGTCCCCATTACGCCGACGCTGGCCAAAGCACGGCATTGTGCGGTCGGGGACCGGCTCGCGAGATCACCGTCGAGGAGGCCGCGGAGCTTGGCGTGTTCTGCGCCCGGTGCACCAAAGCGGGAGAGGAGCGGGCCTACGCCCTCAGCCTTGCGGCTGCTTCTCCGGTCGCCGCAACCGCCGCCGGGCTCGCCGACACGGTCGAGCAGACCGATGACGAGCAGGCTGCCGCCCCGGCCATCCACCTCTTCGCCAGCACCCGCGAGGCGTACGACGCCACCCAGTGCCGTGACGACATCCGTGACGGTGACGTTCTGGTGATCGAGCCGGAACGCGTTGTCGGGTTCCTGGTCGTTGTCTGGCCCGTCGCCATCACCGTCGAGCGCGGCGAGCTGCACGCCCTGCACACCTCTGCCGACACGTATGCGAATGGATTCTGGGCGGCGAGCGCGAAGGCCGCTGAGGCCACCACTCGCGGACTTAACTTCCCTATCGACCCTATGCACGCCACATCCTTTACGGCCCGGCCCGGAGATGGAGGCAAGACCGACAAGGCGGTGTTCGCCTGCGGAGTGACGGTGGAGATTGTCGCGGCCGAGCTGCGGCGCGGCGCCCGCGCGTCCTGCACGGACAGCGTCCTCGTACTCCACAGGAAGGACTGCTCCACCCGCATCACACGGCATGTCGAGAATGGAGATCCCTCCGCATCGGAGAGCACCACCGACTGGGCAGGCTGCGACGATCTGCGCGGATCGATGGTCAACGGCTACGACTCCGACGACGTAAACCGGATCTTCGGTCGGATCCAGGAAGCATCAAACACGCGACTGCTATGCGTATGGGACTACTACGACGCCTATGGCGTCGGGGGAAACTCCGAGTTCTTTGTTGAGTCGCAGGACGGCCAGCTCAGCGAGCTTGCGGGCGACGTCTATAAGTGGCTGACCGGCAATCCCGAGGACGCCGCCACCCCCACTTCCCCCGGAACCCCCAACAGCTGGATCGGGGAACCAGTCGACTCGACCCGCGAGTTCGAATACGAGGACGGCCACCACAACTGTGCCGTCGAGGACAGCGAAGACTGACGGACCGCGGCTTCCGCCAGCCGGCCACGCGCCGCGTACGCGGCGCCCGCGGTCCGCGCCGCTCGTACACCCCGAGCAGTGACCGGATGTCAGGCAGGCTGGGCGGGACGCATCCAGTCGTGTCCAGCCAGTTCTCCGATACTTCCGCTGGCCACTGCACCCCTCGCACGTGCCAGCCAGCGACGTCGGGGAACTGCCCGCCCGCACACTCGTAGGTCCACGTCTTGCCTGGTCAGCGACCCATTCCGGAGCGAGGTATCAGCGTAGCTTCCAGGTTGTGCCAACGGGGATACGGGCGAGCAACAGCCTCCAGGCATGCCCACGCACTCACGAGAGGAACTACGACATGGCCACGACTCGACAGAACGGGCGGATTGCAACCATCAAGAGCATGCAAGTTGCCCTCACCGCACGGAACGTGACGGCCCACCCTGGTGGTGACGGCCTGCGCGTAGCGCTGCCGGACGGCGCAGAGCTCACCATCGCAACAATCCCTCACCCAGCCGACCAGAAGGAAGCACACCGCCACAGCGCTCCTCTGCACTGGGTGGCCCGCGCCGGAATGACCATCGTCTACAACTCGGCCAGGAACTGCCTGCCGGATGAGCTGGATTCTGCGTGTGCGGCTGAGGCGGTCGCTCTGTACACGGCGGAGTACGAGCGCGGAACGGATCTGGCCAGCCACCCGGACGGGGCGCTGGGCAGTGTGTTGGAGCGGGCCTTTGAGGCGTGCGGGCTGGACGCGCGGTGGGACGCATGGGCGGCAGCGACGTACATTCAGGTGTTTCTGCCGGACGGGTCGGAGATCTGGATCAGTGACGGCGAGCACGAGACTGCAAGCGAACCGGTCACCGCGCACCGCAGGTTGCATGTCTGCCACTACCCGCGCCCGGAGACTGAGCCGGACATGTACGAGGAGATCCAGCTTCCCTCAACCGGAGGCACGTTCTGGGGTGACGCAGCTGCCCTCCTGCACACGGTGAGGGCTCACCATCGAGCGGCGCGCCGGTAACGCCCCGCCACCCCGCGGCCCGTAACCATCGGGCCCGGCTATCGCCTGGCGGCAAGCCCACGCAGGGGCGCGGGATCCGCGCTGCCGCCTGGGCGATAGCCCACTCGACCCGGTGACCGGGCATGTCGCACAGTCCCGTACGGCAAATGCATCCCCGACTGCGTTTCTGCTGGTCAGAAGACCTGTTCTACGAGCCTCAACGGGCTAGCGTCAGGGCGACTTGACCAGTAAAGCGCCTGTGCGGGGCTGTTCCTCGTCCAGTGCCGCAGAGGCCCTACCGATCGACCGCATCCATGGAGACAGGAGATCCCTTGATGAACGCCACACCCTCCCACCCCGCAGAAGAAAAGAGTCCCCGCCCGACCAACGTTGTTCGCGTTGCGGTCCGCGCCTACCGCCGCAGCGGGGCTAGCGCCACCGAACTGCGCGCACTTCTTCACGTCAACTGCGCATGCCGCCTGGCGTCAACACTGGTCGGCACGCACGACAACCTCGACGAAGCGCGGGCGCAGGCGCGAGAGACGGTCCCCAATGGGCCCGGGCTGGGGCAATACTCGTTCTCCCAGCCGCTTACCGAGGTCCCAGCCGCAGAGCCGAAGACTGAAGCACGCACCACCCCGGAACCGGACCGCTACTTCGCTGAGTACGAGACGCGCCTTGCCTGCCCCGACTACCACGAGGATCGCATCACGGTTCACCGGGCAGGCCAGGCCGATGCCATCATGTATATCGCTCTGCCCCACCAGGTGAACCGGGACATCGCTACCACACTGACCGCGCTCGGCTGGAAGCTCCTCGGCGACCTGGAGTACATAGCAGGCCTGAACCTCTTCCGGGGCAGGGTCGAGCAGACTCAGCCCGCCGACTCGGCCGAGGCCAACGAGCTGCGCGCAGCGATCGCAGCAGAGGGGGCCGCGAAGAAGGCCGCGCGTCGCGTCCACGACGATGCCCACCAGTTCAACACGGTCCTCCCACGTGGTGGCCGCACACCAATCGGCTGGACGTTCCGTACCGGATGCGGCTCAAACGCCCGGTTCGGCTGGGTCGCCGTTGATGGCCGCACGGACGGATCTGGCACACACGAGTATCGGACAAAAGCCGAGCGCGTTCTCCTGCACGACCATGAGGCAAGGGCCGCCGGCCTTGCCGCCGAGAACGCCGAGGCGGGCCCAGCCGACAAGACCGCGACACCGGCCGACGTTCCGCTGACCATTGATGATGCCAAGCGAACCCTGCAGGGCCTGTGGCCCAATGCCCACCACTTTGAGCCCTACCGCGACGACGACGGAGGATTCCTCGGCTACACCTTTCAGATCGGCCGCAGCCACTCCGCGCTCTACGGGTGGATTACCGCGGCCGGGACGTACGCGAAGGGCCTGGAACCCCACCAGTCCAACGCTGCCGCCATCCTGCCGATGGCCGTACGAGACGAGCAGGCACGAGCCCAGCACTCCCAGCGTCCCTGACAGGCCGTCCCGCCCCGCTCGCCAGTGCGGGGGTAGGAAGCTCTAGGACGTGGGCAGCGAGCCGTCGTTGCCAGACGTCGGGCGGAGTGGGTGGGACCAACCCCGTTCCGCTCCGCCCTCTTCCTTCACCCACGCACCACCACATACCCGTCCTGGGCCTGGCGTTCGTCCGTGTAGTGGCTGGTCAGCGTCCTGCCCAGTGCGTGTTCCTGCCCGTAGCTTTCAGGACGCACTGAGCGAGAGCGGACAGGAATGCCGCTCTCGGTCCTCCGACCCAATCCCTCCGCACAGGCCGCCCATCGCGAAACGGGCGGTGTGCTGCGCCCACGTTCTTCGCGAAGGAGTCCGATCTGATGGCTACCAACCCCCGAGCCCCGCGTATCACCCAGGAAGCCAACAACAGCGCGCCAGGCACAGCCGACTCCGTCGGCAACGAGAAGCAGCCCGCGTCGAGTGCGATGTGGAGCACGCTGACCGTTCGAGGTATCGACTTCGGGGGACAGGTCACTGGCGATTTCGGGAGCGGCTGCGACTACTTCGACATCGTGCTCACGGACGGCACGCAGTTCGTTCTTTCGGGAACTGACACCGACGGTAAAGAAGGCCGGGTGTACCACCCGACCGACAAGCATGCGCACTGGTCGGCATCACATGAAGGCGAATCTGTCTACAACTCGGCGGATTGCGGACTGACGTTCGAGCTGGACACGGCGTGGGCAACCGAGGCGGTCGCTCTCTACACGGCGGAGTACGAGCGAGGCACGGACCTGGGCAGCGGCCCGGACGGTGCGCTCGGCAGTGTGCTGATGCGAGCCTTTGAATCGTGGGGCCTGGACTCTCAGTGGGACGGCTCGGCGGCAGCCGACTACGTTGAGGTGTTCTTGCCGGACGGTTCGGCGATCTGGGTCAGCGACGGCCCGCACGAGGGTGCGAGCGAGCCCGTCGCCGCTCACCGTAGCCTGCATGTCTGCCACTATCCATGCCCGGAGACAGAGCCGGACATGTACGAGGAGATCCAGCTCCCGTCAACAGGAGGCACGTTCTGGGGTGACGCCGCCGTATTGCTGCACACGGTGCGGGCCCGCTCCCGGGCGGCACGCCCCTAACCTGCCCGCCCCCGCGGCCTGCACGCCACAGCGCGCAGGGGAACGCGCTCGTGTTGTTCTGGGCCCGCACGCTCGTCGTGCGGGCCCGCTTCGCTTTGCCTCTGAGTCAGACTTCCGCATGTCATTTCCGCAGGTCAAAGCAGTGCTGTGTGGGTATTCGAGTCAATAGCCTTTTGGGGCGTTGGAGCGTGGGAGCGGCTGGTGCCGCTTTCGCACGCAGGCCATTCACGATCCCGGAGGAGCCCCCCTTTGTCTGCCCATGTCTTTGAATTCGACCCTGCCCGGACACCGCTCGTCATCCGTCACCGTCCCGAGAAGGCCGACTTCGCGTCCCTGCCCGCCAGCGCGGAGAACGCTGTCACTGCGCTGGTCCGCGCGCACGAGATTCGCCGCGGCGACCTGGTTCTCGCGTGTCTCCAGCCCGGGCCCCCGAGTTATCTCGACTACTTCCCAGACGCCTACCTGGCCGACCCGTCTCCGTTCACCGGGCACGCGCACTGCTCCGAATGCGACTACGCACGCACCCTGTACACGCCGGAACAGGCCGTCGTGATCACCCAGTGCTTCCCGTGGGACATCTGTGACGTGTGGGGCCGGGACGCTGTGGCCCTGATCATTCCCGCCGCAGACCTGCTCACACCGTCCATGTAGCCGCTCCCCGCGGTTACGACCGGCGCCCGGCTCAACGACCCGCACCTACACCAAACGAGGTGCGGGTCATCTGCGTTCAGTCCTGCTGCCATTGGCTCTGGCCGACGAATTCGTGTGCCGGTCCGTGTCAGCCCGGCCGACTCGTCTGGCGTGGCGCATGGCACCACCCGACGCGAGCCGGCCTCGCCCCGCGCACGTCGGCCGGGGCCCATCCCCGACCTGACCGGGCTTGCCCTTTCGCCGGGCCGTGGTACCGGACGGCCAGCACCGAAGCGTTTCGGCCCTGGTTGGTAGTCGTTCTCCGGGGCCCCGCTTACGCGTACCGCCTCAGGAACGTGTCCGTGCGTGTCGACCGGGGGAGATTCACCCGGCGTCCGCGCATGTTCTCCCGGTCACCGGTAGAAGAGCCAAGGAGATGGTCCCGGTCATGATCCAGCCGCGCTACAACCTCCTGCTGCGCCCGTCAGAGGACCATGCACAGCGGGTCTGGAAATTCACCGAGGCGCCCAAGCGGCAGAAGACTGGCGCCCGCCCCCCGACCCAGCGCACTGCGGAACCTGCACTCTGCCCTACCGGACCCGGGCACTGTCCACTAGCGACGGCTTCACCGTCCGGACAGCGGCACACCAGTTCGGATCGCTGCTCGTGATCGTGCCGTTCGAGCTGTCCACCGTCCGCTACTTCGCTCTCTCCCACGGCCAAGACGGAGTGGTGGCGGGGTAGCGGACCCCACCTTCACGCACGCGCCGCGCCCCCACCGCGCGGGGCGCATTCCGTACGCAGGCCGTGCGAGGAAGGGCGGACGACATTCCGAGCCCCGCTCTCGCCCGGCACCGGCCACCCGCTCGTGCCGTGACCCCTACCCACCCACCCCCGAGCGGGTGCTCTCCGCCTCCCGCTTCCGCCCCCTGGGTCGTGCCCATTCTTGCGCTTCAACTTTCCTTCCATGACGGTCTTTTGGCTGGTCACGGGTGTGCTGCTGACCGGTGTTCGCACCGTAGATTTCAGGCCGCGCCGGGAACCGAGGACGAGCCACCGAGCCCCGTCGCTCCCGCAATCACCGGATACCGGCCCGAGCCACGCCCTCCCGCCCGACCGGGCGCCCTTTCTGTTCGGAACATCGACGTTCGAGTACGAACTTTTCGTACGACGGCAGATGGACCCTTTATGACCCAGGAGAAGATTTCCATGCCCAAGTACCGCGTTTTCCTGCAGGCAACCGCAGGGGCAGAGGTGGACGTCGAGGCTGATGACTACCTCGGCGCCTGCAGGAAAGCCCGGGAAGCCGTCCGCCAGGGCAAGGCTAAACGCCGTCCGATCACGGAGTGGATCCCGACGATGGCCGTCAACCTCGACAGGTAACAGTTCTTGCACTTAGCCACCCCCGGCGTTCGCGCCGGGGGCTTTCGGGGGCGCGCCAATCGCGGCTCTTCAGAGGCGTGATCGTGTGTATGCCCGTGCATGGCCCCACGACACCGTGGCCTATTCCCGCACCCGGCAGGACAGACCGCCAGCACGCCAAACGGCCCGTGAGCTCCGGCGCGGAGCCGCCATTGCGGGCCCATACGCCGATCGTTGGGTAGACACCATCACCACCGGCAGCGCCGGCTTCTGTACGTGCACTGCCTGGCGACCGGTACCTACTCCAAGTTCCGCGCTGCTGCCCCGGCCAGGTCGGCTGCGTGGGTGCGGGCGTTCCGGGCACTGTGTCTGCCTGATCTTTCCCAAGACCGCACCGGCGTCTGTCTCTCGTGTGGTGTTTCTGCTGGTCAGAGTTGTGCTGCGGGGTGGTGTTCGACCGTAGGTTTTGGGTCGTGCTGGAGGGGCGGATGACGCCATCGAGCGCCGCCTCTCCCGCACCGGTCACCGGCTCGCCGTGGCTTCTCTTCTCTTCTTCGTTCTGTCACTCCGCTCGATGACATGGGAGATCCCTATGGACAACTGGACCTGGTTTGACCCGACAGTGGGCGTGGTGCTTCTGCGCCCCAGTGAGATCAAGGAGGGGATGCGTCTGGCCCGTGAGGTCACGGCCCCCGACGGCAGCCGGGGCACCGTCCTGACGCCGGTGTGGAACATCGGTCTCGGCGGCACCCACGAGCCGTACGGCGGGATCGGTTACAACTTCCGAACCATGGACGGCGTACTGACCCCGGCGTCGTCGAACTCCCGGGTGTGGGCTCAGCCGGAGATCCTCGCCGAACACCTTCCCCCGCACGACGGCACGTGGATCACCAACCAGAAGTTCGGGATACACGACCACCAAGTCGGTGTTCTGGGGGACCGGTACTTCTACCAGCGCACACGCGCTCTGGACACGTTCACGGCCCCTGACGGGCGGGTCTACCGGCTCCTGGAGGGCCGCAGCACCCGCCACGACAACCGGCACGACCCGAAGGGCCGTTGGCAGTGCTACTGGCTGTGCCGCTGGGAACAGGGCGTGAAGTGGCTCGGACCGAGCCGCGAAGCCCTGGATTTGGCCTATGAGCAGTTCGAGATGATCCGCGAGGGACGCGCCTGGTGACAACTGCGGACAGAGCCCGCGCTGGGGCCTGTCCGTGTACGTCGAGGATGGGCAACTTCGTCACCCTCCTCGACCAGCCCCGAAGCCTGCGCGCACGCCGCCCGAGCCGTCGTCGAGCACGCCCGCACCCAGTACTGACCCGGGCGGCCGCCGCACTTCCCCGCCCGCGCCCCGCTCGGGCGGGGAAGCACGGAGCCCCGCAGGTCTCCCTATTCACCACGTACCGAAGGACCACCATGCCCAGCACCATCGTGTCGCCCATCTCGCCCTCGGCGATCACCCTCCTGGCCGCACTGTCCGCCGCCGGCGTCTCCGCCTACTTCGACCACGACGAACGCGTGATCTTCGCGCACTCCGCGGCGATCCCGCAGGAACAGGCACTCGACCACATGCCCGTCATGCTCGGCTGGGAGACGTCCGACCCGGAGCAGCCGTACACGGACCGCGCATCCCTGCTCGCCACGATCTGGCAGCCGGACGGCGCCCCCGACTCCCACCAAGTCGGCACGGTCTACGCGACCCCCGTCCGCCGCCCCCTGGCCCAGGAAGCGGAAGCGTGCGCTCGGGCCGTCGCCGAGTGGCTGGCCGAGCCGCACGCCACCGCCGGCTCCGTGCTGCTGGCCGCGCTCGCCGAGTACGACATCACCCCGGGCGACGGGCTGTCGGTGAAATCCGGGCAGCTCGCCGACACCTACGACATCCCGGTGCCGCTCTCCCGGGACATCTGGGGGCGGTTGTCCATCGCCGACCGCACGTGCTCGGTCCGGCACGTCCCGGCCGCACACACTGGCTGGTCGATGTTCCTGCACGACGAGTGCGGAGAACGGGTCGGCGACCCGGTGTTCATCACCGGCACCGGCGGCCTGGTGGACTGCGCCGAGGACTCTGCCGCATTCGCCGCGGCCGTCGCCGACTGGCTCACCTCACCCGTCTCTCGACACTGCGACTGCTACGTCCAGGAGCGCCACGACCCCCGTCACGACCGCGAGTGCAACCGGTACAGGCAGCCGTGATCGCCCGCCTGGAGACGTGGTGGAGCGTGGGTGTGGACTCCTTCGCCGACGACGGGGGATACGACGTGGTCGAGGTGCCCCGCGAACTGTGCTGGTACATCACCGCCTCCATCACCGACATCAAGGCGCTGGACGAGGCCGAGGGGTGGGCGTACGGCCACGGCTCGACTCAACTCCGAGTCCGTGACGGGCGGGTGTACATGGCGCTCGCCTGGCGCCTGGAGGTGGACCGCGCCGCGTGGGCGGCGGTCCGCGGCCTCGACCCGCGCGCCGGGGTTCGCCGCGACTTCGCCGAGCACATCGCCCACGAACTCATCACCCTCCCCTCGGTGTGCGAGACGGACGCGGTGATGACTGCGCGGTACGCCACCGGCCGCGGCACCGCCTGCCGCACCTGGACCTGGGAGGACCGGCACCCCGACCCCCGATCACCGCCCGGCCGGACCCTTCGGCCGGGCCGGAGGGAAGACACCACCTGATGACCCTCCTTAGCCCCACGGGCGCGAAGATCCTTAACGCGAACGACAACGGCGTCGTCTCCGGTCACCCCGCCGCCGGGCGGCCTCTCCCCGGCGCTGTGTATTCGCAGGTCAACGAGCTGCCTTGGGCCGTTCACCGTCTCTAGCGTTCACCGCGTCACAGCTCGGACGCCACGCCCGCGAATTGAGTAACGCCCCGGCCTACCAGGCGACTCCCGATCTCGCACAGTGCGTATCCCACGCCCTCTCCACAAAACCCCGAGCGCTCTCGCATCAGCGAGCTCGCGGCCACACATCCGCTTTGGAAGGAACACTTCACCATGCCCTCTGCAAGTACCTCACTCCCGCACGTTCTCACCCGCGGCACGCTCGCTCGGCTGAAACCCGACTACTGCACAGCCACTGCTTGGGCCTCGGCACAGGACAAGACCGATGCAGGCAACTGCGTCCTATCCTTCATCGAAGACGGCATGCACGCGCAGCAGTTCACTGCCGCCGTCTATCACACCCTGTACCAGCACCTATTCGGCCACATCGCACACTTCGACCGGCATGGGTTCGCCGCCGAGTGGTTCGCGACTCCCACCGATAAGGCCCGATTCCTCCGGCATGCACTGAACTCACACTGCCTCGGCGACCCCACTCACACGTGGAGTGACGTGGAGCACCACATTCAGACCACGCTCGAAGACCACCCGCAGTTGCGGGATGCGGCCAACTGGCCCGGGTGGGAACGCCCCCACCTCTGCCCGTCGTGCACCTGCACCTCATAAGCGCCGGACACTCCAGCGCCTGGCTGTAGCGGCCCGTGCCCTCGTGGCGCGGGCCGCCCGAGCCGTTTGGGCCGTTGACGAACACCTCTCGCAACACCCCGAGTTCCCTCGGCGTTCGCGCCGGGGGTATATCTCCATGCTCGGGTTCCGTCCAGGCCGGCGGCGATTCTTGTCTGAACTTCCTGACACTGTGCCGGTTGCCTTTCGGTGTGGTGACTTCGCAGGTCAGTGCCCTGCGCTGGAATGAGCACGGTCCGTAGCGTTCATCACCCGGGACTGTATCGACGGCCCTTGAGCTGAAGCGCGTCATCGAGAGGCCGACGGCCGCGGCGACGAGGACGAGATGCGGTCCGTCGCTGTCACCGGTGTCCCGGGCCCGCGACCACCTCTCGGAGGACCCCATGCGCTACCTGATCACCGACGATTCCCGCCGCGTCCTGGCCGCCCTCGACGTGCCGGACGGCACCGACGAGTCCCTGACCATCGCTATTGAACGGGCCGACGAGCCGGACCTGCTCTACGCCTCCGCTGACCTGTACGCGGACGGCACTGTGCACGTCGGACACTGGCCTAACGGAGAGGAGTGGGGGCGCGTCTTGCACACGGCCGGTGTGCTGGATGCGCACGGCCACGGAAGCCCGGCACTCCCCAGCGCGAAGTCGTTCACCCACGCCCAGCTCGAACGAGCCCTTGCCATCGCCCGCAAACGGGCAGACGGCTCCACGGACGACACCGACGCCCTGGACATGTTCGCCAGGACCGTTCTGGCGCTCCTGGACAACCCTGTCTCCGAGCATCCGAATCCCGACGCCTGACTTCCTATATCCGGCCGCGCCCCGGGGCAGGCCGTCAGGCCACGCCGGATGACGCCTACGACTTCGTCAGGTCCTGGCTGTAGGCGGTATGTCCTGGGGCCTTCCGGCCTGTGCCGGCGAGGACGTCGTCCATACCCCGCGCCGGGGCTCCGTGTTGACGACCTGCACCAGGCCGCGCTTCCGTGACTCAACCGGCCCTGACGTCCAGGGCTCGCGGTGGCACTGGGCCGGTCTCACGGCCGAGACGCCGAGCCCCGCACCACTGTACACACCTTGCGTGCCGTGTTTCCGCAGGTCAGAGCTCTGCACTGGTCCGGTCATGGTCCGTAGCGTTCGTCGAACCGGAAGCCGTGTTTGCCGCCGCACCGGCGCTGCACTGCCGCCGTCTCGTGACCGGGCTGTGCCCTGGCCAGCCGAGCAGTCCGCGTGGCGCGTATCCCGCGCCGTTCCGCAACACCCCCAAACCTGTTGGAGGAACCCTGCCATGACCGCGACCACCACCGAACTAGGCAAGAAGACACCGCACCCCGTAATCACTGCCGCACCTCAGCCCGGCGTGCGTATCCGGACGGTCCGCGCCACGGACACCGATGCCGTCATCGAGCTGATAGCCCTTATCGATCTGCACGTCCCGGAATCCGTGCTGCCGGGCAAGTTCGCCGCCCTGCGCGCCGCGCTCGCCATCGAGCCCTGCGGACCGCTCTCCCATGGCTACAACCACTTCCTGATAGCCGAGACCATCGACGGCACCCCGGTGGGAGCAATCGCCTGCGGCCCGCCGCTGTGGATCTTCGACCACCCGCGCATCCCCTCCTTCATGGAAAAGATGCTTCTGCGGCGTATCAGCTCGGTCCAAGCCCTCGCTGTCCACCCCGACCACCGCAGCAAGGGCATCGGCGCCGACCTCCTCCGCGCGACCGAACACGCCTTCACCGAAGCCGACTTCACCGTACTCACCCTGCGTCACGAACGCGGCCTGGAGAACTTCTATGGCCCCCGTGGCTACACCAGCGCCGACCGGCTCGTCATCGACCTGCCGCCACTTGGCCCGGTCACCGTGAGGGACCGGGGTTGGTCCTTCGCGGTCAAGCCGCTGTCCCCCCAGGTGTCCTTCACCACCGCCTACGGATTCCCCGTCCGCGTCGTCACCGGCGCTCTCACCTCCGCATGACCTCACGCCAGGGCCTGGCCGGGACCTCACCCGGCCCGGCCCTGGCGTCAGCGCCCAGCACCCACCTCGGGCGGAAACGACCGCCGCCCCACGCACCCTCTCCCTTTCCAGGAAGGCCCCTTGCCGTGACCACCCCTGCCCCCGCCGCCGTCGAGACGGTCTCCATCCCTCTGCCCGGCATCGTCATCCAGCGCCCTGCCCGGCGCGGTGACGGCTACCGCCTCACGATGGGCCGCTTCGTCGGCCACGGCACCACCCTGGCCGCCGCTAAGGCGGACCTTGCCCAGCAGATCACCGTGACGTGCGAAACCGTGGGTACCAAGCCCGCGTTCGCCCGCGACGACGACGGCGCCCTCATCGTCGCCCTCGACAAACCGCGCGGCATCGAGACGTACCGCGTCACCGACGACCGCGTCCGGCTGATCATGTGCGGCAACCGCGACCGCACCCCGCGCGCCGAACTGGACGCCTGCCACCACTACACCCCGATCCCCATCCACCCCTGACCCGACCGCCGGCCCCGGGGCGCACCCGCTGCGCCCCGGGCCCCACCTTCCTCCTGGCCCCGGCGACGGCGTCTGCGTTGGTCCCTTGCCCGGTCAGTCTGCGCGCGGCGCTGCCACTCGGTCCAACTACACCCGTTCGGGACGCCTTCTCGCTGGTCAGAGCTCTGCACTTGTCCGGTCGTGGTCCGTAGCGTTCATCGAGTCGGAAGCCGTGTTTACCGCCGCACCGGCGCTGCACTGCCGCCGTCTCGTGACCGGGCTGTGCCCTGCCGACCGAGCAGTCCGCGCAGCGCTTATCCCGCGCCGTTCCGTAACACCCCCGGACCCCTTTGGAGGGACGCCGTCATGACCGCGACCACTAACAGCCACACCACCGCGTACCGGGTGGATCTCGGTAAGCGCCCCGCCCGGTACCTCGTCATCGCCCACGACCGCGAAGGGTTCACCAGCCGCGCCGACCACTGCCGCGAGGACCGGCTCCCGGAGCGGTGCGTGCTGCACGTCGAGCGCCAGGCCGACCAGCCGGTCAAGCGGCAAGCCCAGTGGGATGAGCTGGCCAACTCCTGCCTGGATGTGGAGTCGGAGTCGCTGAGGCTGCTGACCTACACCGCCGTCAGCCACGGACACGCGGTCTACCTCGCCCGCTGGGAGTACGCCGTGTCCGCTGCCGCCCACTGTATGGCCGGGGTGATCGACAGCCACCTGGAGCGTGGTGCCCGCGGATGGGTCGCAGTCCGCATCGCGGACGGCGGCAGCGACGGCGTGCTGTACGTCGACGCCGAGGACGCCCGGGCCGCCCAGGTGCACCCCGAGCGGTGCACCTACTTCCCCATCTCCCCCCGCTCCCCGTGGTCGGTCCGCGAATGCGAGGAGCACCTGAAGGCCATGGCCCACATGCGGCACGGATGCATGGTCCACCTCACCCCGACCTGCTACTGACCTGCGGCCGCCGCCGGTGACTCGGGCGGGGGCGGGAATCCCCGCCGCCCGCCCCCGGCCCGGCCGCCCGACACCGAATATCAGCAAGAAGCACGTCCATGTGCACCACCACCCTGCCGTACCGCATCGAAGAGCCAGACTTGACCGCCCGCCCAAGGGCACCAAGGGCATCGACATGGCCGCCGCCTACCTTGCCGCAGACTATGCCGCTGGCGTCACTGACGACCGCGTCCGGCTGATCATGTGCGGCAACCGCGACCGCACCCCGTGCGCCGAACTGGACGCCTGCCACCACTACACCCCGATCCCCATCCACCCCTGACCCGACCGCCGGTCCCGGGCGCACCCGCTGCACCCCGGACCCCACCCCAACCTGGCCCCGGCGTTGGCGTCGGCGGCCGGTCGTCCGGCCAGGCTCTTTCACCACTTCCACTCAGTCTTCATCCTCTTGAGAGGCTCACATGCTCCACACCCCCTATTGCTCGTTCGACGCCGGCGGCGGTCTGACACTCGCCATGGAACTGAACCCCCACCTGCCCGGCCGAGTCATCGCTGTTCTCCGCAACGACCACAAGCGATGGGCCCACGCAGTCCGGATCCTGGAACACACCCCGCAGTCCGTTCTACCGCTGGGTCACTGCGGTCCGCTGACTACCCTGAACACTCAGGTGCAAGACAGCCAGCTTCTGGACGGTCTCCACAAACTGCTCGACGACTGTGCCCCCCTCCTGCCCACAGACAGCGCAGGCGCTTCCCACAAAGACCATGACGCACTGCCCACAGCACAGTTCACGGTCAGGATCGCGGCCGAAGGCACGCCCTGCCGCCAGGTCACGGTCCACGATGACCGCGGGCGACAGGCAGCCAGCACATTCATCAACCTCCCCGACACCTGGACCGATTCAGCCTACGAATCGCCAGTTACGTCCGCTTTCCCCTTCATCCGCGAGGCAGCCGAACACGCACTGCACGCCTCCTGGGCACGAACCCGCCGCGCCCAAGGCAACACCAACACCTACCTGAACACGTTCGGCGGGTTCGATACTGCATTCTCCAACAGCACCCACGGCCCCCTCGCCCAGTGGACCGTCAACCCCGACGACTGCGGCATCGAGTTGTACCTGACCACGGCCCACCCCAAGGACTCGTGGAGGCTGCTACGCCTCCTGGAGGAGTGGCTCAGCGATCACGACATGCCGGATGCCGAGGTCACCTTTGAAGAGACCCGGCGCAGCATCAGCGCGACCCTGCGCGGTACAGCCCCGGTGCACTTCGTTGCCTGGCATCGCGCCCAGCGCTGAGCAACTCCCAAGCCAACGCCTCATTCCCGCAGGTCAGTGCACGGCCCTGGACGGTGCGGAATGCGTAGCGTTCATCGGGCCGGACCACAAGGCGCACCGCCGCACCGCCCTTACCGGCCCCACGCGGCCGCGCCCCGGCGTCTGGTCGCCCATCACAGCCGCCCATCACAGCCGTACCGGCTCAGCACCATCCCACCCACGCCTACGTGAAGGAGCCTTACCGTGCCTGCTACCCGAGCTGACATTGCCGCTCTGCGTACCTACGCGAAGAACGCACACGCCGCTTTCGCGACGCTCACCGAGAACCTGGGAACGCTCGCGAAGAACAACCCCCTCGGCGTCGAGGCCCGGGACCACGACGAATTCATGTCCGCGGGAGCCCTGTTCAAGATCTACCACGACGCCATCACCTTCGACGCCGTGGGAAACAGCCCCGACAACGACGGCCACGTCGTTACCCGTATCCGAGCCGCCCGCACCGCTCAGGACAACTGGCTCAAGACCAGCAAGACCCTTCAGACCGGCATCTATGCCGTCGAGTCCCACCACGCCCAGGAAGCGGCTCGCAAGTTCCTCAGCGACACCGCATTCATCGACTACAGCTGACCCACCAACGGCGCACCCTCCACAACACCCACGGCCCGCCCCGCCCCCGCCGGGGGGCGGGCCTCACCCTCAGCACCGTCACCGACGTCGGCGGCTCCGACCCCGGCATCAACATCACCACCCCTGAGCGGATGGGCTGACCAGGCAGGCAGGCAGGCAGGCAGGCAGCCCGCTCCGTCACTGCACCGTTGAAAGCGACACCCCCGTGACCGACCCCATCCGGCCCGCTGATGAGTTCCTCGTGCCCGCCCTACTCGACCAGCTTCTCGGCTCCGACACAGCCGACAACAGCGACTGGCGTCAGCGTGAAGCCGTTTACCACGCCCTGCTCGATCTGGCCCCCGAGTTCATCCTCCCCGTCTACATCGACGGCGAGTTCGCCAGCTACCTGCGTATCTCCCGTCACCGTTCCGGCCCGCATGCCCCCGAACGATGGGCCATCCACCGCATCGGCCGCGGCCTGAGCACCATCGTCTTCGACGGCACCGACTGGATCATCAGCCACATGCCCATACCCATCGAACACGCCGCCTACCTCAACGGGTTTGAAGCGCTCCGCGACGCCCTACGCATCGCTGAGCAGGAAACCGTCGAGGGCTCCGTGACTCTCGATGCGAAATGGCCCACCACATAGCCGCCACTCGTCGACGTGGCCGGCGGCCGGACCTCGCACCGGACCGGCCGCCCGTCCACGAACCCACCTCTGTGACCGACTTCACCGCAGTGTGCGCCGCCGGATGCAATAGCCGGCCAGGATGGCACCAAGACCGAGGGGAAAGAACATGAAGACCTACGTCATCATCCACAACGGAAAACTCACCGGCCGCCCGCATCACGACCGCGATATCGCACGAGATGCCGCCTACAAAGCAGCAACCACAGGCATCAAGGTCACAGACCACACATGGCGCTACCAGGAAGGTACGGACGAGTCCGGCAACAGGACAGCAGCGAGGTCCGCCGACCGAGTCGAGCTGTGGTACTGCGCAGCGCGGCGCTGGATCAACTCCGGCTACGTCGTGGACTCGACGGAACTGAACTGACAGGAATGGCGCAGGGCCGCCCGCCCCGAACCGGGCCGAGCCGTCGACGCGCGCCGCCTCACCAGCCCCCTGAAACCGGCCCACCCCTCGTCTAGCTGTTACCTCGCGCAGTTGCTCTCCGATCGGCGGGTCGAGGTCGCGCAGCCGGTTGAGGCCCCGGCGGACGAGGATGCGGTGAACGGTGGCTGGCGCGAGCGTTCAACAAAAACCTATGGCGAACAGGGGAAACGGAAATGGGCAAGGTTTACGAGCGCACCGAGGACGGCACCACCACCCGCGTGACTGCCGAGGAGGCCCTTAATGAGGGCCGCGCCGCGATGACGGACCGGGTAACCGTCCGGGCGCACGTTCGCACGATCTCTGCAAAGTCCGGCCATTACGACATCACCTACAAGGACGGCCGGCGCGTCGTCCTCACCCCAGTCGATGTGAAGCCCGCCGCGAAGCTCACGCCGAAGATGCAGGACGCCCTGGACAAGATTCGCGCCAACGGCGGGCGGGTTGGAAACGGCCTCAACGCCTTCCGGGCTCTCGGGGTCAATGCCCGCTCCGTCACCGCTCTGGAGAACCGCGGGCTGCTGGAGCACCGCAGCGAGAACGGGACCGCCTGGCTCTACCTCGCCGTCTAACCCCACCCCGCCAGTAAGCCCTCCCCGAGTTACCGGGGAGGGCTGCTGCGGTTCGAGGACGCCGTGGAACCAACGTCCTGAGACATCACATCTAGCGCACCCAGCACGACCACCCGCGCGCGCCAAGTTCCACCGGCGGGCTCCGTACCACTGACACCGCACGGGTTGCTCGCCGGTGCGGTGTTTTCGCAGGTCAGTGCTTCGTCCTGGACCGGGCACGG
>NZ_JBVJWD010000079.1:0-20392 GCF_055602785.1 Streptomyces sp. NPDC037301
CGTTCGGCCAGCCGCATCACCGGAACCAGCCCGGCATGCGCGACCAGATTCGGGTCATCGAACGCGGCGGAGACCGCCGCTGGAGTATGGGAAACTTGCATCTCGGAAGTGCCTTGCCGATCGTGCGTGCTGGAAGCCTCAAGAACTCCCATCATCGCAGGTCACAAGGCACTTCCTTGTTTTCCGAAGAGTCATCCACAGCCATAAGATCGGTGGATCAAGGTTAAGGCGGTCAGCGGTGAGACAGTGCCCAGTCCACGGCATGATTACCTGTGGGACACACCTCAACAGCCCGGTGGTGCTACGCCCCGCACTGGTGATCGACGAAGGCGGAAAAGGACGCACGCGTCCGATCTCTCACGAGTCAGAGCCCGGTGCAGACCACAATTCAGTTACCCAGGGCGTTGCCCAAATAGACGTGCCGGTAAGAATGCTGTCACCAGCCGCAAACGGCGGTGATCTTGCAAGGGCGTCACTCGTGTGGGTGAGTCCGCGGCCGTTCGACTGCGGTGGGTGAAGCTCTGCGAGGACGATCAGCGATCGTGGCCCGTACTCCGCTGGACCTGGATGAACTCGTCGAGCACTGGACGCTGCTGAAGGACGAGCAGGCCCTCGTGTCCGGCAAGCGTGGTGCGACGCGACTGGGCTTCGCCGTGCTGCTGAAGTTCTATACGCAGTACGGCCGGTTTCCCCGGGGCCGCGCCGAGTTGGCGGGGGAGGCGGTGGAGTTCGTCGCCCGGCAGGTGCAGGTACCCGCCTCGGAGCTGGGTTTCTACGACTGGACGGGCCGTACGGCCGAGTACCACCGCGCGCAGATCCGGGAGCACCTCGGCTTTCGTGAGTGCAGCGTCGCGGACGCGGAGAAGCTGACGGCGTATCTGGCCGAGCACGTCGCGCACAAGGAACGCAGGCCCGAGCAAGTCCGGGTGGAACTGCTGGCGCGCTGCCGCACGGAGAGCATCGAGCCGCCCACGCCGGGCCGGTGCGACCGCATCGTGGGGGCCGCCTTGCGGGCGGCCGAGGAGTCGCTGACGGCCCTGATCTCTTCCCGGCTGACCGTGGAGAGCATCGAGCGGATCGTGGCGCTGGTGGCCGGCGCCGACCAGGACGACGCCGGACCCGCAGGTGGCGGTACGAAGGGCGAGGACGCGCCGCCGGTGCTGGCGAAGGTCAAGGAAACGCCGGGCAACGTGAGCCTGGAGACCATGCTCACCGAGATCGACAAGCTCCTGGCGGTGCGGGCGATCGGCCTGCCACGGGATCTGTTCATCGACGTCGCGCCGAAGGTCGTGGCCGGATGGCGGGCGCGGGCCGCGGTGGAATCGCCTTCCCACCTGCGGACGCACCCGGTACCGCTACGGGTGACCTTGCTGGCCGCCTTGCTGCACGAGCGGGAACGGGAGATCACCGACACGCTGGTGGAGCTGCTGATCTCCACGGTGCACCGGATCGGGGCGAGGGCGGAGAAGAAGGTCACCGAGCAGCTGATCAACGCGTTCAAGAAGGTGTCGGGCAAGGAGAACATCCTCTTCAAGCTCGCCGAGGCGTCGCTCGACACCCCGGAGGGGACCGTACGGCAGGTCGTGTTCCCGGCGGTGTCCGGGGGCGAGGCGACGCTGCGGGAGCTGGTGCACGAGTTCAAGACCCGCGGGCCGGTCTACCGACGGACGGTGCAGACGACGCTGAAGGCGTCGTACACCAACCACTACCGGCGCGGGCTGATCAAGCTGCTGGACGTGCTGGAGTTCCGTTCCTCCAACCACACGCACCGGCCGGTGATCGAGGCCCTGGCGCTGGTGGCCCGGTACGCGAACGCGGGGAACACGACGTACTACCCGCTGGGCGAGACGGTGCCGGTCCACAAGGCGATGGGCGGGGACTGGGCGGAGGTCGTGCACCGCACCGACAAGCGGGGCCGTCGCCGGGTGGTGCGCATGGTCTACGAGGTCGTCGCCTTCCAGGCTCTGCGCGATCAGCTCAAGTGCAAGGAGATCTGGGTGGTCGGCGCCGACAAGTGTCGCAACCCGGATGAGGACCTGCCGCAGGACTTCGAGGCCCGGCGGGAGGAGAACTACCGGGAGCTGCGCAAGCCGCTGGACGCCGCGGTGTTCGTCGACGAGCTGCGCGAGCAGATGACGGCCGAACTGACCCTGCTCAACGACCAGATGCCGAAGCTGTCCTGGCTGGACATCGCCGAGCGGAAGTCCGGGGCGATCCGGTTCACAGCGGCCGAGGCCCAGCCCGAGCCGCGCAACCTGCGCAGGATCAAGGCCGAGGTACAGCGCCGGTGGGGCATCGTGCCGCTCGTCGACATGCTCAAGGAAGCGGTGCTGCGGACCGGCTGCCTGGACGCGGTCACCTCCGCCTCCGGCGGCGGCAGCCTCTCCCTGGAGGTTCTCGCCGAGCGCCTACTCCTGGTCATCTACGCGTACGGGACGAACACCGGGATCAAGGCCGTGGCGTCCGGCGGCCACGGCCACACCGAGGACGAGCTTCGCTACGTGCGGCGCCGGTACCTGTCGGCGGAGTCGGCCCGTGCCATCGCAGTCCAGATTGCGAACGCCACCTTCGCCGCCCGCAGCGCCGAGTTGTGGGGCCAGGGCTCGACCGCGGTCGCCTCCGACTCCACGCACGTGCGCGCCTACGACCAGAATCTGTTCACGGAGTGGCACTCGCGCTACGGCGGCCGCGGGGTGCTCATCTACTGGCATGTGGAGAAGAAGTCCCTGGCCATCCATTCCCAGCTGATCAACTGCACCGCCTCCGAGGTCGCCGCGATGATCGAGGGCGCGATGCGGCACGGCACCACCATGGACGTGGAGGCCAACTACACGGACTCGCATGGCCAGTCGGAAATCGGGTTCGGCGTCACGAGGCTGCTGAACTTCGACCTGCTGCCGAGGATCAAGCGGATCAACAAGGTGAAGCTGTACCGGCCGGTGGCCGGCGAACCGGACGCCTACCCGCAGCTGACTCCGGCGCTGACCCGCCCGATCCGCTGGGAACTCATCGCCCAGCAGTACGACCAGATGATCAAGTACGCGACCGCGATCCGGACCCGGACCGCGTCCACCGAGGCGATCCTGCGGCGCTTCACCCGCAACGCCTCCCACCCCACCTACGCGGCGATGCTGGAGGTCGGCCGTGCTCAGAAGACCATCTTCGTGGCTCGCTACCTGCGGCTTCGGGACCTTCAGCGGGAGATCGAGGAGGGCCTGAACGTGATGGAGTCCTCCAACGGCGCGAACAGTGTGATCGCCTACGGCAAGGGCGGCGAGATCGCCTCGAACCGGCGCGACGAGCAGGAGATGTTCGTGCTGTGCCTACGGATTCTGCAATCGGCCCTGGTCTACCTGTTGACTGAACTACTGGGAGGGTTTGTGCAGTTCAAGGGACAGCTCGCGGTGCAGGTGGCTACGGTCCCGACTCATGATCGAGAGAGACGGGCAAGACCGGGACCTGAGGTGGCTGGTCGTACCGCGGGTCGGTTCACTCACGGAGACCGGCGATGTGTGGGAGCCCTACAGGCTGCTTGATCCGACGGGCGAAGTGGTTGAGCCAGTCGCGGTGTACATGAGGGACCTCCAGGCAATCGGACGGCCTGCGACGACGCAACGCTCGTACGGGATGGATTTGCTGCGCTGGTTTCTGTGGGCGATCGAGGTCCCGTGGGATCAGACATCCCATGCCGTTTGACGTCAAGCGGGATGGGGGTGTGCGTGGTGTGACCAGGCGGTCGCTTCGTCGTAGGGGGTGCGGGTCTTGAGGCATCCGTGGAGGATGCCGACGAGGCGGTTGCCAACCTGTCGCAGGGCCGGGTTGTAGCCGGCCTCGCGAGCGCGTTGCTTGTCGTAGTAGCGGCGGGCTCCGGGTGAGGTGTTGAGCGCGGAGAACGCCTGGCTCTGCAGAGCGTCAGCAAGCCGGTTGTTGCGGATGTAGCGGGCCTGGACGGTGTGGCTCTTGCCCGAGGCCCGAGTGATCGGGCTGGTGCCGGCGTAGTTCTTGCGGGCCTTCGCGCTGGCGTAGCGGGCCGGGTCGTCTCCGAACTCGGCGAGCACCCGGGCGCCGGTGATCTCACCGATGCCGGGCATCGAGAGGTAGATCTCAGCGTCCGGGTGCGCGAGAAAATGTGCCCTCACCTGCCCTTCCAACTCGGCTATCTGCTCGTTCATGGCGATCAGAAGCCGCGCGTGAGCCACGGCCGCGGCCGCGTAAGCGGCCGTGACCGGCTCGGGCAGGCCAAGGTGCTGTTCCCGCAGCGCATCCTGGATCGTGGCCGCCTTCTGAGCCCGGTTGTGCCGGCGGGCCCGGGTGAGCGGAGCGGTGATCTGGGAGCGGGTCAGCCTCGCCGCCGCTGCGGGCGTGGGCGCCTTGATGAGGAGTTCCAGCGCGTCCGTGCTGGTCAGCGTCAGGTCCGCGTAGGCACTGAGGGCTGCCGGGAAGTACTCGCGCAGCGTGTTGCGGAGCCTTTGGAAGGTGCGGGTACGTTCCCAGATGAGGGTCTGATGGGCTCGGGCGACGACCTTGACGGCCTGGGCCGCCTCGCTGTCACCAGCCACCGGCCGCAGCTGGTCCCGGTCGATGCGGACCATGTCCGCCAGTGCGTGGGCGTCGCCCTTGTCGCTCTTCGCGCCGGAGGTTCCATACCGTTCCTTGAACCGGGCTACCTGCCTCGGGTTGATCGCATAGACCTGGTAACCCGCGGCGATCAGAGCCTGCACCCACGGGCCGCGGTCCGTCTCGATCCCCACCACCACGTCGGCAGGGTCCAGGTCCTCACCACCGTGCCGGGCGACGAGCTCGTGGAGCTTGGCGACGCCTTCCACCCCTTCGGGCAGCTTCGCGGCAGCCAGCTTCCGGCCGGTCCCGTCCTGGACCTCGACATCATGGTGGTCTTCGGCCCAGTCATCACCGATCAGCAGCAACAGACCCTCCCCAGTCAGTACTTCACATGGCGGTGCAGCCTGCGGAAGGCGCGGCGCGCGGCCTAATGGATCCAGTGCTCACGCCTCTGAGGCGGGCACGCCATCCCATCAGCGGTCATGGCCTTCCGGCCGACCAGCAGGGGCACGGTCTGATCCCAGAACTCGAAGTTCCGGCAACCAAAGTGCTCACCTGCTGGCGGCTACAGAACCGAGCATTCCCCGGTTCCGTAGCTCCCATTAGGCGACCCGGGACGAGGCCCGGGACTTCTCCCGCTGGATCCAGATCAGCGACAAGCCGGGGCAGACGGGGGCCGTGGTCGCCGCGAAAGGCCCGAACCTGGTGACGGGAAAAACGGGGCCGGCCCGTACCTATGCGTCGGCCACGCGTGGTCACAGCGAGAGTGTGCTGCGCGGCTTCTACGACTTCCACCGCGATGCCGGGTCGGGGCCGATGGTCAACCCGTTCCCGCTGGCCCGTCGTGGTGACCGAGCTCATGCCCACCACAATCCGATGGACCTCTACCGCAACGAGCGGACGGGCCTGTATCGGCCTCGGCAGATTCAGCGAGTTCCACGCAGTATCCCCGACGAGAAGTTCAACGAGCTGTTCGCCCAGCTGGGATCGCATCGGGACCGGGCACTGGTGGCCTTCTGGGTGTCCTCGGGCGCGCGGGCATCGGAGCTCCTCGGAGTTCAGTACGGCGACGCCGACCCCGGGCAGCAGCTGATCACGGTAGTTCGGAAGGGCACACGGGCGATTCAGCAGGTCCCGGCCTCGCCTGATGCGTTCGTCTGGTTAAGGCTTTATCAGGCGCAGATGCACGGCCTGGTCCCCGCAGGTGGCGGTGATCCGCTGTGGTGGACGCTGCGGCGGCCGTTTCGCCAGTTGAACTATCACGCCGCGTATCGGATGTTCCGCCGCGCCAACGCGGCGCTGGGAGCCAACTGGTCCCTGCACGACCTGCGGCACACTGCGGCCTACCGGATGGCCCGTGATCCCGACATGCCGATCACGGACGTGCAGTGGGTTCTTGGTCATGCGCATTTGTCCACCACTCAGCTTTACCTGAACCCGCTTCCCGAGGACGTGATCGCGGGAGTGCTCGCCCACCACGCCCGCAGGGCGGCAGGGGTATCACCGGCAACCGGAACAGAGGGGACCTCTTCGACGGTGTCGTATCGGCCGGAGGCGTTGAACGTCCTGTTCGGGGGAGGGCACGGCGTGACTACCCAGGTCCTGACCACAGCACGTTTCCCGCAGCGGCAGTACAGCCCTGAGATGGCGGCGATGCTGAAGAGCTTCCCGCCCCGCAGACCTGAGCAGAGCTGGAAGGCGACCGAGCAGTCGTGCGAGCAGGTGATGGAACAGATGCTCGCGTCGCCGTTTGTTCTTGCATCTTCGGCATCTCAGGCCCGGCGCAAGACCGGCATGACCAAGATCCTGGCCTGGCTGGAGCGGTACCCCGGACAGACCTGGCAGGACCGGTGGATGGCAAGCGGCGCGGACGCGGTCGGCAACATCGCCTGGCGGCGATTGGCGGCCGGGTGGCTCCAGTCCACCGGCTGGTCCTACCAGGACCCGAAGAAGGACTTCGACGCCCTGGGCAGCGGGATGCTGCCGCTGATCAGCGGTGACGTCATCCACCCGAGCCTGTCGTGGCTGCTGACTCCCGGGACAGTGCAGATCCTGACCGCCGAGATGGCCCGCAGCCGCGACCCTCAGGGGTTCATGGCTCTGGCCGCCCTCTGCCGGGAAGACCCTGCCAACTCCCATACCAAGGACGGCGCGTTGCGCCGGATTGCCACGATGATGGCCGCCAAGGGCGGCACGGTCAGCGATATCACCGTCGGGGACTGTCTTGAGCTGGCAGCCCTGCTGCCGAGCGTCGGCGGTCGCTCGACGGACACGAGCGTGTACTTCTACCAGCTTCTGCACGCGACGGGCGTCTTCCCGGAGGCTGCCCTGCCGACCGTCCGTATCTTCAACCCCAAGAACCAGGGACAGATCAGCGTCGAGCAGATGATCGACCGCTACGACATCGCCTGCCGCCCCTTGCGCGACCTCCTCGTCGACTACCTGCGTGAACGCAGGCCCTCTCTCGACTACACCTCGTTGCGGGCCGTGGCGTTCGGCTTGGGCAAGCTGTTCTGGAAGGACCTGGAGGACCATCACCCGGGAATCGACTCACTACGTCTGACGCCCGACGTCGCGGCCGCATGGAAGCAGCGGATCGCGATGACGAAGACCCGCAGCAAGACCGCCAACGGTCAGAGCGTCGAGACGGACACCCCGCGCGCCGATCGGGGCATCAACTACGTGGCCATGGTCCGGGCCTTCTACCTTGATCTCGCTCAATGGGCGATGGACGACCCCACGCGCTGGGGCATCTGGGCGGCTCCCTGCCCGATTCGGGAAGAAGAGATGTCGCGCCGGAAGGAACGCTCCGGCCGCAAGTCCCGCATGGACCAGCGGACCCGCGAACGGCTGCCTGTTCTGCCGGTCCTGGTGCAGACGGTCGACACCGAGCGCAGGCTGGCAGCCGCGCGGCTGAAGGCGGCCCAGGCCACCAGTCCGGGGTCCGACTTCACAGCGGCCGGCCAGACCTGGCACCGGCCGGTCACCAAGAACCCGGCCGCCAAGGTCTGGGCTGACGACCCCGAGACCGGACGCCGCCGTGACCTCACCCTGGAGGAACACCGGGCGTTCTGGTCCTGGGCGATCATCGAAGTCCTCCGGCACACCGGAATCCGCATCGAGGAACTGACCGAACTCTCCCATCAGGGCCTTGTCCAGTACCGGCTGCCGGGCACCGGCGAGCTCATCCCTCTCCTGCACATCGCCCCGTCCAAGACCGACGCCGAACGCCTGCTCGTCATCAGTCCTGAGCTCGCCGACGTGCTCAGCGCGATCATCAGCCGCATCCGTGATGCCACCGGAGCGGTCCCGCTCGTGGTGTCCTACGACAGCCACGAACGCGTCTGGAACCCACCGATGCCGCTGCTGTTTCAACGTCACGTCGGAGTGGAGAACCGGCCCATCCCGTTTTCCGGGATCAGGAAGATGCTCACCGAGGCGCTCGCCCACACCGGGCTTACCGACGTCGGCAACCGGCCGCTGACCTTCACTCCCCACGACTTCCGCAGGCTGTTCATCACGGATGCGATCATGAACGGGATGCCGCCCCACATCGCCCAACTCGTGGTCGGCCATCGGGATATCAACACCACCATGGGATACAAGGCGGTCTATCCCGAGGAGGTCATCAACGGCCACCGCGCGTTCATCGCCCGGCGCCGCACCGCCCGTCCCAGCGAGGAGTACCGGACTCCCACCGACGAGGAGCGGAACGACTTCCTCGGCCACTTCGAACGCCGCCGGGTCGCCCTGGGCGATTGCGGACGCGCATACGGAACCAGCTGTGTCCACGAGCACAGCTGCCTGAGGTGCAGCCTCCTTCGCCCCGATCCCGCACAGGCCGACCGCATCGCGGAGATCCGCGACAACCTGTTCGACCGCATCGCTGAAGCCGAACGGGAGCGCTGGCTCGGTGAGGTCGAAGGGCTCAAGGTCAGTCTCGCCGGGGCCCGGCAGAAGCTCGCCGAGCTCGGCGAACGTGACCGTCGGGCCGCCACCGCCGTGAACCTCGGCATTCCCGCATTCCGCGACATCGCTGCCCGCACGGTCACAGCCGCGGAGAACCAGACGTGAGTCGGCTTGCACGTGAAGGTTCCCAGCTGAATACGCATGAACGTGCTCAGGACCAGGCGACTCAACGAAAAGCTGCGGCATTCTCCGAAACCCACTGATGGAATGGCCTGGCCGGGGAGCCGGTGACCCGCGAAACCGTGTTGCGTACCTGCAACAGCTCGTCGTTGACGTCCCCGCCCGTCACATCGAGCACCGCATCGGCGGCCTCGTCTCCCAAGAACGCAGCCATGTGACGCTGGGCCTCCTCCCGGCTGATCTCGACGAAAGGCACCTCCCGCTCCAGTGCTACCGCGATGGCCTCCACCTGCTGCCGGGCAGTCTCCCGCTCCGGACCGGTCAGGGCATACGTCCGGCCTTGGTGACCGGGCTCGGTCAGTGCTACCCGCGCCACCGACGCAACGTCCGCGGGGTGGATCGTGGGGAGCCCGACGCCCGCATACGGCGCCCGGACCGCTTGGTGCTCGCGGATTGACGCCGCCCACCACAGGGCGTTCGAGGCGAACTGCGTCGGCCGCAGAATCGTCCAGGCCATCCCGCTGCCCTTGAGTAGCTGCTCGACAGCCAGGTTCTCGCCGGCGGGACCGAGGTGCGGATGGGTCTGGACGGTAATGGACGACACAAGCACCACGTGCTCCACACCTGCCTGCCGGGCGGCGGCGAGGATGTCAGCATCTGAGCCAATACGCGACACCAGAAACAGCGAGTGCACCCCCTCCAGCGCGGGCTTCAGCGAAGCTACCGCAGCGAAGTCACCCTCAACGACCTCGACCCCCACGGGGAATGAGGCCCGCGCAGCATCTCGAGTGAGCCCCCGCAGCGGCCCGGCACCGCACTCGTGCAGCCCCTTCAGCAGAGCACTTCCTATGTTCCCGGTGGCTCCCGTCACGAGAATCATGAGCGTCTTCTCCCGTCGTCAGGTGATCAACTGGAGGACACGCTAGAAGCTCAACCGCACTTCAGGTCAAGGGACCCCTGACAGGCTCCCGCTGCTGGGCACATTCATCCGTACTCGGCTGAGCACTTCACTTCACCAAGTACGCCGACAGTGACCTTCAACCACGGGCGCGGCCGACGATTTTCGAAGTTCAGAGAATACGTGAACACTCTGATGCTCCAGGACATCCTCGGCGAACCGGAGTGGGCGGACCTGCTCACGCCCGCTGACCGGCGGGGCCTGACCCCGCTCTTCTGGTCCCATGTCCGGCCATACGGTGAGGTGAACCTCGATATGGGCGCCCGCCTCGACCTCGCCGCGGCCGCCGTACCGGGCCCCCGGGCCCCGGCCGACCAGACCACGCGATCCACCGTGGAGAACGCATGGACCTGCGCCTGTACGGCACTGCGCGCGGGCCGCGCCCGCGTCTCCCATTGCGCGACCCCGACACCGTGGCTGCCCCGGGCCCGTGCCTGGGTCACCGTGCTGACCTCGCCCGCGTGGTGGCGCCTGCCGGACGATGACCGAGAGTCCCACCGGTCCGGCGTCCAACCCGCCTTCTGGACCAACCGCCAGGTCCGCCGGAGCGGTCTGCGCACGTCGTGCTGGATGCGCGAGAGCGAGCCCGACATCCTCATTCTGCGATGGTGGCCGGTGCTCGGCTGCCTGACACGCGGCCGTGAAATCCAACGGTCAGTGCTGGAAGCGGTAGCGGGTCTGGCTGTACGCCTCGCCCTTTCCGAAGGCGAATCCGGCCTCCGGGCCGATGCGGTACAGCAGGACCTTGCCGGAGCGGATGGTGTCACCGAGGCCGTGCCAGGTGCCGTCCGGGCTCGTCAGCAGGTCGCCGTACTTGCCCTCGTAGGCGTCGGCGGTGGTGCTGCGTTCAGTCGGGTCGCGCACCAACTCGGCACGTCCCTCGATGGTGATGTCGAGACCGTCCAGGACGTTCGTGCCGGTTGTCATGACGCAGTGGTGGTTGCCGTGGAGGTTACGCGTCTTGCGCTCTTGGTCGCCGGTGGCGAAGTACAGGGCGCCGCCGGTCCAGACGGCCAGCAACGGTGTCACGTGGGGCCGGCCGTCGGGGCGGACGGTGGACAGCCAGAACAGTCGCGCCTGCTGGAGCTCACGCAGTGCGGTCGGCCAGGGGGTCGCGTCGGCGCCGGAGTCGCTGAAGGGGCCGAGCTCGGCAACCGGGTCACGGTCGGACATGGAAGCTCCTCAATGGGTCAGGCGGGAATGCGGTCGGCCACGATCTGGTCAACGGGAGGCGCCGCGGTCTCCTTGGTGACCGGTGCCGATCGCTTGCCGAGCATGGCCAGAGCGATGACCGCGCCCAGTGCCGCGACGAGGCCGACCACGCCGAACGCGGCCTGATGACCGGGAACCAGCGTCTGCGGCGCGGCGGTCCCAGGCGTGGGTGCGTGCGCGGCGACAACGCTGCCGGCGATGGCTACGCCGAGGGCGGTGCCGACGGCGAAGCAGGTATCGGCGAGTCCGGCGGCCAGACCGGAGTGCCGTTCGGCGACACCAGTGAACGCGGCGATCTGCGCACAGACGGTGGCGGTGCCCATGCCCGCCCCGAAGACCAGCAGGGCAAAAGTCAAGAGTTCCGGTGAGCTGTGCTCGGACACCACCCGGGTGAGCAGCAGGCAGGCTCCGCCGAGCAGGGCAGTGCCGACGGTCGCGACCGGACGCACGCCGACCCTGGTCACAACCCGCTGGCAGGCCAGAGCGCCGACCACGGCCGCCATGGTCATCACTCCGGCCGTGAGGCCGAACCGCACGGGCGACCAGCCGAGCACCGACTGTGCGTGGGCGGTGAGGACGATGAGCATGCCGTCGACCGCCATGCCCGTGACGAGGAGCAGGAGGTCGCCGCCGACCAGGGAACGCGACCGCAGGACCCCGAACGGCACCAGCGGCGCCTTGGACCGCCGTTCGATCACGACAAACAAGCCGGTCAGCGCCATCGCACCCGCCAGTGGCCCGAGGACGTGGTGGCTGGACCACCCGACGTCAGGGACGCTGGTGATGGCGTAGACGAACAGCACGAGCGCCGAAGTGACCGTCAACGCCCCGGCCAGGTCGAGGGAGCGGACACGCGCCTGGTTCCGGCTCTCGATCAGCATCACCGGCGCGAGGACCAGCACCACCGCCCCGACCGGGACGTTGATCCAGAAGACCCACTGCCAGCCGAGCGTATCGGTGATGAGGCCGCCCAGCAGCAGCCCGGCGGTGGCACCGAATCCTCCGATCCCGCCCCAGATTCCCAGTGCCCTGTTCCGCTCGGCGCCTTCGGCGAAAGCGTTCATCACCATGGACAAGGCTGCGGGGGCGATGATGGCGGCCGACACACCCTGCAAAGCGCGGGCTGCGACCAGCGCCTCTACCGACGGGGCGAACCCGCATCCCAGCGAGGCCAGCACGCGCAGCGACATTCCGGCCAGGAAGACCCTGCGGCGGCCGAGCAGGTCCGCGGCGCGGCCGCACAACAGCAGCAGGCCGGCAAAGGCCAGCGCGTAGGCCGTGACCGCCCAGTGGACGGCGGTGCCGTGCGCCCGGAACTCCCGCTCGATGGCCGGCAGGGCAGTCAGCAGGCTGGTGCCGTCCAGGATGGTCATGAAGAACGCCGTGCCCAGCAACACCAGCACCCGCCACTTCGAGGGGGACGGCCGCGGGCTCACTCGTGCCCTTTCGCATCCAGCTCGACGCCCAGCGCGTCGAGCCAGTCGCCGGTGCCGAGCTCCCGCCAGGAGGGCTCCTCCCGGCCATCGAGGAAGGTGCCCTGCTCGGTGAGGACCAGTCGGGTGCCCCCATCGGCCGGGCAGAACGCCACGGTCGTCAGCGACGCCGCCGCGAGGTCCTCCCCCACGTGCAGGACAGAGGTATAGACGATGCGCTCGTCCGGGACGATGTCGCGGTACAACGACTCGAACGTCAACGATGGGCCGCTGTCCGGACGGCTGCGGTTGGCCTCCCGGCCCCCGACCCGGAAGTCCAGCTCATGGTCAGCGTCGGGCGTGGAGAACCAGCGGGCCTTCGCCTTCGGGTCGGCCCATGCGGCGAACACCCGGGCCGCCGTGGCCGGGTAGAGGCGTTCGAGGGTGAACGTGGCGTGCGTGACAGAACGGTCGATCATCACAAGCTCCCTTGCTCCGGTGTGCCGGGATCAACGAGCAGGTAGTCGCCAAGCCGGTCCAGGCGCCGTTCCCAGGACATGCGCTGCTCGGCAAGCCAGTCCTCGGCCGTCCGCAGCACGTCCGGCTCGATGCGGCAGGTGCGGACGCGGCCGATCTTCTCGGATCTGACCAGCCCGCAGGCTTCCAGCACCTGGATGTGCTGCATGACCGCCGGTAGCGACATCTCCAGTGGCCTGGCCAGTTCGCTGACCGACACCGGCCCGCGGATCAGGCGCTCCACCATCGCCCGGCGCGTTCCATCCGCCAGCGCCTGGAACACCCGATCCAGCGATCCGCCATAGTTAGGCATGTCCTTAACTATGAATCGGTACACATCTATAGTCAAGCGCTTCCTTAACCAATGACCCGATCATGGTGGTCCGATCTGCTGACTTTCTCGCGTATCCGCCCCTGTTCTCGTACACCTACGACGAACGGACATGTAGCACTGCGTGATGCTCGGGGTCGGCCCCGGCGCAAGGGCCGACGGTACAGCGGATGGCGGTAGCAGCTGTTCCGCTTTCGATTCCGCGTGGCTTATCAGACTTCCGGCCACTGGCCGGTCGTCCGTGTCGTGCCGCAGTAAATGCCGGATTTACTGCGGCAGAGCCCCTACGGTGATCTTCGCGACCTGCGGCGGACTCTCCGGCCGCCGCAGGTGAGGTGTACGCATTTACTGCGGCAGGACCGGAAGGGCGGGACGGGCATAGCGATCGAACCAGTGACCGAACTCGGGAGCCAGGGCGCGTTGCGTGTGCCGCGCGCCCGGGTTGTGCCACTGTCCGCCCCGCCCTCGTCGTACACCGCGGCGGTCGAGCGGTACCTCACCGGTGCGGGCATCGCGAAGTCCCCCGCACGGATCTACCGGATCTCGCTCACGACATGGGGGTGGATGCTCGCCGGCGAACCCGCGCCGACCGGACCCGCCCGCCGGGGCGCGAAGCCGCCCGTCTTCCCCGTCGCTGCGATCGACGACCCGACGCTGCCGGAGGTCCTGGCCGAACTGGCGGCGGCGCGGGCGGACGCGATGGACGCCGACACCGTCAACCGGGAGCTGTCCATCGCACGCAAGGCGATCGGCTGGTGGCAGCGCCAGGGCTGGATCGTCGGGGACCCGACGATCGGCATCGAGCGGCGGCCGGCGCCGCCGGACCGCACCAAGTCCCTGGCCGAGAACCAGATCGCCGCCCTGTGGCGCCTGGACGTCGGGCTCAGAGAGAAGACGTTCTGGAAGCTCCTCTACGAAAGTGCCGCACGGGCAGATGAGGCGTTGTGCCTGAACGTGGAAGACCTGTACCCGCAGGACAAGCGCGGCAGGATCACCGCCAAGGGCGGCGCGACCGAGTGGATTCACTGGCAGTCCGGCACCGCCCAGCTCCTGCCCCGCCTCATAGCCCGCCGCACCCGCGGCCCGCTGTTCCTCACCGACCGCAAGGCCCCCGCCGGGACGCCGACGCTGGACGTGTGCCCGGAGACCGGCCGGGCCCGGCTCTCCTACCGCCGGGCCGAAGAGATCTTCGAGGAGAACACCCGCCTGCTGGCCAACCCCCTCGCCTCAGCCGAGGACATCGAGGACCTGGACGGGTGGACACTCCACCGGCTACGTCACAGTGCCCTGACACACGACGCCGAGGACGGCACCTCCACCCCGATGCTGCTGGCCCGCTCCCGCCACGCCTCCGTCCGCTCCCTGGAGCGATACGCCCGCCCCGGCGTCGACTCGGTCGCCCGACACGTCGCCGAACGCGACCCCGCCGCACGTCGCCGCACGTGACCCTCGCCGTTTGCGGCTGGTGACAGCATTCTTACCGGCACCCCAAATACGTGGCGGTACAGCAAGCGCCGTATTCTCGATGCCCCTGGGCTGCCGCGATTCCCACACATCGGAGCCCCCGTACTGACAGACTCGTCGTCGCAGAAGGGAGGCCCATGGGCTTCGGATTTCGCGTCGGCGTGCCCGGAATGAGCGTGCGCGTATCGACCCGAGGGGTACGAACATCCATCGGGCCGAGGATCGCCAGGGTGAATGTGGGCGGCGGGCGGACCACACTCTCATCTGGGATGGGTCCCCTCTACGCCTCCAGCGCACTGGGCAGCGGGCGCCGCCGGACCAGCACGAGTCGCACCACACGCTCCGGTTCACGTCCGCGGGCTTCCGCGCCTTCGGGCGCGCAGCTGGAACGGGCTCGCCGGCAGGCCGAGCGGGCTCAGCAGGAGGTGGAACGCGAAGCGGCTCCCTTCCGTCGGCGCCGCCCCCGCGCGCCGGCGGGAACACCAGCGGGCATGGTGCCACGGACACCGCCGCCGGTGCCGCCGCCGGTGTGCGCGCCAGGAACTCACCGCCTTGTGGGCACCGGGCTGCCAGAATGACAAAGTATCGAACATGCGAGCCAGTGGCGGGTGTGCGTTCGCTGCATTCGGCCTGAACCGGCCCGTCGTCTCGCACGCCGGTGAGGGGCAGAGCGAAGGCGCGGACGTGGCGGGTCAGGATGGCCCAGCTTCGGGCAGACAGTGTGATGGCAGCGAATTGGCAATTCCCGGAGTCAACCGGCCCGGGGAGGGCTTGTCGGGACCGGTTCGCTGGCTCGGGCGGAGGAACCGGCACGGCGCCGGGCACCCCGGATCGCTTCTCCTTGGGTTTCCCCCCGTCCTGGGAGCTGTGGCGCGCCTGCCCTCGTGACCAGTGAGGAGCTGCGGATCGGACGGGAGGGGACGCCGCGGGGCGCGGGTCCGTTCACGGTCGCAGAGTCAGCCCGGCCGTACTGCGGGGTCAGTCGCCCGGGGAGCGCTCCGCGAGGGCGAGGGCGAGGGTGAACAGGTGCTGCAGGTGGGTGTTGCCGGTGCGGCGGGCCTCGATTTCCGCGCTGTGAAGGTGCCCGGTCGCGGCGAGGCGCAGGTCGGTCAGCGGGCGCTGGAGAACCGCGCCGGCGTGGTCGAGGTCGTACACGCGGCTGTGCCAGTCGAAATCGCGGCGTTGGATGGGCTCGCCGACGGCCAGTTGTCCCGCGTAGGCGACGTACCGGCCGTCGGGGGAGGTGGTGATGAGGTTGAGGTGCTCGGTGCCCGTGAGGGCGGGTGGGGCTGGCCGCGGGGCGAGGGTATCGGGGTCGAGGAAGTGGACACGTCCTTCGCCGGGGGCCTTGCCACCGACGACGTCCCACTCCGGTACGGAGAACAGGTGCTCCATGCGCGGCGTGGCCCGTTCGACATGGGGCCGCATGTGCGATCCGCCGAGCTGCCAGAGGGTCAGCCCGCCTTCCTGGCCGGAGGTGAGCAGTTGGTTGCGGCCGACGAATGTCAGGTCGGTGATCGCGTCAGGCTGTACCGGTCCTCCGATGGCCAGGGCGCCGCCGAGGAGCGCGTCGGCGGCGACCAGGACGTAGCCGTCGCAGAGCACCAGCCTGGTCCCCTCGGGGTCCACGGCGATCAGGGTGCCGTTGGAGAGTCCCCAGGCACTGAGGTCGACCTGCCGAAGGGCATCCGGCGAGGCGGAGCCGAGGCCCTCGTCGACCAGGGCGACGGGAAAAAGATGCAGGCCGGCTACGTAGCCGAAGAGCATCGTGGCCCCCCTGGCGCCGGCCATCGTGGCCGCTCGCGCAAGGATAGTGGTGCCCTGACCGGTGTGGCGGACGAGTTCGTACGTCCTGCCATGGCCGGGTGACCTGAAGGCGATGACGGTCGAGGCGTCGACGCAGGTGATCGAACTGTGATCGGGCGGGCCGGTGTGCAAGGTGCTCCGGGTGCCGGTGCGCAGGTCGAGGGTCTCGATCGTCTCCTGGTAGCCGTCGGCGGTCGTGGCGACCGCCAGGGCGTCGCTGCCGTGGGCGAAGGAGATGAAGTCCTCGTTGAAAAGGTCCAGCTCGGCCGGGAGCCGGGTGCTCGCGCCCGCGGAGGCATCGGCAATCAGAGTGGCGGTGCGGCGGGCGGGGAGTGAGCGGAGGGCCTCCAGCAGCGCACGGTCGACCGCGTCGGCAGGGTGCCAGCGGCGCACGGGGATGCGGTGGGCAAGCCGGGCGGCGTCGGTCAGCGAGCAACGGCAGACGGCCTCCCAGTACGTCGGCCAGTCCTGTCGGCGGGCGAACTGGTCGGCTACGCGGAGGAGGTTGTCGCGGGTGGCCGACAGCTCGGTGGCGCGGTCCCAGCCCGACACTTCGACCGTGGTGCCGGGCTGCAGCACGCGGTCCTTGAGGTGAACCCGTGGTGAGCGCGCACTGGCCTCGGGGTCCTGGGGTAGTCCGGCGGCCCGCAGGGCGTCGTTCTGGTTGTGCAGGGCGCCGACCAGGTCCCTCTCGTGCTCGTCGGGGTTCGCTGCGGCGAGCTGCCTCCAGAGCCCGACGGACTCCGCGCCGGCAGCCAGGGCCTCGTCGTGGGTGCCGACGGCCGTGAGGCTCCTGCAGAGCAGGCCGAGCGCGCTGGCGAGATGCTGCCGGTACGTCAGAGAGTTGTCGCCGGCTAAGCGGCGGTAGAGGCCAACGCACTCCGTGATGGCGGCGACAGCCTCCTCGTGGCGTGCGGCGTCGACGAGTTCGCTGCGGAGGTTGAGCAGGGCGAGGGCGAGGTTGTGCCGGTGGCGTACGGGGTCGGCGTCGGCCAGTTCGCGCCAGATCCGGACGGCTTCAAAGGACGTCTCGGTGCCGTCACCGGGCGTGGAGGCCGGGCCTCCCGCCCCGGCGCCGGACGGAGGCCGCTCGACGACAGTGTCGGTGTCGGCCGCGCTCCGTAGGGTCAGGGCCGCAGCGTTGGTCAGGGCGATGGCGAGGCCGGCCCGGAAGCGCGGGTCGTCGGCCTCCCGTCGGCGGTAATGCTCGATCGCCTCCTGGTTGGCCCGGTACGCCTCGGTCCACCGCCCGGCGCGTTCCAGGTGCGTGGCAAGGTTGGCCAGAGCGGTCGCGAGGTCAAGGTCGTACCGCGGCCGGTCCAGCCCGTGAAGGCGACGGAAGATCCCCACCACCCGTTCCTGGGCGGCCACGGCCTCGGTCCCCCGCCCGGTCTTCACGAGCAGGTTGACGTAGTTGGTCAGGGACTTCCCGACGTCGGCCTCGTAGATCTCCGGCTGCTCGACGGCTAGGCGTTCGAAGGCACTGACCGCCCGCAGCACGACGCGGACCGCTTCCTCCTGGCGGCCGAGCAGGCTGAGGTCGTTGCCGTGGTTGACCAGGACACCCGCCATCGCTCCCGGGCCGTCGGCCACGTCGAGCAGCAGTTCCAACAGGCGGACCCGCAGGACGGCGGCGGCCACCTCCAGGTCGGCCGGGGTCGGGCGGGGCAACCGGTTGAGCACCTTGCCCAGCAATTCGTCCGGGATGGAGAGGAGGTTGGCTAGGGCGAGCAGGGCAGGCGCGCCGGCGGCCACGGCCAGATCCGGATTCTCGTCCAACAGCGGGAACAAGCAGCGTGGACCGACGTGTGGCCAGCGTTCGGCCGCCGCGGCGAGCATGGTGACGGCCCGGGTGGGCAGGTCGTCGTGGCGGGTGGTCACCGCGGCGTTCTCCGGGGCCCAGTGCTGCGCCGGGTACGCGGCGCGGTGGCCGGGCAGGGTCAGGGCGACGAAGTCCTCGGCGAGCCGGTCGGGGTAGAGCGGTTCGAGGACGGTGGCCCGCACGGGATCGGATGGCGGGTAGCAGATCGCGTGGTCGGCGAGGACCTCGGCGGTGGGGCGCCCCAGAGACAGTGCGTTGAGGAGTGCGGTCCCGGAATCGGGGGACCGGGGGCCGCTGAGGGCGGCGGTGAAGACGGCCCGGTTCATCGTGGCGGGCGGAGTGGCGATCCGGCCGTGGCGCCTCTCCCGGTACAGACGTGCCCAGTTGAGCTGTTCCCGGTCCAGCAGGTAGAGGGCCAGTCTGGCGGTGCCCGGCAGGGCGGGTACGGCGGCCGGGTCGAAGGTGGCCGGGGGAACGGGCGCGGGCGGGGTACGGCCAGTGGCGTGCGCGTCGACTGCGACCAGGGCGGCCATGTGGACGGCCAGCACCAGACCGAACTCGGGGTGGCCCAGGTCGGCCGGGCCGTTGCGCGGCGGTGGGACCCCGTACCGAGCGGCGAAGCCGTTCAGGGCGGCCCGGTACATGGTGTGACGTCCTTCGGGCTCCGCGGCGGTGGCTCTGCTGGGACTGTCGGGGCCGTTCGCGACGAGCGGTGGCAACAGCTGCTGAGAGAACGAGACCTGCTCGTTCACCAGCGAGGCCCGTAGCGCCGGCCAGATGTCCGTACTGCGGGCGATCAGCAGGATCCGCACTGGGAGATCGGTGCGGTGCAGCAACGCGTTGCTGAACAGCCAGGTCAGCGAGGACAGCGGCCACCGGTCGGCGTAGTCGACCAGGAGAAGCAGCCCGGCGGTGCCGTCCGGGCGCAGGTCCTGGCTGCCGGGCGGCGGCAGGACACCGCCCGGGCCCTCGACCGCCGCGGCCACCGTCCACCCGAGCTCAGCCATCTGGGCCGCGAGCTCGTGCGCCATACGCGTCTTGCCCTGCCCGCCGGGCCCGTGCAGCCACCGGGCGGCCCGGCCTCGCTCCTGGGTGCACCACTCGCGCAGCTCCCGCAGTTCCTGCTCGCGGCCGGTGAACCCGACCACGGCGAACCGGGCGTTGAGCATCCGGCTCGGCTGCTCGCGCAGCCACTCGTCGTCGAGCGCGGGCGGCGGCCGCCACAGCTCCAGCACGTACAGCGGCGTACCGTCCCCGAAGACGTGGATATCGGCGCCGATCACCCCGTACGCGAACCCGCCAGTGGCGGTGACGTACTGGGAACTCAAGCGCGCTCACTCCGCTCCTGATGGACAATCACGTTGCCACCCTGAGAGGCAAACACCTGTGCGTGATCGTGGGCGACGACGTGCATCACCCACTGCTGCTCCTCCTCGGGCAACGAACGCCGCATCCGCTCGGTGAGGTCGCTCAGCTCGCCCGCGAGTTCCGGGTGCTCGCGCAGCAGCTCCTGCACCCTCAGCTGCCAGGCCGGCAGCAGGCTGCGCCGGGCCGCCGCCGTGTCGTCGGCCCGCGCCACGAGGGCGGCGTCGCCGTCCAGCTGCGCCGCGACCAGTGCGATCCGGCCGTCCGCGGCGGGGACGGCCTCCGTCCCGCCCTCCTCCGGTGCCGTGCCGCCAACGGGCTGCGCCGCAGTGCCGTCCCGCGAGCTTGTGCTGGAACGCCCGAAGAGCCCCAGTACACCGGTCCGGGTGACCTGCCAGGCATCCGTGGCCATGGCCCCGACGAGAGCTGTCGATCCCGCGGTGGCCAGCGCCACTAGTGATTCCGCCAGCATTCCCCTGCCGTTCCGCCGCATCCGTCCTTTCATGTCTATGCTGCCACCAATCGCGTTGCAGCGCACCATAGTTGGGGACTCCGGCGGACCCCGCTTGTAGCCTGCCGGGGAAACCACCAGAAGCCGAGCAAACGAGGAGGGCGCACCCGCAGCACCACCGTCCAGCAGCTGGCAAAGGGCGCCGAGCTGACCGAAGGCATGCACATCGGCCCGTGGAATACGACGCCGTGCCTGATCCTGTCCACAGAACTCATGGGGCAGGGCGGAATCGTGGTCAATGCCCTGCAGGTGCGAGGCGAATCCCTTCTCCCTCTCCGCACACCGGGTGCCCCGGGAAACGCCGATGTAGAGATCCGAGACAAGGCCGGCATCCCCTACCCGAACG
>NZ_JBVJWD010000080.1:0-20256 GCF_055602785.1 Streptomyces sp. NPDC037301
CAACCTCGCCAAGCGCATAACGGACGAGACCACGCCAACCTGGCGAGGAACCTACTAGGGCATAAGAGGCAAGTCGCCCACTCTAAACGCCCTCTGAGAGCACGTGCTGCTCGGCGAGCGTGCGATAGGTTCCCCGCCATGACTGAATCAGGGTCCGTCGCCTGGCCACCTGCCCCGATCAAGACCGAGCGGCTCGTGCTCCGCGAGCCCGAGTCCCGGGACCGTGCGGCGTTCATCGAGCTGTTCACCTCGCCGGAGGTGGGCACCTACCTAGGCGGCCCTCGACCGCGTGATGAGTGCGAGCGCGCGTTGCCTGAGACGCCCGAGAGGCGCCCCGGCCTTTTCGTGATCGAGCTCGACGGAGCGATGATCGGCACCATCGAGCTCAACCGGCGCGACGCGGGGCGTCGGAGTCATGTCCGTCCGGATGCCGGGGAGGCCGAACTCGGCTACCTGCTCCTGCCAGAGGCATGGGGACGCGGGTACGCCGCCGAGGCGTGCGCGGCGGCGCTCGGCTGGTTCGCCGACGCGCTTCCCGGCGAGCCGGTGGTGCTCTGCACCCAGACCGCCAACGACCGCTCGATGCGCCTCGCGGCGAAGCTGGGGTTCACCGAGGTGCAACGGTACGAGGCGTGGGGCGCCGAACAGTGGATGGGCGTGTGGTCCCCGGTCACGCCGCCCGCTTGAGCTCGTGCCCGGAAGGGGTGGTGTGTCGGCCGTCAGCCTTCGTCGTCTTCGACGGCGTCCGGGTCCCGGAAGGGGCGCAGGCCCTGGCCGGGGCCGCTGGCCTTGATGCTGAACAGGTAGCGGCCCGGGAAGTTGATGTGCCGGTCCTTGAGCGGGGAGAGCCGGGCGACGTCCTCGTCCTTGATGTCGTGGCCCTCGGCGCGGAGCTGGGCGACGGCCGCGTCGAGGTAGCGCGTATTCCACAGGACCACGGCGTTGAGGACCAGGCCGAGCGCGGCGAGCTGGTCTTCTTGGCCCTCGCGGTACGCCTGGCGGATCTGGCCGCGGCCGCCGTGGCAGATCGCGCGGGCCAGACGATGGCGGGGCTCCTGCACGGTGAGCTGTCGGTTCAGCAGGCGCCGGTAGGTGTCGTCCATCGGATCGACCGGAGCGAGCAGGTGCATGGTCTTGTCGATGCAGCCGTACTCGGCGAACGCGGCGCCGAAAGGGTGGGGTGTCCCTCGCGGCCGAACATCCGCAGCAGGCCGTAGGCGCGGACCTGGTTGGTGATGAGCGACCCGGCCACCCGGAGCATGTCCGGCCAGTGAGTGGCGACCCGGCGTGCTAGCCGACCATGATCAATCTCAGCGGCACTTCCTGTACCGCAACTACTCACACCCGGAGATGGTCTTTGACGTGGGGCAGAAGCGGGCGGCGATCTGGGCGGAGAGGTAGAACACGCGCAGGAGCCGGCGGTGGTAGCGGTGTGGTCGGCGCATGTTGCCGCTGATCCGGCCCGAGACCCGTGGGACCGGCGCGAGACCGGCGACCCCGGCAAGGCGCCCCGTACTGCCGAAGGTGTCCATGTGTCCGCCGGTGCAGGCGATGAACTCCGCCTCAAGCAACAGGCCCATCCCGGGCATGCAGACGATCACTTCCGCGTCGCGGTGTTCACGGAAGCGGGCCGCGATCTGCAGGTCGATGCCGGCGATCTCTTCGTCCAGCACCAACACCGTCCTGGCCAGGGTGTTCACCACGGCCGCGGCCATGGTCTCGCCGGCGACGGCGGTGTGCTGAGCCTGCGCCGCGGCGACTGCTGCGTCCGCCAGTGCCTGGGCGCCGCGCACTTTGCGGTTCTTCAGCCAGGTCGCCAGTCGGCTCGGACCGATCCGGCGCAGGGCAGCCGGCGTCTGGTAGCCGGTCAGCAGGACGAGGGCACCCTTGGACGCGGCGTAGTCGAACGCCCGCTCCAGAGCAGGGAAGTACTCCAGCAGCTGGGCCCGCAATCGATTGATGGCCCGGGTACGGTCGGCTGCGAGGTCGTAGCGGCGGGCCATGAGGATCTTCAGATCGACCGCGATCTCATCCCAGTCCTGCAAGGGCTGCAGGTCACGGCGCATCCGTGCCTGGTCGGCGATGACGTAGGCGTCCTTGGCATCGGTCTTGCCGTCGCCTCGATATCTGCGCGAGGCATGGTGAACGGTGCGGCCGGGGATATGGAGGAGCCGCTGGCCGTGACTGGAGAGCAAAGCGATCAGCAGCGCTGCTCCGCCCGCGTTCAGGTCAACGGCCCAGGTCACCAGGCCGTCCTCAGCCAGTGCCAGGACGTCGCCCATCAGCTCCAGCAGCTCAGCCTCGTTGTTCGGTACGCGGCGCGAGAGCACCTTCGTCCCGTCTGTGTCGATCACCGTGCAGTGGTGCACGGCCTTGCCGGCATCCGTCCCCGCCCAGAGCTCGGGCACCCGAGCCTCCCTCGTCGATCGGTTGGCTGATTCCCTGCAGACGACCACGCCGACGTGTCCTTACGAAGCGATCTCTGTTCGCTCATCCCAATGAGTGGCCGTGTCGTCGCGGGGTACTGGGCGGCCTATCAGTCAAAGCCACAACCACGGCATGAGCGCTTTCAGCCACACCCAGGCCCCTGGGTTTCCCGATCGTACGAAGGACCGGAATCAACCCGCCAACAAGGTAAGGGGCGCTTCAGTTGGCGAGTGAGCACCTGAGTTGGCGACCGGAGCGTTCGGCGTCGATGGCTTGGGTGAGTTGGTCGGCGTAGGCGTCGAGCAGTGGCTTCATCTGCTGGCAGCAGGGCTGTTGGTTCTGCTTGAGCCAGTGGACGGGCTCCATGCGCGCCGGCCATGCATCCGCTACGTCTCCGACGACCGCGCGGGTCTCGCCGTCACCGCCTACATCTGTGCCCGGTCACCCACGGCGAACCGCGATTCGCCCCATGCCCTCCCGAAGCCCGTCATGATCCCGAGCACGAGGCGTCAGCCTGCCACTGCGAGAGCGCGTATCGGTGGGATGACCGATGTGCGGGGGGTGGGGGCGTGGCCATAGTCGTCGGGAGATCGTTCGCGGGTGGCCGTGGTGCGCCCGGTATTCGAAAGGACCCTTCAGTGGACACGTATGCGGATCTGGTGTTTCTCGGCGGGCGGGTGGTCACGGTCGATGCGGAGTTCTCCGTCGCCTCGGCCCTGGCAGTGACCGGTGGGGTCATCAGTGCCGTCGGCGGGCGGGACGACGTCGCGCCGCTCGTAGGACCCGACACCCGCGTCGTCGATCTGCGGGGGGCGACGCTGCTTCCCGGTATCAACGATTCCCATCTGCACGGATGCGCCTTGGGCATGTCGACGCCGCCGCTCTCCCTCGACCTCAGCCATCCCGCCGTGTCCTCCCTCGCGGACGTGGCCGAGGCGGTACGGGAGGCCGTCGGGCGGGTTCCGGGCGGGCAGTGGATCACGGGGCACGGCTGGGACACCGGTTACCTCGACGAGTGCGTCTCCGATCCGTCGCGACTGCCCTCGCGGCGCGACCTCGACGCCGTGAGCCCGGACCACCCCGTCGTCCTGTACTCCTTCTCCGGGCACGCCACCTGGGTCAACTCCAAGGCCCTGGAGCTCATCGGGATCGACCGGCACACCGTCGCGCCGCCCGGCGGGGCCATCGTCGTGGACGAAGACGGAGAGCCGACCGGGCTGCTCCACGAGGGGGCCCAGGCCCTCATCCAGAACGCGCTGCCGCCGCTCAGCCGGCAGGAGCGGACCGACGCGATCAGGTCGAACCTCGCCACACTCGCCCGGCTCGGCATCACCAGCTACACCGAGCCCGGACTCGGCCCCGGCGGCGACGGCATCATGCGGGGCGCGCTCGGTGCGGAAACCCTCGACGTCTACCGCCGGCTGCTGGCCGACGGCGAACTGACCGCCCGCCTCGGCGTCCTGCTCCTGCCCACCGGTATGGCCAGCACCGCCGAGGAGTTCGCCCGCACCCTCACCGCCCTCGGCGAGTCCGGCGACGCCGATCCTCGCCGCATCGCGATCCACGGGGTCAAGATCTTCGCCGACGGCATCGTCCCCAACAAGACGTCCTGGATGCACGAGCCGTACGTCGGCGGCGGCTGCGGCTCCCTGTGCGTCGGCGGCGAGACCGACGCCGAGCGGATCGCCGAGATCGACGCCATCATCCGACATGCCCACGCCGCCGGGCACCAGCTGGGCGTCCACGTCACCGGCGACCGGGCGTGCGACACCGTTGCGGACGCCTTCGCCGCTGCCGTGGCCGAGCACCCGCGGCCCGACGCCCGCCACTACGTCATCCACGGCGACCTTCTCACCGAGCACAGCATGAAGGTGCTGGCCGCGCACGGCTTCGGCGTCAACATGAACCCCACCATCAAGTGGACCGTCGCCGACATGGAGGAGGACTTCGTCGGAGCTGAACGGGCCGCGTACGCATGGCCCTACCGCGATGCCATCGACGCCGGAGTTCGGGTCGCGAGCGGGTCCGACGCCCCCGTCACGTACCCGGACTGGCGCCAGGGCGTCGCCACCATGATCCTGCGCGAGTCCAAGGCCACAGGCAGGGTCAGCGGCCCCGAGCAGCGCATCGGTCTGGCCGAGGCGATCCGTACGTACACGATCGACGCGGCCTGGCAGGACTTCGCCGACGACTGGAAGGGCTCCCTGGAGCCGGGCAAGGTCGCCGATCTCTGCGTGCTCGACGGGGACCTGCTCACCGCCGACCCCCACGACATCCCGGAGATGCCCGTCGTCCTCACCGTCGTGGACGGGCAGGTCGTGCACGACACCCTTCGCGATTGACGTACTCCGGGTACATGATCATCCTTGGATGATGGCAGCGGAGCGGAGCACGGCAGACATCCTGGACGCGGCCGTCCACGTCCGTGAGGCCGCCAGGAGTGCCACGAGCGGCGCGACCGGCGTCGGCACGGTCCTGGCGGCGCTGTCGGAGGTGATGGACTACGACCACGCCTCCCTGGCCCGATGGGATGCGCTGCGCCGACGCCACACCACCCTGGCCGGGAGCTACCCGGACGACGCCACGGCCTACATCGAGACACGCCTCCACCACGACCCGGTGTTCCCCGTGCTCCACAGCCCGGCCCGAGGCGGTCTCTGGTTCAGGGACGTCCCCGGCCAGCTCCTGGCGGCATCCCCGGGCTTCCAGGAGGTGCTGTCTCCCCTCGGCATCGAGGACGGCGTGGCCCAGTGCCTGTTCGCGGCCGACGGCCGGTACGTCGGCATGCTGAACGTCAGCACCCGCCGACCGCGGCACGCGCCCGATCCGGCGCGCGCCGTGGTCACCCTGCTCACCGAGGCCCTCGCCGCGGCCGTCGACCCCGGCACAGGCCCGCCGCCCGAGGAGGCCGCCACGGACGCGCGGCGGCCTGGCGGACTCTCGCCACGGGAGCTCCAGGTGCTGGCCGAACTGACCGCCGGCCACACCAACCGGGAGATCGCCGAGCGGCTGTACATCACGCCGCGCACCGTAGGGACCCACGTCGAGCACATCCTCGCCAAGCTCGACCTCCCCAACCGCGCGGCCGCCGCCGCCCGAGCCGCCGCCTGGGGAATCGAACCCTCCCGCTGACGCGATCCCGGCAGCGCAAAACGCCAGTGTGAGAACTGGCTCGCCCCCACCTTCCTGGACCCGGCCGCCGACGAGATCCGCACCATGAGCCAGACCTGGCTGATCCGCAGCGAGGGCCGGACGATCCTGATCGACACCGGCATCGGCAACGACCGGGAACGCCCGGCCATGCCGTCCTTCCACCATCTGAACACCCACTACCTCGGTGAGCCGGCCGCGGGAGGTGTCCGCCCGCAGGACGTGGACGCGGTGATCTGCACCCATGTCCACGGCGACCACGTCGGCTGGAATACCAGCCTGACGGACGACGGAGAGTGGCGACCGACCTTCCCCAACGCCCAGTACGTGATCTCGCGCGCCGACTTCGACTACTGGAACCCGGCCAACGGACACCGGACCCGCTCCGGCTCCCAGATGGCCAACGTCTTCGAGGACAGCGTCGCCCCCGTGCACAAAGCCGGGCAGGCCGTGCTGTGGGAGGGCAACCACTACGACATCGACGCCCAGCTCCGTATCGAGCCTGCCCCCGGCCATACGCCCGGATGGCGCGTGCCGTGTCTGGGTTCGGCGCCCGGACCAACGCCGCCGTGCCCAGCCTGGCGGCGCCGTTGTCGGACAACAGCGGCCCGTAGGCGACCAACTCGTCCCGGTCGGGCGGCACCGCGAGGCCGGCGGCCTGCCCCGTGCCGAAGCCGAGCACCAGTTAATCGGCTGCCGCGCCGCACAGGGAGCACCGCCGGGTGCCCGGGCACCGCGCCGCCGAGGCCGACACGGTCTGCGCCGACCTCGCGATTCACGAGCTCGGGAACAGGGGCCCGCCCGCCATGAGGCCGCCGTCGACAAGGAGGATGTGCCCGGTGACGTAGCTCGCCTTGTCCGAACCCAGGAACTGTACGGCCTCGGCGATCTCCTTCGGGGTACCCGCCCGGTGCATGGGCAGCACCGAATCGACCGCGGTACGAGCCGTGTCGTCGCCGGTGAACCGCTCGTACATAGCGGTCCGGGTGTAGCCGGGCGCGACCGCATTGACCCGGATACCGTGAGCGGCGCCTTCGAGTGCAGCCGCCTTGGTGATGCCGACGACGGCGTGCTTGCTCCCGACGTACAAGGTCGCCCCGGGATAACCCATCAGGCCGAAGGTGGAGCTGACGTTGACGATGCTGCCGCCGCCCTGTTCCCTCATGACCCGGAACTCGTGCTTCAGGCACAGCAGCGTTCCCTTGACGTTGGTATCGAAGGTGGCCTGGTAAGCCTCTTCGGTCACCTCGGTGACAGGGCCGGGTGTTCCCTCGGTGCCGGCGTTGTTGAAGGCGACATCGATCCGCCCGAACCGTGCCACCGCACGGTCGACGAGGTCCTTCACATCGGCGTCGAAACGGACGTCGGCACGCACGAACTCGGCCGGGGCACCGAGGTCGGCCAGCTCCCCGGCAAGCTGCCCACCCATGTCCTCGTGGCGGCCGGAGACCACAAGGTTCGCACCTTGACGGGCGTAAGCGAAGGCGGTGGCGCGGCCGATACCGGTAAGCGCGCCCGTGATGAGGACAACGGGAGCAGACACGTCGAAGGTCCTTCCTGCAACCACCCAGGTGAACGACGGGCAAGCGGTTCGGAACCCGCACGACACCGGGTTCCTCTTCGTACCGGGGCATATCTCCCCGGTACGCCTGCAAGGAATGTGTCCCAGCCGGACGGCAGCCGCATCGGACCCGACCGCCGCATCCATCGAACGGCGGCACTCGATGACCCGTACGGCCCACGGACGGCGGCCGGGACAGGCGGCCCGAAAGCTCGTACGGACTTCCCGCCAGCGGCTTTCCTCTCCAGAGGAACGATGTACTGCTCAGAAGGCACGAACGGCGCTGCACGCGTCGTGCAGCGCCGTGTCGCCCGGTCGGCTGGGCAGGTCAGGAGACGGCTTTGAGGGCTTGGCGTCTGCGGCTCACTCGGCACGAGGCTGCTCCCCCCACGTTCTCGATCTTCGGTCGCGTAGGCATAGTCACCCCCGCTTGACACTCATGTCGCTTCGACACGACATGCCGCAAAGGTTGTGTCTCCCAGGGGACAGATCTCCCCCTGGCCCCTCAGGCGGCCGACCCACTCGACACAACCGCCACCCATGTCGCCTCCGGTTGACATCGGACCGGCGATATGTCCCCTCAGCCGGTACACATCGACCGGGATATGTACCGGCTGAGGGCGCATATCGCGTGATCCGCACCGTGCCGCCCGCCTCACCGATCCATAGAGGCCGGAGTCAATGGCTCGGCTGTACCGGCTCTTGGCGCCGCCGCCTGGATGGTCGACGTACTGCCATTTGAGCGGCAGCCGCGATCCTCTCCGCGTGGCCGTGCGGCTCCTGGCATCGGCATCTTTACGATCCGGCTGGCGGGCCGGTTCGTCGTGACTTCGTGGCGGGCGTGGCCTCGCCCGGCTACAGGCTTCCTTGGGGAGAAAAAGTGATCCGGCCAAGTACCCGTGTTTCGCTGCCCTTGCTGCTTGTCGGCTTGGTCCTCGGTGCCGCCTGGCTGGCCGGTTGTGCGGGCCGGGCACCGATGGGGCATTCCGACGCCACGTACCAGCCCGCGGCGGAGGGCGGTGCCACACCTGCGGGCCGGGGCCTGCGACTGCAGGACCCCCCGGAGCTGGTCAGCCGCAACGGTGTTCTCAAGGCATCCATCGTCGTGGAACGGCGCAAGGTCCCGGTCGGTGACCGCCAGTTGTACGCGACGACCTACAACGGTGCGTTCATGCCGCCCACCTTGCGCGTACGGCCTGGCGAGCGCATTGACCTCACCATGACCAACCGCATTGACGAGGACACCAACGTGCACACGCACGGCCTCCATGTCTCGCCGCGCGCTCCTGCCGACGACATCTTCATCGCCATCAAGTACAGCCACTCGTACCACTACTCGTACCGGCTACCGCGCAACCAGCCCACAGGCACCTACTGGTATCACTCACACGCCGACATGATGTCCGCTGCCCAGGTCGCGGGCGGCGAGTCCGGCATCATCGTCGTCGAGGGCCTGCGGAACTACCTGCCGCCGTCGTTGCGCGGCATCACCGAGCACACGATCGCGCTCAAGGACTTCCAAGTGCAGGGCGATTCGATCAAGACCCATCCCCTGAGCATCGGTTCACCCACCAACCGCACGGTCAACGGTCAGACGAACCCTGTCATCCACATCCGGCCGGGAGAGACCCAGCTGTGGCGGTTGGCCAACATCGGCGCCAACATCTTCTACAAGCTCCACCTTCCGGGCACCCGCTTCCACGTGATCGCGCAGGATGGCATTCCCGTCCGGAAGGTCTATGCCCAGGACACGCTGGTCATCCCCGCCGGCGCCCGCTTCGATGTCCTCGTCCAGGGCGGCAGCCCCGGCACCACTCGGCTGGAAACCCTCCCTTACAACACCGGCCCCGCGGGGAACCAGTTTCCCCAAGCGGAGCTCGCGACCGTCGTCACCGGCGGCCCGCGCATGACCCAGGCTACTGTCCCGACCGGCTTCGCCCCGCACGAGGACCTGGGCCACGCAACGATCGCGGCCCGCAAGTCCGTGGTCTACACGGAAAACAAGGCGGGCACGAAGTTCTTCATCAACGGCCGGGTGTACGACCCCCACCGGATCGACTTCACCTCCGTCCTCGGCACCGTTGAGGAGTGGCGCATCCGCAACGACACGGACGAGGACCACAGCTTCCACATCCACACCAACGACTTCCAGCTGATGAGTACGAACGGGAAGGCCCACGACCCCTCCCACGGCTGGTACGACACAGTGAACGTGCCTATGCGCGGCGAAATCGTCATCCGCATCCACTTCACCGACTTCACCGGCAAGACCGTCCTGCACTGCCACCTCCTCAACCACGAGGACATGGGCATGATGGCCGTTCTCGACATCGCCCGCGGAGGCCAGGAGCGGGGCGAGTGACAACCGATCACAGGTCGGCGCCCAGCAGCCTGTCACCGTCGACCGGGCTGAGCGCGCCTCGCTGTCGGCCTCCAGCGCCCCACCTGCACGGGCGAGCCATCCCAAACGGCCCCGGGGCCCCGGCTCGGACAACAGGGAACAAGTTACCTGTCAGTAACTTTCAGGGCTTCGCGGCGGCGGCAGCCACGACCGGCCTGTCGCCCTGCGATCGCTGTTCACTTGGGCCCGGCCGGCAGGACTGATCTTCCGCAACCCGACCAGCCGGATCAAGGTCGGGCTGTACCAGTACGGCGTGCTGCACCCGCTCGTCCCCGCTCGGGTCGACCGGTCCGTCGCGGCAGCCACCACCCCGGCCACACGGCTCATCCTCGCGTTCGCCAACCGCTGTTCCGTTGTACCGAGGCCGGGGCCGGCCTGGTTTCTCGGCGCGAACCGCCCGTACCCGAGGAGGCTTACCGGGTGGCTCCGCGTCATCGGGTGGACGGCTCCGGTTGCCTCCTGGCCGTGTGCGTCGCAGGCTGCCGTTATGGAACGCCCCCTGGGAGCCAGTGCACTGCCCGTCCTGGTGACAGGTGCGGCGGGCAGTGTCGGCGCCGTCGGACGTTCCGTCGTCGAGGGCCTTCGGCGACGCGGCCTGCCCGTCCGGGCCGTGGTACGTCGCAAGGACGATCGCGCACGGGCGCTGCGGGCGACCGGCGCCGAGGTCGTGGTCGCAGATCTGACGCGCGCGGGCGAGGTCGCCGGCGTCCTGGACGGTTGCGGGCGGATGTACTTTGGCATGGGCGTGTCGGCGCAGTACCTGGAGGCGGCCCTGACGGCCGCGGTCGTCGCGCGCGCGTACGGGCGCCTGGAGGTGTTCGTGAACATGTCGCAGCTGACCGTCGCCGAGATGGACCTCACCCATACCTCCGAGTCGGATCAGCAGCGGCAGCAGTGGCTGGTCGAGCAGGTCCTCGACTGGTCGGGCCTGCCCGTTGTCCAGATCAGGCCCACCGTGTTCCTGGAGAACCCGCTCTTCCGCGTCGGATTCTCCTCGATCGCGAAGACGGGCACCATCAGGCTGCCCTTCGGCGAGGCGAAGACCTCCCCGGTGGCGGCTGGCGACGTCGCTGCGGTCGTGGCTGGCCGACCCGGCTCCGCACATCGGGCGGATCTACGAGCTGACCGGCCCCCGTTCGGAGGGCATCACCGCCATGGCGGCGCAGGTCTCCGCGGTCCTGGGCCGGCCGGTCGGCTACCGCGACGTCCCCCTGCAGGAGTGGATCGACCACGATCTCAGGCCGCTGGGGCTGCCGGACCACGTCTTCCAGCACATCTCCACCATGGCCCGCCTCCACGCGGAGAACCGGTACGACCGCAAGGCGGACGGTGTGGAGCGGGTCACCGGGCGGCCCCCTTCGGAAGTGGCCGACTTCGTTCGGACGCACGCCGACCTGTTTACCGGCCCATGAATGGAGAACCCCTCGACCCGTCCGTCGCCACGGCCGGCGGCCGAGAACTGTGGAGCACTCTTGGCGGAAAGCACCTCCTGCAGGACCCCGGCTGACGCCCTGGCCAAGCCCCGCATACACCAACGCGCAGGAGCAGAATCATGAACCGTCGTGTCGTCTACACCCGTGGCGGGTTGCCCGCGGACGTCCTGACCGTCATCGATGAGCCGGGGCCGGCAGCGCCCGAGCGCGGCCAGGTCCTCATCCGCACCACGGCCTTCACGGTGCACCCTGGTGATCTCCAGGCCATCGAGGCTTACGCAGGGAGGGCTGCACAGCCGGTTCCGTCCGGTCTGGAGGCCACCGGCGTGGTGGAGGCGATCGGCCCGGGAACGCGCGTGGCGCCGGGTGTCAAGGTCGGCGGCCGAGTAACGGTCTTCCCCCAGCCGGGGGCGTGGGCCCAGCGGATCGTGGCGGACGCCGAGGTGGTCGTCGCCGTACCGGACGAGCTGCCGGACGAGGTCGCCGCGCAGCTGCTGGCGAACCCGCTCACCACCGTGATGCTGCGCCGTGAGGCGGAGGAGCACCTGGCCTTCGGGTACGACGGTCTTCTGGTGCAGACCGCCGCGGGCTCGTCGGTCGGGCGGCTGGTGACCGGCGTGTCGCAGTTCCATAACCTGGCGCTCGTCAACGTGGTCCGCAGCGACCGCGGTGCCGCCGCGCTGCGCAAGCGGTTCCCGGACGTGCCGGTCGTGTCGACAGAGCGTCCGGGCTGGGCCGACGAGGTCCGCAGGGCAGCCGGCGGCCGTCCGGTAAGTGTGGCCTTCGACCCGATCGGCGGGAAGCTGGCGGAGAGCCTTCTGGACCTGTTGACGCCGGGCGGCAAACTGGTCAGTTACGGGCTGATCGCCCAGGAGCCGATCCCGGTGCATGCGTCGACGCTGCTGAACAAGTCGCTGACGCTGCGGGGCAAGAACATCGGCCGGTGGCTGTCCGAGACCTCAGCCGAGAGGCGGGCATCCGACGTCGCCACTGCGAAGCAGATCGCGCTGGGGCTCAAGGACCAGTTCGAGGTGGCCGCCACGTACGGCCTCGGCGAGCTGGCCAACGCCGTTGAGCACGCGGTACGACCCGGCAAGGTCGGCCTCGTCCTCGTCCGCCCCTGGTAGCCGCTACCCCCTTGAGGCGGCGGCGTCGAGCTGCTGCGGGGTGCCTCTGCGGCAGCTGACCGCGTCCGTCGGCGCCCGTCAGCCGTCCTCTTCTTCCTCCGCCTCGGCGGCCCGCACGTCGCCCAGGGGCCGCAAGGTGCCGCCTGCCGGGGTGGAGGGGCGGAGGCTTTAGCGGCCCAGGCAATTGAGGTTGGCGTGGCGCAGCGGGGACAGGCGGGCAACGTCCTCGTCCAGGACGTCGTGCGCAGGCCCGTATCAGGGGCCGCGACTGGTCGCTGTAGCGATCGATGCGCTGGACGGACCGCTGGTGCGGCTGCGGGAAGTTGAGCTGATCGCCCGGGTGCCGTCCGAGGCGCGCGCGGATATCCACGACCTCGCACACCGGGAGGGGGCTTCAGTACGGGTGAACTGGAGCGGTGATCCGGAGGTGGAGGCATGGGGGTGTCTTTGGGTGCCGCGCAGGAGTGGGGGTTGTCGTCCGAGGGGTACGCCCAGCGGATGGACACGGTGATCACCGATGCCCCGCTTGTCGGCCCCGGGCTGGCTGAGGATCCTTATAAATCCGAGCCAGTCATCCGGTGGTGTGATGTCCGTGAGCGGGAGACGAACTCCGGGCCGGGACGTGGCCGATGACGGCCGACCAGGACCGGCCACGCTGGGACTGGACGCCGCTGGAGAAGGTCGGTCCGCTTCGGTTCGGGATGGGCCCGCAGCAGGTGGCGGCCGCGTTGGACAGCGAAGTACTGGCCGCTCGCCAGGGACACTATCCCTGGTCGTGGCAGAACGAGGCCGGACAGTGGCACCTGAATGAGGAACGGTTCGACAAGGCCGGGGTGACCGGGCACTACTGGTACTCGGAGGGCGTCCCCGCTCTGGGGGCTGTGACCGTGCACGGGCGCACCGGGCCTCAGGTCGCCTTTGACGGCATCCGGCTGATCGGCATGACGGTTTCCGCTGTTGACGCGGCCCTGATCCAGTACATCGAAGATCGCCGGATGAGCCTGGTCGTCGGCTGCGGCGGGGGTCTGGGGCCGGACGGAGTCAACATGTACGTGCGGTCTACCAGAGCCGGGGACGCCATGGTCAGCGAGGCCCGGGTCTGCGCACCGGAGTGGGAGAACCACAGCTGACGCCGGCAGACGGCTCGATCGCCTCGACGTGACCACCACGGCCGTTCAAGGGTGCATTGCGAGCGTCACTCCCGGCGACCGCGCGGTTGAACCGCAAACCGGGCTTGGGGCAGGGGGTGGGGCTTCCGCCGGGTGAACGCGTTCGGGGTTGTCGCCCGCGAAGATGAGCAGGGCTGCTGCGCTGTCCGGGCCGACGCCGTGGGTGTCGAGCAGGCCTGGCGTGCATGCTTCGACAGCCTCGGCTATCCGCTTGTTCAGGTCATCGATCTCCTTGGGCAGGTGCTGAATGCGGCGGGTCAGCGGCCGCAGGGTGTGGCGGGCAGCCGCGGGCATCCAGGGCTTCCAGCTCGGCGCGCCGCTTGAACAGGCGCGGGTTGGTCAGCCCCGCGAGCGACTTGCGCAGGGCGGCGTAGGCGGAGCGCCAGCTCTCCGGCCCGGGCTGACGATCCGGCGTCTTCGAAGTGAAGTGCTGCAGGACGGCAGCGCTCGGCTCTCGTTGAAGCGGAGCCCGTGCTGGTGAACCGCCCGCCGCCCGCCCGCGCGGGGCCGGCCAGTCGGCTCGCCGGAAAGCAGTTGCGCTGAACCTCTTGCCGGGTCGACCTGATCTCCCTAATCTGAACCTTCAAATTCCTGGAAGTGCATACAGCAAGCTCCGTTAGGGCAGATTTTTGAACGATCAAATTCACCAGACGCCCGAAGCCGCCACGCCCGCGGCCCCCGGGCCGGCTCCCGCCCGCGGTCCGATGGTGGGCTACCTCGACTACGCCAGGGTCGGCCCGCTCTCCCACCCGGCCGCCGCCGCGCTCGCCGCCGCGGCCGCGCTCGCCGCCCGCGTCGACCCCGCCGACCTCGACCGGCTGTTCGCCCTCAGCGACGCCGCCCGGACCTCGGCGGCCCGGCTACTCGACGCCCGTCGGCACGAGATCGCCCTCGCCCCGTCCACCAGCAACGGCCTGTTCACCGTGGCCGCCGCACTCCACGGCCCCGGTACCGTCCTGGTGCCCCGCGGCGAGTTCCCCGCCAACCTCTACCCCTGGCTCCGCTTCGCCGGCCGCGGCGGCCCAGCAGTCCGCCTCGTCGACCCGGCCGGGCAGCGGCACATCACCCCCGACCTCCTGCGCCGCCACCTCACCCCCGACGTCACCGCCCTCACCGTCAGCGCCGTCGACTCGCTCACCGGCCACCTGGCACCGCTCGCCGCCCTCAAGGAGGTCCTCGGGCCCGGCCGGCTACTGATCGTCGACGCCATCCAGGGCCTGGGCGCCGTCGCACTCGAAGCGGACGCCGCCGACATCCTCGTCAGCGGCGGCCAGAAGTGGCTACGGGCCGGCTGGGGAGCCGCACTGCTGCTGATCCGCGACCGGTGCGCCGAGCGCCTGGCTCCTGGACTTGGCGGCTGGGCCGGCGTCGCGGAGCCCTTCGCGCTGCGGCATCCGGCGCCGCCGCTGCCCGGGGCCGCCGCCCACCTCGCCACCAACCCGGACTTCCCGGCCGCCGCGGCCATCGGCGCAGCCATCGACGACCTGTTCGACCAGGGCGGCCCGGCCGCCGTCGGCGCCCGTATCCGCGCCACCCTCGCCGACCTGCTCGACCGCGCGCAACGGGCCGGTGCCGACGTCCTGTTGGACGGGCTAGGCCCCGACGAGCGCGCAGGCATCGGCACCTTCCGCCTGCCAGGACACGACCCCGCCACCGTCCACCGCACCCTCGAAGCGGCCGGGCTGATCACCACCCGCCGCGACGAGTGGATCCGACTGTCCCCCCACGCCTCCACCCCGGGCGCCGCGGCCGACCTGCTCGCCGATGCGCTCCACACCCTCACCCACCCCACGACCCACCACTCCCAGGAGCCGATATGTCCCACCACCTGAGCCGCCGCAAGCTGCTCCAGCTCGCCACCGCCTCCGCCGCCGGGCTCTCCCTGGCTGCCTGCGGTGACAACGGGTCGGGCGGCAACGCCGGAGGCGGCGACGGCGACAGCGGTCACATCACCGTCTGGAGCTGGACCACCGCCGCCGAGGCCCTGCGCGCCGTCGTCCCCTCCTTCGAGCGGGACAACCCCGGTATTACCGTCGAGGTCCAGGACGTCGGCGAGCCAGCCATCTGGGACAAGATCACCGTCGGCCTCGCAGCGGGTGGCAAGGGCCTCGCCGACGTTCTGCACGTCGGTGTCGACTACCTGCCCGGCTACATGGACAAGTTCCCCGACGGCCTCGCCGACCTGTCCAAGCTCGGCGCCGACCAGTACAAGGACGCCTTCGTCGAGGGCCTGTGGCCGACCGTCATGGGCGAGGACAAGGCCGCCCACGCCCTCCCGTGGGAGGTCAACCCGCTCGGTCTCTTCTACCGGCGGGACTACTTCGAGAAGGCCAAGGTCGACCCCGCCGGCATCAGCAACTGGGACGACCTGATCGCCGCAGGACCGAAGATCCGCGCCGCCAGCGGCGCCCACCTGCTCGGGCTCGACAAGACCGGTGCCACCCAGGACGTGGACTTCTTCCAGAACCTGATGCAGCTGCAGGGCGCCTTCTACTTCGACCGCGAGGGCAAGGTCACGCTCGCATCCCCGGCCGCCGTCCAGGCCCTCACCGTCGTCAAGCGGCTCAACGACGGCGGCCTGCTCGCCGACACCGCGGGCCAGGGCACCGGGAAGCGCCTGCTCAGCCAGGGCAAGCTCGCCACCGTCGCGGACGCAGCCTGGGCCGCCGAGTACCTGGCTATCAAGTTCCCCGACCAGAAGGGGAAGTGGCGCGTCATGCAGCCCCCCGCCGCCGTGCCCGGGGGCGGGCGCAGCGCCATCGTCAACTCCACCTATCTGGCGGTCGCCGCGTCCAGCAAGCGCCGCAAGGCCGCCTGGCGATTCATCGAGTACGCGCTCACCAAGCCCGCCGAGATCAACCGGATGTTCGCCTCCGGCGGCGTCTTCCCCGCCCTCAAGACGGCGTACGCCGACCCGAAGTTCAGCGCGCCCCACCCCTTCTACGGCGGCCAGAAGGTGCTGAAGTCCTTCGTCGACTCGCTCGGCTCCAAATCCGAAGCCACCAACTTCACCAGCGACTACACCCGCGCCCTCAAGCTCGCGAGTGACGCCCAGAGCCAGGTGCTGCTCAAGGGCGCCGACCCGGCGAGCGCCCTCAAGGACGCAGCCAAGCAGCTTGCCCAGCAGACCGGTCGGCAGCAGGCGGCCTGAGAACCATGTCCCTCGCCCCGTCCGAACGCGCTCCCGCCACCGCCGCCGCCCCGGCCGGCCGTGGCGCCCCCAAGCATTCCGGCCGCGCCCGCCCGGGCCGGCGCCGACTGCTGACCCGCACCTCCGTCCCGTACCTGCTGATCATGCCCGCGGTGCTGGGCTTCGCGATCTTCAAGGCGTATCCCATCGCCGACTCGCTCTGGATCAGCCTCACCACCGGCAACGGGGACGACCGGCACTTCGCCGGGCTCGCCAACTACCGGCGTCTGCTGGACGATCCGCTGTTCTGGACCGCGCTGAAGAACACCGCGCTGATCCTGGTCGTCCAGGTGCCGCTGATGCTCGGCCTCGCCCTGCTCGTCGCCCTCGGCCTCAACTCCACCAAGGTGTGGCTGCGCCCGCTCTGGCGGCTCGGCGTCTTCGTCCCCTCGCTGACCGGTCTGGTCGCCGCGGGCGTGATGTTCTCCGTGATCCTCAACCATGACGCCGGACTGCTGAACTGGGTCCTCTCCGGGTTCGGCGTCGACCGGGTGAACTGGCTCGGCAGCCCCCCCTGGGCCCGCGTGGGTGTCGTCCTCGTCCTCACCTGGCACTACACCGGCTACAACGCGGTGCTGTACCTCGCAGGTCTGCAGGGCATTCCCAAGGAGCTGTACGAGGCCGCGATGGTCGACGGCGCCGGTCCGATCCGGCGCTTCGTCTCCATCACCCTTCCCCAGCTGCGGCCGATCCTGCTCCTCACCGTGGTGCTCTCCACCATCGGCACCCTGCAGCTCTTCGACGAGCCGTACGTCCTCACCGGCGGCGGCCCCGACAACGCCACTTTGACGGTCACCATGTACCTCTACAACAACGGCTTCAAGTACTTCGACTTCGGTTACGCATCGGCCCTCGCCTACGCGCTCGCGCTGATCGTGTCCGTGCTCGGCATCCTGCAGGTCCGCCTGATGGGAGAGCGCCGGTGAAGCCCCGCGGCCCACTGCTCACCCTGCTGCTCGCGGGCGCCTTCGGGCTCTGCGTCGGCCCGTTCTACTGGCTCGCCATCGCCGCCACCACGGACGACAAGGACGTGTTCTCCTGGCCGCCGAAGCTACTGCCCGGCGGCCACCTCATGGACAACCTCCACGGGCTCCAGGAGTCCATCGGGCTCACCCGCGTCCTGCTCAACACCGTGCTGGTGGCGGGTGTCCAGACGGTCGGCGCGGTCGCCATCTCGGTCCTGGCCGGCTACGCCTTCGCCAAGTTCGACTTCCGCGGGCGCAACCTGTTCTTCGTCCTGCTGCTCAGCACCCTGGTCATCCCCGACACGGTGATGCTGATCCCGATCTTCCAAATGATGATGGAACTGGGCCTGATCGACTCCTACCAGTCCGTCATCCTGCCCGGCCTGGTCACCCCGTTCGGCATCTTCTTGATGCGGCAGGCACTGCGCTCCATGCCCGACGAACTCCTGGACGCGGCCCGCGTCGACGGCGCCGGCGAACTGCGGGTGCTGTGGCGGATCGTCATCCCGGTCAACCGGCCGGTCATCGCGGCGCTCGCGCTGTTCGTCTTCCTCGGCAGCTGGAACCAGTTCGTCTGGCCGCTGATCGCCCTGCGCAGCCCCGAGATGTACACGCTGCCCGTGGCCACCGCCACCCTGCAGGGGCTGTCGACCACCAACTACGCGCAGGTCCTGCTCGCCGCCGCCATCGCGGCCGTCCCCGTGATGGCCCTCTTCCTCGTCCTGCAGCGCCAGTTCATCTCCGGCCTGCTGGCCGGGGCCACCAAGGAGTGACCACCGTGACCACCGAACCACGCCCCGTCGGCGAGCGCACCGGGAGCCCGCAGGCGCTCACCGAGCCGGACACCGCCCCGCAGGACGCCACCCCGCAGCAGCCCGTCCCGGCCTGGCGCCCGAACACGCCGGCCGGGGCCACCCCCGACACCGTCGGCCACCGGCAACTCGCCACCGGCCTGCTCCACTCCACCGGCGCCCCGCTCACCGTCCACCTCACCGCGCTCGGCTGCGACCGGCTGGAGACCGCCGTCACCCCGGTCGGCGACGGTGTGGCCCTGATCGAGGTCACGGCGGCGGCCGGGGCCGCCGTCCGTGCCGAATGGCGGGTCCCCTGCCTCGGGGCCACCGCTTACTGGACGCCGGACACCAACGCCTCCCGCTGGCTGCCGCCGTCCTGGATCGCCCCCCGGACCGTCTCGCTCGCCCTGGGCACCCCCGTCGCCAGCCTGGTCGGCACCGACGACCGTGCCCTGTGCACCGCCGCCGCCGACGAGACCTCCGCACCCGTGCGCGTCGGCGCCGGCGTGGTGGAGGAAAGCGGCGAGTTCGCCTTCACCGTCGAACAGGACCTCACCCCGGACGGGCCGCCGCTGCGGCTGCGGATCGACCTCAGCGGCCGCCACTTCGCCGCCACCCTGCAGGCCGTCACCGCCTGGTGGGCCGAAGGCCTGCACCACCCCGGCATCGCCCCCGCCGCCCGGATGCCCGCCTACTCCACCTGGTACAGCCTCCACCAGAACGTCGACACCGCCGGCGTCGAACGCCAGGCCGCCCTCGCCGCGGCCGTCGGCTGCGAGAGCATCATCGTCGACGACGGCTGGCAGACCACCGACCGCGCCCGCGGCTACGGCCACTGCGGCGAATGGGAGCCCAACCCGGCGACCTTCCCCGACCCCGCGGCCCACGTCGCCGAGGTCCACCGGCTCGGCCTCGCCTACCTCCTGTGGTATGCATTGCCGTTCATCGGCCGGCACAACGATGCCTGGGACCGCTTCAAGGGCATGATCCTGCGCGAGGAGGCCCACCTGGACGCGGCCGTGCTCGACCCCCGCCACCCCGAGGTCCGCGCATACCTGGTCGAGAAGGTCTCCCGCGCCGTCGAGCAGTGGGACATGGACGGTCTGAAGCTCGACTTCATCGACCGCTTCGCCGTCACCGACCCCCCGCCCGCCCCGGCCGGCGCCGACCGCACCGCCGTCCACGAGGGCGTGCTCCAGCTGCTCGCCGACCTCGACGCCCGCCTGCGCCGCACCCGGCCGGACGTGATCGTCGAGCACCGCCAGCCGTACGTCAGCCCCGGGCTGTGGCCGTACGCCACCATGGTCCGCGCCACCGACTGCCCGCTCAGCCCCGCCGAGAACCGCCAGCGCACCGTCGACTGCCGGCTCACCGCGGGCCCGCTCGCCGTCCACGCCGACATGATCATGTGGAACTCCGCCGAGACGCCCGAGTCCGTCGCCGTCCACCTCGTCAACGCCCTGTTCTCGGTGCCGCAGATCTCCGTCGACCTCGCCGCCCAAAGCCCTGACCAGCTCGCCACCCTGCGCTTCTGGCTCGGCGTCTTCCGCCGGTACGCCGATGTCCTCCAACTCGGCGTCCTGGAACCCGTGCGACCGGACCTCGGCTACCCCCTGGTCCGCGCCCGCGACCACCACACCACCGTGGTCGCACGCTACGCGCCGCTGCCCGTCGCCCTCCCGGACCGGCACGCCGCGGACGGCCCGCAGACCCTGCTCGTCGCCAACGCGGACGGCGACCCCATGGTGCTCCTGACCGCCACCCGACCGGAACAGGCCCTCGCTCGCGTCCAGGACTGCCGTGGTGAGATCCTGTCCGAGACCGTGCTCGACCTCGTCGCCGGGGTGAACTCGGTGACCGTGCCGACCGGTGGCCTGCTCACCCTGACCCGCGAGCACTGACAATTGGGGGCTGGGGGGGGGGACCCCCCCCCCCCCCCCCCCCCCCCCCCCCCCCCCCAACAACCCCCCCCCCCCCCCCCCCCCAAAAACCCCCCCCCCCCCCCCCCCCCCACCCCCCCCCCCCCCCCCCCTCTCCCC
>NZ_JBVJWD010000081.1:0-16649 GCF_055602785.1 Streptomyces sp. NPDC037301
TCGCCGTACGGCACATCGAAGACCTCGCGGAGCACGAACACCGCCCGCTCGGTCGGCCCGAGCGTTTCAAGGACGGTCAGCATCGCGATCGAGACGCTCTCCGCGAGCTCTACGTCCTCGGCGACATCAGGGCTGGTCAGCAACGGTTCCGGCAGCCACTCGCCGACATAGTTCTCGCGGCTGCGCGCCAACGTCCGCAGCCGGTTGAGCGCCTGCCGCGTGACGGTCCTGACGAGGTACGCCCGCGCGTCACTCACCCGCGACTGGTCGACCTCGGCCCACCGCAGCCAGGACTCCTGCAGCACGTCCTCCGCGTCGGCCGCGGAGCCGAGCATCTCGTAGGCGACCGTGAACAGCAGGCTGCGATAGGCGACGAACGGGTCCTCGGTCATGCCGTCGACGCTACGTCGGACGTCTCAGGACGCGCAGCCAGCGGGATCTCGCAGGCATCGGAGTAGCCCTGCGAGGTGATCCCATGCGCCGTGTTGCACCTGGCTGCCAGGTTGGCGAAGCCGATGAACACGGTGAGCTCGACCAGAGCCGCCGGGCCGAGCTGGCCGAGCAGACTCGCCGACAGCTCATCGGTGACGGTCGTCGGCGTGTTCGTCATGGCCTCGGCGTACTCCATCACCTCCCGCTCCAACGGCGTGAACACCTCCGACTCCCGCCAGCGCGGCACCTGGCTCGCCTTGGCCAGGTCCAGGTTCTGGTTCAGTGCCGCGAAGTAGTTGATGTCGAGGCACCAACTGCAGCCGACCTGTGCCGCGACGGCCATGTGCGCGAACGTCTTGAGGCTCGCGTCGGCCGCGTCCCAGGTACCCACCTTGGCCGAGAACTCCTGGTTGGCCTCGGCGAGCTCGGGATTGTTCCACAGCACCTCGTTGGGCTCGGGCACGGAACCGAGCTGCTTGATCAGGTTTTCGCGGAGCTCGGCGGGGAGCTCGGCCTTCGGGACGCGTAGCGCCATGGTGTTCTCCTCGAACGTTTGCCTGTTTGGCATGAAGACACCGCCGGGCCCGCGAATGTGACAACCACCATCGCCACTGCGCATGGATCGTCAGCGCGCACAGGCCGACCCTCGGCCGCTCTCAGACGACAGTGACCGGAAGGTCATTCCTCCTCGCCGGCGCGTCCGGGTCAGCGGCTACCTCGCCCCTGGAAGCGGTCAAACCCAACGGCGGAGCCGGACCAGATCACCTGAGACAACACCCGCCATCTGGACTCCCGGGACCAGAACACCTGAGATTCCCGGCACCCCGGCGTCTCAACTGATCTGGTCGCCGCAGGTCACAACACTGTCCACGGACCAGACCAACTGAGGCGGGACACCAGGCTAGTTTGACCGGCCCGTTCCACGCTGAACCGCTCCTCCCTGCAGGCGACGGCCCGGCCAGCCCGGGGTGGCAGCTGGCGATGGGGTGCTGTGCCGGGTGGTTTTGGCCTGGCGGCGGCGGAATCCCGGGAGTCGGGGCGGGACTGGCCGCCGTCAGCGGGACTTCACGGCGTTGACCATGGTGTATCCCATCTTGTCCCGGCACAGGGCGAGGATGCGCGGGTAGACAGTGTCGAGCTGCGCCATCGCGTCGGTGCCCACCAGCTCCGCGATCTGGGCGCGCCTTGCGGCGAACAGGCGCGGGATCAGCTCGTAGGTGGGCTTGAACTCCCGGGACATGTCGCGCGTGCCTTGGATGGCGAAGCCGGCCTTGCCGAGCATCCGGGAGTAGTCCTCGGGTCCGGCAGGGAGGCGGGAGAGGGCGAACGCGGCCTGGAAGAGCTGGACTTCCTCGGGTGTGAAGGGCACGGATTCGTAGCAGTCCGCGAGGACGAAGCGGCCCCCGGACCGCAGCACCCGCCGAACCTCGCGGATCGCGGCGGGGCGGTCGGAGAAGTGAGCGAAGGACTCGATGGCCCACGCGGCGTCGAAGGTCTCGGACTCCTGGGGCAGTGCCATGGCGTCCGCCTGTTGGAAGGTGACGCGGTCGGACAGTCCCGCCTTCAAGGCACGGTCGCGGCCGGCCCGGACCTGCGCGGCGCTGACCGTCACGCCGAGCACGCTCGCGCCCGACTCGGTGCCGATCCGCACGGTGGGCCGGCCTGTGCCGCAGCCGACGTCCAGCATCCGCTGTCCTGGCAGCAGCCCGACCACGTCGATGAGGGTGCCGGTCCAGGAGTCCTGGGCACGGGTGAGTTCCTCCCACATCTCGTCGGCCGTCAGCTCCCCCGTCTCCGTCCGCACGCCGTCGGTCCACATGCCCAGGTGCATGCTGTCGCCCATGGTCAGGCCGTACAGGCCCCCGAAGCGGTCGTACCATTCGCCGACCTCCCGGGCCGATGGATTGCTCATGTCCAACTCCTCGCTTACGGGCGGCCCACCGGGTGGGCTGGCACGGCCGGGCCGACCCGGCCGATCGGCACCGCTGCCTCCACCACTTCCCCAGGACGGGCGCGCAGTGAGGCCACACGGCGGGGCGCACGGAAGCACGGATGGATCCATGCACTGAATCGCCTACATGCGGCAGGCACGCTTCGTTGGCCGTCAAGATCACTTGGCAAACGGTCAAGATCTCGTGTCAGAGGTCAGGAGTGCCTGACTCCCCTTTACCTCCCAGGCTCCCAGCTCACCTCCCAGGAGCGCGTTTGCCTGGGGAAACGGCCTCCCAGGCATTCCAGATATTCCGGGCATTCCTGGCCCGGTATCCCAGGTTCCTCCCAGGTCTCCCCCAGGGATCTGGGAGGTCTGGGAGGGTGCGGAGGGTGAGGTCAGCACTGTCCGGACCGGGCGCGGGCGAGGAACGCGGCGAGGGCACCGGCGGCCTCGGGTTCGGTGGTGGCGAGCCGGGCCGCGAACGCCAGCCGGTCGACGCTGGCGCCCGGGGCGAGGCGGGCGAGTCCGGTGAGCAGCGTGGCGTGGGTGAGCAGGGGCGATGGCAGGAGGTTGGTGGCGGCTTCGCGGGCGGCCGGGTCGCGGTAGTGCCCGAGATGTGCGGCCAGGGCGTGCGCGAGCCAGGCGTCGACGTCGGCCTGGACGTACCCGCCCGCGCGGCGGGTGAGTTCGTCGCGTACGGCTTCGTCGCCCTGGCGGGGCTCGGTCTGCTCCAGCGTGCCAAGCTCGCGCAGCGCCTGGAGTTCATCGGCACGGGCCGCGATCCGGGCGGCTTCGCGCAGCTCTGCCTCCCGGGCGGCGGCCGCAGCGTCGGCGGTGAGCTCGGCCCGGACGACGTAGTCGGTGTCCGGGTCGTAGACGGTGCCCGGGGCCGCGGCGGCGAGCAGCTGGTCGATGCGCTCCCATTCCGCGAGCTCCGCGCGGCCGCGGTCGTCGCCGGCCAGGTGCTCATGCCGGGAGTCCTGCCGCGCGTCGAACCAGGCGGCCTCGATGGCCGCCGCGACGGCGCCGGCGGTCATGCCCTTCGCGCGGCGGCGCACCCTGCGATGCGGGCGGGGTCGACCGGCTCGCGGGGCGCGGCGACCCGAGGGACGAGCGGTCGGCGCACCGTGCGCCGGGGCGGCCAGGGCGTGGTCTTCTTCGGTCTCGCATTCGTGGTGCGGATTCGGGAGCGGGCCGCCGCCAGAGCGCTGTCGGCGGCCCGCCGAAATGTGCCGAGGCACGGTAGCTGTCACTGCCGGTTGCGCCGACCTGCGATCTTCCATAAATGAGGCACCGCAGTTGCCACGGCGAAGCAAGGCACTTGGCACCACTCCTCCGGAAGCATGGCAGGTCATCCCTTCACCGAGGTGGAGCGCTGCGCTCTCTGGTGACAACGCACCCGTCTTTGTGAACGTCGGACGGACCGCCGTAGCCGGAGGTCAGTCCGCGTACACGAAGATCAGACACAGAGCGGCAAAGGGCACGACGGATCCGCCGAGCGGTGTCAGCACCGCCGGGACCGCCGCCGTCAGTCGCTTCTTACCCTTGCGCCGGCCCGAGCGGAACACCACGCGGGCCAGGATGAGCGGCAACGCCACGAGGGCGAGGAAGATCACCGGCGCCAAGAACCGGCTGAACGCGGTGGTGTCGGTGACCAGATGCCAGGCAGTCGTACCGAAGACCACTGCCGGGCCAACCAGCAGGTAGAACGAGAGGCCCAACACCACGGCGACGGTCACTCCTTCCGTCAGCCGCTCGGCCCACGCATGCTCCCGGCGCACTTCCGTTATCCCGCTGTCCCCCATGCCCATTCCCCCCAGTTGCCACAGTTTGGTGTCGCCAACGCTTCGGTCGAACTGCTCAGTCCGTGGCCAGCAGAAAACGATAGCGTCAGGGCCTAGGGCTGCGGCCACGATGATCTATGGGCCTACCGGCCCGTCAGGCTCCTCTATACGACTGGCGTTCCGCTCGGTCAGCGACCCCTTCCACGGCCGGTCTCGCACCCGCTGGACAACGCGGGCTGTCCCACCAAGCGCCACACCGTCACGCGATTCATGCAACGTCACTGGCTACGCAGTCCGGGCTCTCGCCGCAGCACAGGCCGACGCCTCCCTCGAAGTCGCCGTCTCAGTGACAACAAGCGTGGCTTTGTGTCAACTATCGCGCTTCGGCTCATGAAACGTTTTATAGCAGGCCCGGAATTCGGCCGTGTCAGAACTCGAAATCTATCGACTGGACATGCGTGAAATGCGCTACCAGCACATCACATATGGTGCCCCAATCCGTGAAATACGACTCGGTGATGGCCTCCGCGACGACCGGATGCAGATCTTCCTCCGTCGCACCGTCCTCCTGGAGCTGGAAGATCTGGGCGGCGTAGGTGGGTGAGATCGGGGTGGTGATGTGTCGTATGCGGCCGTCGTCGGAGGACCCGGAGGCGGTGAACCCGAAGTAGGCGACCACAGTCACCATCATCCCGCCGGAGGTCGCCGCCTGCTCCCGCGCCTGTGCCCTGACCTGCGGTTGCCACTCGGATTCGGTCGCCTCCACCAGCGCGGCCTGGAGCCGCTTCTGCGGCTTCGTCAGCTTCCCGGCGCGGTAGCGCTCCACCGTCCGGGTCGAGACGCCCAGGCGCTCCGCCAGGTTCCGCGCTGAGTCCTTCGTGCGCGTGAGAAGGAATTTCACCTGAGCCTTTGCGGATTTCGGCGCGGGCCGGGTGAACACCTTCCGCTCCGCCCGCGCGAGGGCCTCCAGTACCTTGCCGCTACCTTGCCGCGGCGCGGGGTCGGCTGCCGCTGCTCGTGATCGCTCATGCCACCAGGAGGCCACGGATCACCTGTGGACGGATTTCGGAGCCCGCGCAGGTCGGGCCGGGTATCGGTGTCCGTCCGTACGGTGGGAGGCATGACGACGTCCTCCACCACCGAGCCGGTGCCGGTGCCCATCTGGGTGCTGCTGCCCGGGGACCAGGCGGTCGTCGCGCACCTGTGGTCCCGGCGCCAGCAGTGCGGTCGTCATCGCCCGTTTCCTGCAGAAGCACGAGTACGACGCCGACGTGGTCACCCAGTTCAAGGTGCGCCGCCCCGGAGAGACCAAGGCGGTGGGCTGGGGCGAGTTCTGCCACGGCCCCACGTCCGGCGATCAGGCCCGGCTGTACGCGCGTCTGACCACCGGGGCGAGGCCCCGGCACCCGGTAGCCGTCTACGGCCGCATCACCGCTGCTGAACAAGACGGCGAGAAGCGGCCGGTCCTCCGGCTCGCCGACGGGCACGGCTTCACCGTACGCATCCGGTCCGACCATCCCAGCCTCCTCGGCCCGCTCAAGGTCGGCGCTTTCGTCCTGGCCGTCGGTGCCTGGGGGGCCTGGTAACCCCGCCAAGGCAGGCCCGAGCTGCGAATGTTCACCGAGGAACACTGTTCCCTGTCAAGTTCTTCTGTTCAACTCCACCGGCTCCGTACCCCGGCTGCTCCTGCTCCGATTACGGCAGGGGGTTCCAGGTGCCGTCCAGCGGGACGCCGGCGGCTGCGGCGATCCGGTCGCGTGATGCGAGCAGGCGGGTCCTGAGCGCCGGCAGGTCGACGTCTACCAGTACGCCGTCGCGCTTGACCACGCGGCCGACGACCAGGACGGTGTCGACGAGGCCGGGGTGGCCGGCGCTGACGATGGTGCCGGCCGGGTCGGTGACCGGGAAGACGGTCAGGTCGTCGGTGCGCAGCAGGATGATGTCGGCGTCCTTGCCGGGGGTGATGCTGCCGGTGCGGTCGGCGAGTCCGCAGGAGGCGGCGGCGTCGATGGTGGCGAAGTCCAGCAGGTCGCGGGAGCGCAGGCTGCCGTCCAGGCCGCGCTGTACGGCGAAGGCGGTGCGCATGGTGGAGAACATGTCGCCGCCGACCGAGGGGACGTCGTCGATCGACAGGGTCGGGCGCAGGCCGGCGGCGAGTGCGCGGCCGGTCATGGGCGATCCGAAGCCCATCTTCAGCTCGACGTCCGGGCTGATCGAGATCGAGGCGCCGGCGTCGGCGAGCATCCGCAGTTCCTCGTCGCTGATCCCGTTGGCGTGCACGGCCGTGGTGGTTGCCTGGAGCAGGCCGTGCTCGCGCAACGCGGTGATCGTGCCGCCGGCTTCGATGTGCAGGCTGGTGCGCAGGCCGAGTTCGTCCGCCAGCTTCAGCTCACGAGCGACGGTGTCGATGCTGGTGGCCTCGGGGCCGCGCAGCCCGAGCGCCATGGTGACCAGGCCGTCTTCGGTGATGCCGGAGCGGACGCGGCGGATGTCGTCGTCGACGGGGTCGGGGCTGCCCCATCCAGCGCCGAGGCAGAAGATCGACCGTCCCGGCGTGTCGCGTAGTGCGGCGATGGCGGCGTCTTCGTGCTCGTGCCCCTGCGCGACGTGGTACCAGTCCAGCATCGTGGTCACGCCGGAGTGCAGGGCCTCCAGCCGGCCGAGGAGCGTGCCCGCGTAGACGTCGTCGGGCGTGTAGTGGGGTTTGACCGTGGCGTGCATGGCTGCGGCCCACTGGGGGAAGGTCCAGTCGGCGCCGATGCCGCGGAAAGCGGTCTGCCAGGCGTGGCGGTGGTTGTCGACGAAGCCGGGCATGACGATCCGGTCGCTCGCGTCGATCACTTCGGCGTCCGGCGCGTCGATGCGCTCGGCCACCGCGGCGATGACGCCGTCTTCGATCAGTACGTCCCCGCGGTCGAGGTCGCCGACGGCCGGGTCCATGCTGACCACGGTGCCGCCGGAAAGCAGGATCTTCATGGGGGGCTCCTTCACTTCTGGGTGGTTCACGGGCAGGTTGCAGTGGGGGTGGGCGGGCATTGGCGCGGGCGCTGCCTCGCACGGCAGCCGTTCAGGTGGTTGCGGCTTGGGCGAGTACGGCGTCGGCCGCGGCGAGGGCGTCGGCGACCAGGTCGGCGGTGTCTTCTGTGCCGGCCGCCAGCCGGACCAGGCCCGGGGGAACGGCTTCGGTGAGCTGTTCGTCGCTGAGCATTCCGGCCCACATGGACGCCGGGTGCACGGCGAGTGATTCCACGCCGCCGAGGCTGGCCGAGCGGCGGGGGTAGCGCAGGTGTCCCAGGAAGGCGTCGGCCATGTCGAATCCGCCGGTGAATTCGACGCTGAGCACTCCGCCGAATCCGTTCATCTGGGCGAGGGCGAGCTTGTGTTGAGGGTGGGTGGGCAGGCCGGGGTAGTGCACCTGCGTCACGGCCGGGTGCGTGCTCAGCGCCTCCGCGAGTGCCAGGCCGTTGTCGTTGTGTCGCGGCACGCGCAGCGGCAGGGTGCGTATGCCGCGCAGCAGCAGCAGCCAGGCGTCGATCGGGCCGAGGGTGGCGCCGGTGAGCAGGCTGGTGTCCCAGATGCGGTCCAGGATCTTCGCCGGTCCGGCCAGCACTCCGGCGGAGACGTCGGAGTGACCGTTGAGGTACTTGGTCGCGCTGTGCCAGACCACGTCGATGCCGAAGTCTGCGGGCCGCTGGTTCAGAGGCGTGGCGAAGGTGTTGTCCGCCAGGGTCAGCACGTTGTGCGCGCGGGCCAGGTCGGTGACGGCGCGCAGGTCGGTGATGTGCAGCAGCGGGTTGCTCGGGGTTTCCACCAGGATCAGGCGGGTCTTGGGGGTGAGGGCTTTCTCGAATGCCTTGGGGTCCCTCTGGTCCACCAGCGTGGTGGACACGCCCAGGCGTGGCAGCAGGTTCAGCAGCACCGAAGCGGTGCCCCCGTAGGTGGACTTCTGTCCGATGACGTGGTCGCCGGCGGACACCAGGGCGAGCACGGCCGTGGTGATCGCTGCCATGCCGGACGCGGTGACCATCGCCGCCTCGGTGTTCTCGAGTTCGGCGACGACGGCGGCGACCTGGGCATGGTTCGGGTTGCCGAAGCGGGTGTAGAAGTCCTTGCCCCGCGGTTCGACGGCGCCTGCGGCGAACGTGTGCGCGTCCTCGGCCGAGAACGCGGCCGTCTGGTAGATGGGCGGCGCCACGGCGCGGCTGGGGTGGGTCTCACGGTCAGTGTGAACGGTGACGGTGCTCTTGCCCGGCATGGCCAACCCTTCCGGAATTCGACGCTATGTCTCTGTATCCAGCATGGCTGCCGGTGGCCCTGGCATGACCTGGCCGACGGCAATCTTGGCAATAGATTGCGCCGCCATCCGGCATCTCTTTGTGTTAGAGAGCCATCACTAGCAATATTCTGCTGTCATGGATGAAGTGGACCGGTCGATCCTGGCCGTGCTCGAACGGCAGGGCCGTATCAGCAACAATGAGCTCGCTGCCCGGGTCGGGCTGTCGCCCTCCCCCTGCTTGCGGCGCGTACGCCAGCTCGAGGAAGCCGGGGTCATCCGCGGCTACCGGGCGCTCATCGACCCGGCAGCGGTCGGCCGGGGCCTGCGGGTGTTCGCGGGTGTGCGGCTGATGCGGCACACCCGCGCGAACGTGGTCGCCTTCGAACAGGAGGTGATGGAGCTGTCCGAGGTGACCGCCTGTCACCACATCACCGGCAACTTCGACTACCTGCTCCAGGTGGAGGTGGCCGACCTTCCGGCCTATGAGGACTTCCACGCCAACCAGCTGGCCGCCCTGCCCGGGGTGGGCACGGTCAACAGCTTCGTCATCATGAAGACGCTCGACACCGCATGACAGCCCCGCCCTGCCCAGGTCGGCGCACTGTCGCAGTCGCCTGTCGCCGGGGACTGGTGAGCGCCGCGGGGCTTGGGCGGTTGGGCCTTCACACAGTGATGGAGCCCCGGATACAGACGGTGGCGGCGCCACTGACCCAGACGGTGCCGTCCGCCTCCGCGGTGATCTCGATGCTGGCGGCCCGTTGCAGCCGTGTGCCCTGGGAGACCCGGTAGGTGGTGGGTGCGGCGCCGGTGCTGGTGAGCCACTGGCCGACGGCGGCGTTCATGCTGCCGCACGCGGGGTCCTCAGGAACGTCGGCGCCGGGGGCGAAGGTGCGCATCTCGAAATGGTGCTCGGATCCCTCGGGGTGGGCCCCGATCGCACCGACCATCGCGGCCGGGATGAGGGACAAGTCGGGTTCGAGCGCGAGGACCTCCCTCGCGGTGGCCAACTGGATCACTGTCCAGCCGGGCCCGTTGTCCACCCACTGGTGGGCCAGGACCTGCTCGCGCGTGATGCCGAACGCGGCGACGATCTGATCCAGGTAAGCGTCGTCGAGCACGCCGTCGCGGATCCGGGGCGGGGCGGCGAAGGACAGAATGTTCTTGCGGCGGCGGACGGTGACCAGGTCGGCGGCGCATTCCTGCACGATCCGGTCGGCGTGCCGGGGGATGCCGCCGCCCTCCAGCCAGGCGCGCGCGGAGCCGAGGGTGGGGTGCCCGGCGAACGGCAGCTCGCTCTGGGGCGTGAAGATCCGCAGCCGGTAGTCCGCCTCCGGGGCGGTGGGGGCAGCACGAACGTGGTCTCGGACAGGTTCGTCCAGCGCGCCAGGCGCTGCATGTCCTGGTCGGCCAGGTCGTCCGTGCCGTCCAGGACGACCGCGACCGGGTTACCGCGATAGGGAAGGGCGGAGAACACGTCGACCTGCATGAACGAGCGGGTGCGCGGCATGGCCATCAGGGGCCTTTCGTAGCGGCAGCAGACGGGGTCTGCCTCCGCTGCCTGGCGGAGGCAGACCGATCCCACGGGGCGTCTGTCGCAAGAGAACAGGGCCAGTTGAAACACAGTGGACTGGCCGGGCCGCCCCGGTGTGCACGGGCGGTGGCGTGAACGCCGAGATCCCCGAGGGTGTTCAGCGACCAGCCATCGGGTGGCTGTCAGCGGCGGCGGCTGTGTACCGGGCTGTCCAGAGGCGGGCGGCGCCCGGCATCACTACGAAGACGGCAAGCGCGATCGAGGCGAGGGCGAAGGGGAGCGGACGCATCCACTGGTTCCAGTGCGCGAACTGATCGGCGACGGTCAAGGAGTACAGCCGGTCCGAGACGTAGATGGTGGCCATCAGGGTGCAGAACTGGGCCCAGTGCGGCATGGCCGGCGTGCGGAACATGTGCGGCATGTCGTTCTCCTTGTCTCAGCCGAAGTGGCGGATGCGGGCGCTGGTGGCGGGAACGTAGGGCAGCCAGCCGCCGACTGTTGCAGAGGTGACGAACTCGGCGAGAGTGGTCGCGAATTCGCGGCCCAGGGCCCGCCGGGTGTTACCGGCTCCGGCGAGGACGGGACTGTGGGGGAAGGCGTCGAAGGTTGCGAAGAGGAAAGGGAGCTCGGCGCAGTGGGTGGCGCCGAGGTGGTGCGGGTCCTCGGCGGGTGCGTAGTCGAACTGGTAGACGTAGGTGGTGTTCCCGCCTGCCGCGTGGTGGTCGGCGATCTGCAGCGAGCCGTCGCGGAAGAGGCCGTCGGTCTGTATGGCGGTGAAGATCGCCGCGGGTGTGGCCTGCGGGCGGCGTTCGGCGTGCTGCTGATAGCTGTCCTGGGCGGCCTGCCGGCCGAGCTGCGCGGTGAGGATGTCCAGGGCGGTCGCGGTAGTGAGGTTCTGGATGCGGGGATCGAAGGCACAGAAGGCGGTCGCCTCGTAGCGGGTGGTGCCGATCAGCAGTGGCTTGCCCTCCAGGGCGCCGTCCGCGAGCGCCTGCTGCGGGGTGCGGAGCATGCCGGGGGCGCCGAGGACCGGGTACATCGGCGGGGCCGCGTTGCCCGGCGCGGCAAGCTGGGCGGACAGGCGGCCGTAGGCATCCAGCAGTTGCCCGGCCGGCAGGGCGCGCAGCGCCGTTGCACGGTCCGCGCCGGCTGGGATGCCCAGCAGACGCAGATAGGCATCGGCGTTCTCGGCGGCCTGCTGCGCATCCTGCGGGGCCAGGCCGAAGGGGCCGCTCTGCAGCAGCACGCGGGAGACGGATCCGTTGGTGTCCGGGTCCAGGGCAAGCATCAGGGAGGAGTAGGCCCCGGCGGACTGCCCGCCGACCGTCACCCGCCGCGGGTCTCCGCCGAAGGAGGCGATGTTGTCCTGGACCCAGCGCAGCACGGCGGCCTGGTCCTGGAACCCGAGGTTGGCCGCGCCGATCTCCGGCAGGTAGAGGTAACCCAGCGGCCCCACCCGGTAGTTGGCGGTGACTACCACGATGTCGCCCAGAGCGGCCAGATGGCCGCCGTCGTACCAGTCCCAGCCGCCGGAGCCGCTGGTGAAGCCGCCACCGTGCCACCACACCAGCACCGGACGAACCGCCCCGGCCTGGAGCACGCGGCGTGGGCTGAAGACGTTGACGGTCAGGCTGCCGTCCTCGTCCCAGTCCGGCACCCGCTGCCCCTGCACCCGCTCCAGACGCGAAGCCGCCTGCGGCACGGACGGACCGGCCTGTGCCGCATCCCGCACCTGCGTCCAGCCCGGATGGGGCTGCGGCGGCGCGAACCGCAGCGCGCCCACCGGCGACGCCGCGTACGGGATGCCACGGAAGGAGACCGCCGCGCCCTCCACGATTCCCCCGACTGTGCCCCGGTCGGTGTCCACGACCGTGTACTCGCTTCCGGTCATCAGGCTCACCTGCTCTCTTTCGTCTCGGCTGTCGGAGACGTTTTTATGCCGGAGCGACAGTGTGAGCCAGAAGTGTCTGCCCGAATCGAGAAAGTGCGTCATAGGATCTCAATTCATGGAGAAACTACGCCATCAGCTGGATCAGACGGATCGTCGGATCGCCGCCGCGCTGCTGGCCGCCCCGCGCGCCTCCTGGCGCACCATCAGCCGCGTCCTCGACATCTCGGAGCGCACCGTCGTACGCCGCGCTTCCCCTCTGTTCGGTGACGGGACCCTGCGGGCCACAGCCGTACGCAACCCCGTCCACTTCCCCGACCTGATCCCGCTGGCCCTGCGCATCCGCTGCAAGCCCAACCGGATCAGCACCATCGCCGCCACCCTCGCCCGCCGCCCCGACGCCATCTGGGTCGACGTCCTCGGCGGCGGCGACGAAATCAACGCGATCCTGCACCTGGACGGGCCCGACGCCCGCAACAACCTGCTACTGCGTGACCTTCCCGCCACCCCCGCGGTCCTGTCGTGGACCTCCCACATCCTGCTGCGGACCTTCCCCGCCGCATTCGACTGGAGCGGCGGCCTGCTGGCGGAACGTGAACTGGCAGGTCTTCGCCCAGACCTGCCCTCGGCGCCCGCACGCCCCGCTCTCCAGCCCCTTGACCGCCATCTGATCACCGCGCTGATCGATGACGGCCGCGCCTCCTACACCGACCTCGCCCAGCAGGCCGACACCACTGCCCTCACCGCCCGTCGGCGACTGGAGACGCTCGTCGGCGGCCAGGTCCTGCGGCTTGCCACCGAGGTCGACCTGGCCCGGCTCGGCATCCGCACCGAGGCTCTGCTGTGGATCACCGTCGCACCCGGCGGCCTGGAGGAGACCGGCCAGCAGCTCAGCCGCCACCCTCGGGTCCGCTTCGCCGCCGCCACCACCGGCCCCGCCAACCTCCTCGTGGCCGTCGCGGCAGCCGACCTCGACGCGCTCTACCACTTCGCGAGCGACACCATCGGCGCCCTCGCCCACATCTCCACTGCCGAGATCACCCCCATCCTGACCAGCGTCAAGAGAACCGGCCTGGTCCGCCCGGGCAGCCTGTGACATCGAGGGCGAGAGGTCGCCGCTGCCCACGACAGGCTGACGGCCGCGGCGGCCATACAGACGCGGGACTTCGAATGCGGCTCAGAAGCGGTCACGCTCCGAGCACCACAACCGGGACGCGACGCGGTCAACGGGTTCGGCTGGCTGGCTTTGTTCACGAGAACCGGCTCTCGGGAACAAAGCCAGCTGGCGGCTGCCCAGGCGGCGCATGCTGTGATCGTCAGGAGATCGACGGTGCGAGGTACTCCAGCGCGTAGCCGTCGCCGTTGTGTGTCACGCGACCCACGCCGGGCGAGTCAAGGTGGGCGCCGGCGACAAAGCGGCCCGGTGTGCTCAGTTGCTCAAGGAGGGCGTTGCGCGCCGTGCGGGCCTGCGGCTGGTCACCGTCGAGTTCCCACGACACGTTCGGCTCCTCGAACTGCAAGGAGGGCACGTGCACCATGTCGCCCCAGACCAGAAGGTGGCCGGTACTGCTCCTGACCTCGTAGACGGTGTGACCGTGGGTGTGCCCGGGAGTCGGGAGAGAGCAGGGCCAGACGCGGATGGTGGCCGGGGTGGTCGTGGGCGTTGGACTGCAGCGGGCAGGGCCCCGGTTGCAGGACAGCCCGTCGGGGGTAGCGTGGCCGGCGTATTCGGCGAGCTGCCAGCCGTTCTTGCGGCCCACCGGACCAAGGAGCCCACGGACGTAGTCCCGCATCCGGCGCCGGGATTCCACCCGGGCGAAAGCCGAAGCCCCCGGCACACCCGCCTCTGCCGCCGCGGCCGCCTGCACCACCACGACCGGCCGTCCCGCCCCTCCGCCGGACACGTCGGAGCTGGTGGCCCTTCGGCCGCCGCCGCTGAACCGGCGGTGGTGAAGCTACGGCGGCTGGTCAGCGTCGGGCAGAGCCAGGGGCGGGACCCGAACAACCTCCGGGAGATGGTCAGCCGTTGCGCGGCACTTCGAGCTCCGTCCAGGTCAGAGTGAAAGGCGAGGTACGGCTTTTCCAGTCCTCTTCCACGGCACGGCTCAGGCCCGTCACGGGGCGCTCGTATGCCCGGCCCGGACGTCACGACACCAGGCCGGCCCCCTCCAGCTCGGTCAGCCGCACGGTGCACAGACCCCCACGCTCGGCCTTCACCTCCGTCACCTTCAGCTGCGTCCCCGGCGCGAGGATGTACTCCTCCTCACCCGTGAACGCGGAGAACCGCCGGATCCCCACCGCCCGCGCGGGCGTCACCTCGAACAGCGTCCGCCGGCCACGCCCGCCGAGGAACGCGCGGGCCACACCCAGCTCGGACGTGCACGACGACACGCCCCACCACGTCACCGTCCGCCCCAGCGGGTACTGGGACCGCAGATCCAGCGCCACACCACGCCACAGCGGCCGCGTCTGCGCCGGCAACGCCTCCATCGCCGAGAACAGCAACCGCAGGTACGGCAGGTACGGCACCACGCGCTCGCGGTCCGACGAGCGCAGCACGGCGTTGATCTCGCGGTAGAAGCCCGACTCGCACGTGTACAGGTAGAGGGCCGAGATCGCGTCGGCCGACAAGGCGCTCACGGCCTCCCCGGACAGTGCGCCCGCGGACGCCGCCTCCGCGGCCTTCGTCTCCCCGAAACGGCTCGACAGATCGATATGCCGATCCAGGTGCGCGAGCACCCGCGAAACCGGCTCGACGGCCTTCCGGAAGTCCATCAGCGGCGTGTCGAACACCCCGGTGACGGGCGGCAGGACGAGGCCCTCGTCCTTGACGCTGGTGAGCCGCTCCAGATATAGCTGGTGCAACTCCATCGTGGACGCGATGAACGCCCCCATCCGCTGCGCGACACCACCGTCCTCCGGCCCGCCGGCCCCGCCCGTCCCCTGGTCCCAGCCCTTCCGCGGCAGCCAGTCGACCGGCTCGGCCCCCACCGCCGCCAGGGCGTCGTTCACCTGGGCGAAGTGGTCGCCCTCGCAGAACAGATCCCCCTGCGCGGCCGGATTGGCGTGGTCCAGGTGACGGACCTGCACCCCCGGGTACTTCTTCTCCAGCCGCTGGACGACCCTTTTCAGACTCCGGGCGTGCGCGCCCCACCAGGCGAACACCACCCCCCGGTCGTCCTCCTCCACCGCGTCCTGCTTCGCCCGGAGGATCTCCTCGACGATCTGCTCGGCCACAGGGCGCCAGAACGACGTGTGCCGATCGGTCGCCATCACCCCGTCCGCGCTCGCCGTGAGGGACGCGTTCAGCAGCAGCACACCCTGGGTGAGCATCGCCTGGAACCACTCGGGCGGCTGAACCGTGTCCTCCTTCTTCAGCAGGGCGCGGACGTCGGCGATCGGGGTCTTCTTGACGATGCCGTACTTCCACATCGCGGCCGCCTTGATGAGGCAGCGGATGCTGACGACCCGGCCGAACTGGCTGTCCTTCCAGTCGTTGAAGGTGTTGTCGAACATCGCGATGCCGGTCGCGCTCTCCGCCCGCGGATAGGGGTTCTGTCCGAAGACGACCACCTTCCACTTCTCCGGCGGATGCGGCTTCAACGCCTGGAACGTCAGCTCGCGCACCGGAACGACCTCCGGGCTGCGCTTCGGGCCGATGAAGTCGGAGGCTCCCGGCTGCGCCTCGATCACCGGTCCGAGCAGCGGCAGCCACGGCTCGCCGCCACCGGTGAACAGGCCGGCCAGTCCCAGCGGATCCCCGGCCGGGGAACCGGCATCGCCCGCGGCCGTCACGTCGACATCACTCACGAGGGTGGAACTCCCGATACTCGAACCGGACGCCTCCACGGGCGCCCCGGCATGCTGAACAGATGCGGCAGGGTCGTCGCCGGTGTCCGCGCCCTGGGCGGCGCCGGCCTGGGAGGTCTTCGGGTCAGTGACGAAAGGAAGGCCGCTGCGGCACGTTGATCCGGACCCGCCGTACGGACCCCGCTCCCTCGATGTCGTCGAGCTGCCCCAGTACGGCGGCCCGCAACTCGTCGTAGTCCGCGAAACCGTGGTCGTGGAAGAGGGTGTATCCCGTCCACATCAGGTTGGCGCACACCTTCGCGGGCACCTGCCCGGTCTGCGCGCCCATCCCGACGAGGGCCACCGACCGGATGCTGCCCGGCTTCGCCCGGTTCTGTAGATGCACCGCCTGGAAGGCGGCCGCGCAGGCCAGGGCCACGTTCATCGTGTCGCTGACGTTCTGCGACGACTGGCGCATGGTGGGCGTCGAGATCAGGTACCGGGGTACGTCCGCCCCGGACGGGACGCACACCGCGCTGCCCACCGGCAGCCGTCCGCCGAACCGGTCGCGGATCGCCCGCTGCACCCGCACCTGGATGCCCGCACCGAGGTGCCGCTTGACGACGACGTCGACCCCCCCGTCCATCCGGCCACGCTCATTGGTGGGGGAAACCCAGGCGTCGGCGTCCACATCGAGAAGGGAACCTCGCCTGATCTCGACCTCCGGCGTGTCCGCGAACGCGGACCGCCAGGCCGTCACCACCTCGTCGTTGACGTCGACCAGGACGACGCTCAACGCATGCCTGACACCCACGAATTCACCCCTCTCACCCCGTGATCTCGAACAATCCCGAAGCTACCGCGCGCCACTGACAGCGCCGTTCGACAGCAGGTCCTCGCGCCGGAGCCGGAATCTCGGCAAACCGTCGCCGCGGGGGGGGGGGGGGGGGGGGGGGGAGCGGGGGGGGGGGGGGGGGGGGGGGGGGGGGGGGGAAGCACAGGGGGGAGGGGGGGGT
>NZ_JBVJWD010000081.1:16659-19792 GCF_055602785.1 Streptomyces sp. NPDC037301
CGTTTCGACAGCAGTCCCTCGCTCCAGCGCCGACTTCTCGTCAACCCTCCCCCCCCCCCCCCCCCCCCCCCCCCCGGCCCGCATGCGCTATAGTTGATCTTGAGAGTTCGCCGCAACTCGCGGTAACTGGCGCTGCGTTGGTGGTTCAAGGAAAGACGCCCCGCTTCCCGTGGGGAAATGCAGGTGCAAGGCCTGCCCAGCGCTCACTCACGAAGCCCTTCCCTCCATGACGAATTCGAGGGGTCGTTGTAACACATGGTCGGTTGTTCAGGCCGCGAGCAGACTTCTCTTCCAGGTCCTGACGGAGCGCGAGGAAAAGAACAGCGTCGCCATCGCCTCCAACGGGTCCTTCGGCGGCTGGATCAAGACCTTCACCAACCCCCGTCTCTGCGCGGCCATCGTCGACCGCCTGACCTTCAACGGCACGATCATCGAGACCGGCACCGACTCCTACCGCCTCGCCAGCACCCGAGCCCGAGCCGAGGAGCCTGCCAAGGCCGGTTGATCCCTGCCGCTACCCGCTTCGACGGCCAGCCGCCCCGACCGGCGGCTGGCCGTCCCGCGTTCCTGACCACGGGGTCTGATACTGGCGGGCTCGCCTATTCAACTGTCGCCAGTTCTGGGTCCGATCTGGCGCGTTAGTGACGCTGTGTGGTCGTCATCGGCGACCGCTCGGGGACGGCTCTCGACGCCGTGAGCGGTGTCGCTTAGGATCATGGGCACGGCATCGCGTGTCGGTCACCGGCTGGGTGAGGCATGGAGGTGCCCGTGAGATTGCCTTGCGGAGGCATTCCACACATGTCAGTCGAGTTGAATCACACCATCATTCATGCCCGGGACAACCGGGAGTCGGCCGAGTTCCTGGCGCACATCTTGGGGCTTGAGGTCGGGACCGAGTCGGGTCCGTTCATTCCGGTGGCCACCAGCAACGGGGTCACCCTGGACTTCGCCGCCATCCCGGCGGAGTCGATCGTCATGCAGCACTACGCGTTCCTCGTCTCCGACGAGGAGTTCGACGCGGCCTTCGCGCGTATCCAGCAGGCCGGGATCACGTACTACGCCGATCCGCATCTGAAGCAGCCTGGAGAGATCAACCACCACGACGGTGGGCAGGGCCTGTACTTCATGGATCCGGCCGGGCACGGCATGGAGATCATCACGCGACCCTATGGCAGCCACGAGCAGACGCCGACGGCTTCGTGAGGCGGTGGCAGGCCAGGGAGTGTCCTGGCCTGCCATTCCGTGGCCTGGTTCAACTGCCGTGAGTTTCCTGCGGAGTCCAGCCTGCGGGTGACCGTGTGTGGTCGCCGGGGGCTTATCGGCTCCAGGTCCCGCCGTTCTCGTTGAGGAGTCGGGTGGTGGTCTTGTGGTGGTAGCCGCAGGCGTCTGCGACAACGGGGGCGGGCATATCCAAGACTTGCTGGCGGATTGCTGCGGTCCGGCCCAGGTCGCGCTGGCGAAGGCCACCGTAGCCGTGGCCGCCCTGCTGCGGGCCGCTGGTTGCGGGCCGAATCGTCCGCCGTGTCAGGGCACGGTGATTACGATCTTGCCGCGCGCGTGGCCGGTGGCGCTGACGTCATGAGCTGTGGCGGCCTCCTTCAGCGGGAACACGGCGTGCAGCGGGACGGTGAGGCGGCCGTGGTCGGCGAGGTCGGCCGCCAGCGGTAGTCCTGCCCAGCCCGGCGACTCTCCAGCTTCGGAGCGGGAGAACCGCACTCCGTGCCGGCTGGCGTCGAAGTCTGCGATGGTCACCACGCGGTGCGGGTCGCCGACGATGGCCACCAGTTCGGCCAGAGAGCCCTTACCAGCCGCGTCCAGAACCACATCGACACCGAGCGGAGCCAGTGGGGCAAGGCGATCGGCCAGCCCCGCCCCGTAGGTGACCGGTACGACGCCGAGCTGGTCGAGGAAGCCGTGATTGCCTTCGCTCGCGGTGCCGATCACGGCGAGGCCGCGGGCCTGGGCGAGTTGCGCGGTGAGGGTGCCGACACCTCCGGCGGCACCCTCGATCAACAAGGTCATGCCCTCGGCGGCTTCCAGGGCCTCCAGTACCCGCGTGGCCGTGTCGATATTGCCCGCGGCGCCACCCGCTTCCTCGAAAGACCATGACTGAGGCTTGGACGCCCACGCCTCCAGCACGGCGTACTGGGCCGCGGCGCCTCCCTGATCCACGAAGGGGACGAGGCCGAAGACCGCATCTCCCACGGCGGTGCCGGTCACTCCCTCTCCCACCTCGTCGACGATTCCCGCGGCATCCAAGCCGGGTATATGGGGGAAGTCCACGGTGGCGATGTCCCGCAGCATCCCTGAGCGCAGGTACCAGTCAGCAGGGGTGACGCCGGTGGCACGCACCGCGATGCGGACCTGACCGGGTCCGGCGTGCGGCTCTTCGACCCCCTCCACGCAAAGGACCTCGGAACCGCCATAGCGGTGGTACTGCACAGCAAACACGGACAACCTCCGTACACATGGCACGTCGTTCAGCAGGAGAACTCGCAGCCGCTCACCTCTGCGGCAGAGAGCTGACCGCGGGGCACCGCGGCACCAGGTCACGCTAACCCGCTAAACGGTCGGCCTCTTCCGTTTGTGATTAAGTGGGAGACATGCCTGCCCAACTGTCTCGGAACCCGCCCCCCTCCGCCTCCGGCCCCCCGCCCCGGGGCAGAGAGCCGACGCCCGGCACAACCGCGCCCGGCTCCTCCAGGCCGCCCGCGAGGCGTACGCCCTCAACGGCACCGACGTATCTTCCAGCGCAATCGCCCGCAGAGCGGGCGTGGGTGCCGCCACCTTCTGCCGGCACTTCCCGACACGCGGCTCGCTGATCGCCGCTGCGTTCTCCGAACAACTCAGCCAGTGCGTCGCAGCCCTCGACGAGGCCCTTCAGGACGACGATCCCTGGCACGGGCTTCGCAACGTCCTCACCAAGGTGTGCACGATGCAGGCCCAGGACCGCGGGTTCAGCGCCGCGTTCCTCTCCCAATTTCCAGACGCGCCCGACGTCCATCGTGAGCGTGCCCGCGCCGAGGCATGCCTCGCCCAGCTAGTGCCGCATCAGGCAACGTTTGCCCTGTTGTGATGTGACGCGCCGTCCGGATGCTGTGGTGGACGGCGCGTGGGCGTCATTCTGTCCGGG
>NZ_JBVJWD010000082.1:0-19264 GCF_055602785.1 Streptomyces sp. NPDC037301
CGATCCGAAAACCGCTCGCCCCCCACCGACTTCACCTGTCCCGGCCTTGGCACACCCAACACAACGAGCCGACACCCTCAAAGTCACCGGTATTGCCACTAAGTGGTCGGCTCCGGAAGTTCTTCGGGGGTTGGCCCCGGGCCTGACGGGTGTGTTCACCGGTCAGCGGCGAAGGACAGTGCGATGAAGCTCGACCACTGCGAGACAGCCCAGTTCCGAGCCGCTGAGCAGTGGTGGTTTGCCGAGGCATCGCGTTCGCCCGATCTCGTTGTCATCTTCACGTACAGTGCAGCCGAAAGGGGGGTTCGGATCTGTGTTCGCAAAACGGATCCTGGATGCCCGCTGCAGGTGCCAAGAGTCGAACCGCAGGGCTGTGCGTCGCGCGCTCGTGCTCGTCGGAGACGCCCTCAGAGAGGTTGATGCCCACGTGGAGGCAGTCGTCGAGAGCGTTGACATGTCGCGCGATGCGCGTCTGGCGGCTCACAGTGCCGTCTCCACAGCACTGGCCCTGTGCAGTGATCTTGAACTGCGCGACCTCGTGGATGCGGCTGAGCCAATGGGATCCGGTATCGGCGGGACATCGGCGCTGCTGGACATCGGCGGGACCCCGGTCTTCGTCAAGCGGGTGCCGCTGAGCGATCTGGAAAGGCAGCCGGAGAACGTCCGGTCCACGGCGAACCTCTTCGAGCTACCTGCCTTCTCCCATTTCGGTGTCGGGGTCATCGGGGGGCCGGGCTTTGGGGCCTGGAGGGAGCTGGCCGTGCACACCATGACGACGAACTGGGTGCTCGCACAGGACTATGAGGGCTTCCCATTGATGTACCACTGGCGGGTCCTGCCGCACCCTGGGCAGTCGCTTCCCGAGGAACTGGCCGACGTGGAGAAGGCTGTCACCTACTGGGGAGGCGGATCGGAGGTGCGCCGCCGGATCGAGGCTGTGCGAGATTCCTCGGCGAGCATCGCACTGTTCCTGGAGTACATCCCGCAGAACCTGCACGACTGGCTGGGCGCTCAGGTCAAAGCCGGTGACGAGGCGGCCGAGAGGGCCTGCGCCATGGTCGTGCGGCAACTGCAGGCTGGGACCTCGTTCATGAACGCCCGCGGTCTCCTGCACTTCGATGCCCACTTCCAGAACATCCTGACCGACGGTGAGCGTCTGTTCTTTGCGGACTACGGCCTCGCGATCTCCTCCCGGTTCGACCTGTCCAAGGAAGAAGCTGACTTTTTCGCCGAGCACCAGACCTATGACCGATGCTACTCCGTCACACATCTGGTGATCTGGCTCATCACCGCCCTGTACGGGTACAAGGGGGAAGAGCGCAATGCGTTCATACGCGCATGCGCCCAAGCGGAGCACCCGAAGGGAATTCCGCCGCAGGTCGCGGCGATCCTCACTCACCACGCGCCGCTCGCCGCGGTGATGACGGACTTCTACGGCAAGTTCCAACTGGAGAGCAGGCAGACCCCGTATCCGATGGAGGAGATCGGCCGGATCGGCGGGTTGGGCAGCTCGTCCATCGTCTGACGGACCTGGGCGGCCATCAGACGTCAGCGTCGGACCGGATGCGGCAGGCTATGGCCGCCCTGATCTACTTCTGCCGATCGGCCTGCCTGCCTTGCCTGTTGCCACCGCGCGCCCAATAGTCCTGACCGCCGCCGAGCGGCACCGACTGAAGAAGGCCGCATACGGTCACAGGACCGAGTACCGGGACCGGGTGCGGGCGCGGATCGTGCTCCTGGCGGCTCGGAGCAGGTCCAACGCGCGTATTGCCGTCGAGGCGGGAGTGCACGTCGACACCGTGCGCACATGGCGAGGTCGGTTCGCCGACCTGGGTCTGCGCGGCCTGCTCGACCGTCAGCGCACTGGCCGGCCCCCCGTCTTCACACCCCTGCAGGCCGCGCAGGTCAAAGCGTTGGCCTGCCAGCTTCCCGCTGAGACCGGCGCGCCGCTGTCGCGCTGGTCGTGCCCGGAACTGGCCCGCGAGGCCATGTCGCGGGGCATCGCCGCGTCGGTGTCCGCCTCCACCGTGCGCCGCTGGCTCGACCAGGACGCGATCAAACCCTGGCAGCACCGTTCCTGGATCTTCATCACCGACCCAGACTTCCGACCCAAAGCGGCCCGCGTCCTGGACCTCCACGCCCACAGCTGGGACGGCGAGCCGCTCGACGCGGACGAATACGTCATCAGCGCGGACGAGAAGACCTCCATTCAGGCCCGCTGCCGTTGCCACCCCACGCTCGCCCCGGGCCAGGCAAGAGCGATGCGGGTGAACCACACCTACGGCCGCGGCGGGGCACTGGCCTACCTGGCCGCCTACGACGTCCACCGCGCGAAGGTGTCCGGCCGCACCGAACCCAGGACCGGCATCGACCCGTTCATGAACCTGGTCGCCCAGGTCATGACTCAGGAGCCGTACGCCAGCGCGAAGCGCGTGTTCTGGATCGTGGACAACGGCTCGTCCCACCGCGGGCAGAAGGCCGCCGCCCGGATACTTTGCGGAGAGCCCTCTCAACGGGATCAGATGGAACGCCGCTGTCAACGAGGTGGTAGACCCTGCAGCGGTTCCCAACCCAGCGCAGCTTGCCCGGCTTCTTGCCTCGGTGGCTGCACAACCAGGTCGTGGTCCTCACCTGGAGGCGTTTTTCGGCTGCATGTACTACGCAGCCATGCGACCGGCAGAAGTTATCCATCTTGGCAGGTCGCAGTGCCACTTGCCCGATGAGGGATGGGGGATGCTCAATCTGTCCGGTGGCGTTGTCACTGCGGGCAAGGAATGGAGCGACGACGGTGCGGTCTACGAGGTGCACGCCCTCAAGCGACGAGCGGCTACTGCCACGCGAGCAGTACCTATCCCTCCGCAGTTCGTCCGCACGCTACGCGCGCACATCGAGCGCTTCGGCGTGGCAACGGACGGGCGGTTGTTCCGGAATGAGGCAGGGAACTACGTGGACGCTGCTGCGTACGGCGTGACGTGGTCGCGAGCCCGGAAGCACGTCTTCACCCGGGTCGAACTGGCCTCCGGCCTGGCCAAGCGGCCCTATGACCTGCGACACGCTGGAATCTCCTTCTGGCTTTACTCGGGTGTGGATCCCGCGGAGTGTGCTCGTCGAGCGGGCCAGAGCATCGAGGTGCTGTTCCGCTTCTACGCCAAGTTCCTCGACGGCCTCCAGGAGCACGCCAACCCGCCTCATCGAACAGTCGATGAAGGAGTGGGACCGCGTCAGTCGAGGCGAAGCTCCGCTCAAGTGAGCCATCTTGGACCGGGAATAGACCGGAACACCTGGTCGGCAGCGGGATAGCTGTGGGAGGTACTGGGAGTTTCCACGTGAATCACTCTTGGTTGTTTCCGAATCGAGCGACAGGTGCCTGACCGATGAAAGCCCAGGTCAGGCACCTTTTCTCATGCCTCTAGAAGAAGCCGAGCTTCTTCGGCGAGTACGACACCAGGAGGTTCTTCGTCTGCTGGTGGTACAGCGCAAGCAGCTCGCTGAGCCGCGAATATGGCAGCCGTGGGGACCTTGCCGGGACCGCTGGCCCGGGAATGGTCCGGATCTTGACTGATGCAGACCTTGGGGCTGCGGCTCTGTTGGATTGGCCGTAGCCGCCCGCTCCGAGCTGACGGTCTCACCTGGCACAGGTAGTCAGAACCGTCTTCCGGCGTCCGCGTGGTCCAGGTCGGTAGCGTTTGGCCTGGTCAGGTCCTTGTGGTGCGGCTGCGTCGCCCCTGCCGGTGACACGTATGTGACCGCTGTGACTGATGTGGACCCCTGCCGGCTTGTTCCGGCGGGGGTCTCTGCGTTCGGGGATGGGCCCTGTTAAGCGATGGTCGATGAGGTTTGCTCTGCTCCGGTTCGCTGTTCCGGACTGCGAGGCGCGCGTGGCTGTAGCGACGCAGCACGGAGCGGGGCACAGGGCCAACGTTCAGCGGTGACGCAAGAGCCTGGTAAGCAGGGCGCGGACCCTGAACGCGTGCCATGCGGGTTAGCGCCCCCGCATCAGGAGGTGAAGGAGTGTCACCACGGCATCACCGACGACGAGGGCGGTGCCAAACGACGGGTGCTCGAAGGCGACGTACACGGTGCCGCAACCAACGAGCATGAGCAGTACGGTCCGTTGATCTAACTGCCTGTTCATTCGCGAGGCCCTCTTTGCATCTACGCCGTCATGGCTGTCACACAGCCCCTATGAGCGGGGTCCTGGCGTGACCGCGCAGATCAACCGGTCGGTGAAGGTGACCGTGGGCCTGACCGGCGTTGCCACCCTCACGACCGAGGGGCATGAGCAGGGCGACGCCGAATACCCCAAAGTCGCTCTCGGTGATCCCGTGCTGCACGGCCTCTGACGGGCGGGCCGCTCCGCCGTCGGGGTCCTTGTGGGGCGCATGTGATGCCTTATAAGGTGAACTGCTTTGTGTGGCACGTGAGTTCGAGGTCGTCGACCAGGGGAGAGTCGTGGAGATCAAAAAGGTAGTGATCCGCGAAGAGGAGCGCACGAACCGCAAGCCTGCCGTCATGGAGAAGCGCCCGCCGACCCGCTGACCGGGCGGGACCGTGAGCGCGAGCGGGATGTCGAGGGGACGGTGACGGGGGAGAGTGGTGTGCGCGTACAGCTGGTGACCATGCCGTGGCACCCGATCGATCTGCCCTCTCTCCAAGTGGGCTTGCTGCACCAGCTGTTGCGGCAGGTCCGCCCGGACGACGATGTGCGTGAGTTCCACGGCTCGCTGCGCTGGGCGGAGTTCCTCCTCGAGCGGTCTGGCGGGCGGCTGCGCCCCGGTGACTACGAGGCGATCGGCAGCGATTCGATCTTCGACGGCCTCGGTGACTGGGTCTTCTCGGGTGTGCTGTACGAGGACGAGAGCTGGGGCGTCGCCCGGCTGAAGGAGTACGCCGCACGTCGCGGCCTCTGCATCGACACCGCCTCCGACATGCGGGTCCACGCGGCCGAGTTCATCGCCGAGTGCGCGACGGAAGTGCTCGCCCAGGAACCGGACGTCGTCGGGTTCACCAGCACGTTCATGCAGAACGTGCCCTCGCTCGCGCTGGCCAGGGAGCTCAAGCGCCGCCGTCCAGGGCTCACCGTCGTCTTCGGCGGCAGCAACTGCGACGGCCCGATGGGGCACGCCCTGCACCGCAACCATCCCTTCGTCGACCACGTGGTGCGCGGCGAGGGCGAGTACGGCTTCCCGGCGCTCCTGCGCCACCTGGACGCCGACACGCCACCCGCCGACGTACCGGGCCTGTGCTGGTGGGAAGGGCAGACGGACGGCCGGGTCTCGCGGGCGAACACCGAGTCCCGGCGCACCGTGGCGCCCTCCGACATCCCCGCGCCCGACTACGACCAGTGGCAGGCAGCCCTCGACGCATCCCCCGTCCTCGAATACGTCTACCCGAAGCTGGTGGTCGAGGGGGCACGCGGCTGCTGGTGGGGCGAGAAGCACCACTGCACCTTCTGCGGGCTCAACGGCTCCTCCATGGCGTTCCGCGCCAAGTCGGGCGAGCAGCTGTGGAGCGAGATCGACCACCTCGTACGACGGCACCGCATCCTCGACGTCGTCACCGTCGACAACATCATCGACATGGCGTACTTCAAGGACTTCCTGCCCCTCGCCGCCGAGAGCGGCTGGGACCTGCGGATGCACTACGAGGTCAAGTCCAACCTCAACCGTGAACAGATCGCCCTCCTCGGGCGGGCCGGAGCCGTGCTCATCCAGCCCGGTATCGAAAGCCTGAGCAACCGGGTCCTCGACCTCATGGACAAGGGCGTCAGCGGCGCCCGCAACGTCCGCACACTCCGTGAGTGCGAGAACCACGCGCTGACCGTCACCTGGAACTACCTGTACGGCTTCCCGGGCGAGACCGTCGAGGACTACGCCCCGGTCGTCGACCAGCTGCCCGCGCTCGTCCACCTGCAGCCCCCGGGCGGCGCCCACCGCATCCAACTGGAGCGGTTCAGCCCGAACTTCACGGACCCGGGGTTCGGCTTCGGCAAGCGGCGCCCAGCCGAGATGTACCACCATGTCTACGAGCTGCCCGAGTCCGAACTCACCGACCTCGTCTACCTGTTCGCGACGGACGACGCGGGCATCGGTGGAGAGACCGAGAGCCGGCTCAAGCGGGCCGTCGCGGCATGGCGCGACGGACATCACGGATCGAGTCTGGTGATGGAGGAAGCGGAGCCGGAGGACGGCGTGGACGTACTGCTCGTACACGACCGGCGCCACGGCTGGCCCCGCCGCACCCACCGGCTGACCGGCTGGCAGGCGCAAGCGCTGCGCCGCCTCGAGGACGGGCGGACGGAGCCCGCGCTGCACCGGCTGCTGACCGGCGACGGACACGACATCCCGGCCGAGGAGCTGTGCGGGTGGATCCAGCAGGCTCAGGCGACGGGGCTGGTGTTCCGCGACGGGCGGACGTACGTGTCCCTGCCCACGTGGGACGTACCGGACCGCATCGACCCCGACCCGGCTCCGCAATCCACGGACCGTCAGGAGGTGGCCGGATGACCGGGCTTCCCGCGACCGTCCCTCACCGCGTGATCGGCCGACAGGTCCACGTGGACGTGCCGCTGTGCCTGGGCGGGGCGGGGCGCGAGACGGCGGTGGCGGTCCAGTTCCTGCGCGAGTGCCAGAGCCAACGGTTCCGTACGCACTGGGAGATCGCCTACGAAGACCGGGCGCGAGGCGACGACCCGCTTGACACGCATGACGCCCCGTACGTACGGATGCTGCACCACCTCCCACCACCCGTCGAACGGGTCTACGAACCAGGTGAGTTGGGGGCCTGGCGCACCTCGTACGCCGCCTTCCCCGTCGGCATGCTCTACCACCGCCGCGGCCCGGACTTCATCACCGTCATGGACCGCAGAGAGCGGCCCGCCTCGGCGAGGTTCACCCTCGACCACCCGGATCTGCTCGCCACCTTCGCCACGGTCCAGGAGCCCACGGCGCTCGGTGAACTCGACGCCGTGCAGCGGGAGGCCGTCGACCTGCTCGCGGCCGAGCGGCTCGCTCTCGTCGCCGACGGTTGGGCGGTGGCCCTGCCGCCGCGGCTGCACCGCTGGCCCGTTCCCTGCACGGGGATCTGAGGGTTGGGCGCGTCACGGGCCGACGGGACGGTCCCCCTGCGTCGCCACCGTCCCTTCGTGCTGCTGTGCGGCGAGCAGGTCGCCAGCTCCGTCGGGCGGCAGATCACCGCTCTCGCACTGACCCTGCTGGCCGTGACCGACCTCGGCGCGGGGCCGTTCGGGGCGGCCGCGCTGCTGGCGCTGACCTATCTGCCCGGCGCCGTGCTGAGCCCGCTGGCCGGAGCGATCGTCGACCGGATCAGGCTGCGCCGCCTCCTCGTGTGGGTGACCACCCTGCAGACCCTGGTCGTCGGCTCGATCCCGTTGGCCGGCGCGGTGGGGCATGTCACCCTGGCGCACCTGTACGTGGTCGCAGGCGTCTCGGGCACCCTGACCTTCACACTCTCCGTCGCGCTCCAGGCAGCGCTGCCGCGCGTCGTCGGACCGGAGCGGCTCCTCGCCGCCAACTCGGCCCTGACCGCGGCCCGTACGAGCGGACAGGTCGGCGGGCCCGCGCTCGGCGGTGTCATGGTCGGGCTCCTCGGCGCCGACGCGGCGCTCCTCGCGGGCAGTGCGGCCTACGCGATCGAGGCGCTCTTTCTGTTCGCGCTGCCCGCCGCGCTGAACGCGCTGACAGGCTCGCGGGAGCCCGCCCGCGCGAAGTCCCTGGCCGGCTCGCTGCGTACGGGACTCGCGGTGGTGCGCGCCGAGCGCCGGCTGCGCCGCATGGTCCTGGCGGGCGCTGGACTCAACCTCGGCAGCGGTGCGGCGGCCGCCCTCTACGTCTTCTACGCAACCCGCTATCTTGCCCTGCCCGCCTGGCAGTTGGGCACGACGTACGCCGCCTACAGCGCGGCCACCCTGGCGGGCGCCCTGCTCGCCGGACGCTTCTCCAGGGCCTCGGGGCTGTGGCGGGCCACGCAGATCTTCGGACTCGCGGCAGGCGCTGCCGTGTTCCTGATCCCGGCCGCGTCGCTGGGCCTCGCCTTCCCCGTGCTGTTCGCGTACCAGGTCTGCTACGGCCTCTCCGGCACCGTATGGATGATCTCCATGACGACCACGCAGCAACTGGTCACCCCTGACGGCATGCAGGGCCGCGTCGCGGGACTCGTGCAGGCGGTGCTGCTCACGACGGTGCCGGTCGGAGCCCTTGCGGGGGGCGCGCTGGCCGCCTGGCTCGGCATCGTACCCATGCTCATGGGCGCGGCGGCCGTGACCCTGCTCTCCGCGGCGACCCTTTGGGCACCCACGGGGGCGGGCGTCACGGTGCCGGAGCGGGCCCTGGACGCGGAGGCGGAGAGCCGCCGCTAGTCATTCACGACGGCCTCCCGCCTAACTGCCAGTTGTGGACCTCGATATGGGCATACGCGTCCGAGATGAGGACGCCGCGAGCCGTCTCCGGGTCCGGCGCCCGGAGCAGGGCCGCCGTCCCGAGCCAGGCGCCGCCGTCGTCGGACAACAGCGGCCCGAACGCGCTCAGTTCGTCCCGGTCGCGCGGCACGCCCAGGTCGGCGCCCGGTTCCGTACCGAGGTCCATCACCAGGTACTGGTTGTCACCCTCCCGGCGGGCCCGCGGGCGGGCAACGACGTCACCGCGACCTGCCCAGAACTGCAGGCACTGGGCGGCACTCGTGGTTCTCGTTACCGAGGACGGCGATGAAGCTGTTGCCGTCAGCGTCCGTGCCGAGTCTGAAGCAGTCGCATTTCTGAACGGCTAGGAACGTTACTGTGGCTCTACCCAGCCGTGTCGGACGGCGTAACCGCCAAGCTGCATCCGGGTCCGAACTCCGGCCATGTCCATGAGGTGGCGCAGGCGTCGGTGCAGCGTGCGCGGTGACAGACCAAGCTGTTTCGCGGCCGTCGGGTCGGTCATACCGGCCAGTAGTAGCGCGAGGATCCTTCGGTCGAGGTCGGTCGGACCTTCCGCACCGAGTTCGACGGTGGTTTCGGCTTCTCCGCCGGTGCCCGACAGCTCGAGCGGGTGGGCGGTGCGCCATACCGTCTCGAACAGCGCGTCCAACGCATCCAACAGGCCGCTGCGGTGCAGCAGCACGGCGCCGGGCTCTCCGGCTGGGGTGACCGCGAGCGGGACAAGGCCGAGGTCGGCGTCGGCCAGCACGAGTTTCATCGGCAGTTGGTCGGCGACACGCAGTTGCACGCCGTTGCGCAGTGAATCGATCGCATCGGTGATGATGCCCGGCTCTGCCAGCACCGCCCGGTCCAGTACCGCCCTGAAGTGCACGCCGCGGCCGATGGCCGCGGGTTCGGCCGTGTTCTCGTCGGGCGGCACGGCGAGGAACGGCGCGGTGATGAAGGAGCGGACCTGCGTGCAGGCTGCCTGCTGCACCTGTAGGAAGCGGTGACGGATGGCGTCGACGCCCGTGACGACCTCGATCAGATCGCTGATGCTGTTCCCGGTCATCGCCGCCCGGTGTTCCTCGGCGAAGGTCACCAGTGCCTGCTCAGCCATCCGCAGCCCGTCCCGGCGCTGGCTGATGAGAGCGCCGAGCGCCATGGCCGGCGGCGCGGCGGTGAACTGCTCATCCGCCGACCTGATCACCAGTCCCCACTCGACCAGGCGGGACAAGGCCTCGTCCACGTCGGCTTGCGTTACGACGAGCAGATCCGACAGCAGCATTGCGGTGGAGCTCGGCCGTCCGAGGAGCGCCCGGTAGACGCGCTCGTCATCGGGTTCGAGGCCCAGAACATCCAGCATCGGCGACCGACTCTCTTCCACTTGCCGCAGCGGGGAGAGTATGCGCCATGGCGGCAGACCCTGAATAGTCCCTGCTGGGAACAGGCGTGACGGGAAGGGCCCCTGGGAGTAGCCTCCCCGGGGCCCAACAGTGCGGTTCATCGCAGGCCGTACGCCCGGATGATCTCGTTCTTGACGCTGAAGCCGCGGTCCGTCGCGGCGCTCGCGCGGACCGAGACGAAGCCGCCGGGCTTCTTCGCCGTCCTGAACGAACCCGTCCAGTAGCCGTCGGCGCCCTTGGCCAGGGTCGCCTTCTGCCAGGTGGCGCCGTCGTCGTACGAGACGTCCAGCTTCACCGTGGTGACTTTGCCCGGCACGGTGCCGCCGTCCATCGACACCGGCTTGAGCGCGATCTTCTGGGTCGCATGGGACTTGACGTCGCCGTGCAGGTCCGACTCCAGTTTGTAGTCCAGGTTCAGCACCGAGAACGGCTCGAAGGAGTCCGAGTCAACGGTGTCGGACATGAACGTCCACTCTGTGTGGGTGCGCGTCGACAGCCGGAACACGTCACTGGGCCGCTCCACGTCGAGGACGGCGCGGTAGGGCAGGTTACCCGCCGGCACCTCCTGCCACTGCATGTCTCCGCTGTCCGGGTTGTCGTGGACCAGCGTGTTGCCCTGGAAGATCTGCAGGTGGGACGGCGTCTCACCCCACGGCAGGTAGCCGCCCAGCCGCATGTTGTCGCTGGCGGAGGCCCACGCCTGCACATTCCAGGTCATGTAGTTCTGCCAGCGGGAGTTGTACACACCGAAGGACTCGCTCTGGGCGGGCCGGGTCGCCGGAGCGAACCAGTCCAGACGGGTGGTGCTGCCCTTGGCATACGTGTTGTCGCCCGACACCATCGACCACGGCAGGGCTCCGTCGACGCCCTGCGTGTGGAACTCCCTCCAGACCTGGCCCGGGGTCACCCATTCGGTGCGGGTACCCGGGTGCCACTCGACCTCGGGGAGGTTGAACGACGGGCTGAGGGTGAAGTCGGACCGGTAACCTTCCGCCAACTTGCCCTCCGTGGCCGAGTAGTAGCGGGCATCGATCCGGGCGAGGTCACCCTTGGTCGGCTTGTAGACCAGGGCTCGGTCCGGCACCTGGCCGGGGTAGTCCCGGGTCAGGTCGTAGACGAACGGCGTGTACTCGGTCTGCTGTGCGGTCAGCTTCAGGATGCCGGCCTTGGCCATCGAGACAAGGGTCTTGCCCGCGTCGCGGTGCACGGTGGCGACCGGGATGGCCGACTCGCCGACGTACTCCATCAGGGCACCGACACCGTCGTTGACCACGATCAGCGCCTTCGCGCCAGCCGCCACCGCGGCCTCGGCGCGCTCCTGCGGCGAGACCTCGTCGCTGCGCTCGATGACGACGACCTTGCCCTTGGCCCTGACCTTCTCGTATGCGGCCGCCACGCCGTTGCCCGCGTAGACGGCGTCCAGCTTGTCCGTGGCGGTGCCCAGGGCGCTGCCGGCCTGCACCAGTGCCTCGAAGCGGAGCCGACCGCCCAACGTGCTCAGGCTGAGCGTCGGTTCGCCCTTACGCCAGCGGGTGGTCAGTATGAACTCGCCCTGCTTCATCGGCTTCGTCGGCGCGACGTAGACGTCGTCGTATGTCGGCGGCAGCACGTACGCGCTGCGGTAGTCCATGAATGGGTCGAGGCCCTTGTAGTGGACGTTGAAGTCGACCTTGCGCTGGCGGTCTTCGGTGCGCTGCGGCGCCTCGGTCTGCAGCAGGTGTGCCTTGCTCGCGTCCAGCACTACGTTCGCGGAGCCGTCCTTGAGCACGGTCTCCGGGTCGACCAGCACCGCCAGACCCGAGCGGTCCGCCTTCTCGCCGGCCACGTCGAGGTACCCCGCGACGGTGTACAGGCCGGGTGCCATGCGCATGGTGGTCGAGCCGTCGACGTAGACCGACCACGGCGAGACGTCGCCGGCCAGGTTGATTCCGACCCAGCCGGCGGCGGGCTTGCCGTCCCGGCCGACCAGCTTGATGTTCAGGTCGTAGCGCTCCTCCTCCTTGAGCAGCGCCACGGACGTGCGGGTCACCGGCTTTCCGGTGGCCGTGTCGTTGGCTATCACGTAGCCGACGTGCCGGCCTGCCGAGGCGGTTTGCGGGTCACCGGTCACCGGGACGGCGGCGGTGCCGCCCGCCGGGACGGTCACCGTGGTGGCTCCCAGCGCGAACGGGCCGCCGTCGTCGGTCAGCGCCAGCTTCAGCGTGACGTCGGCGGAACCGGTGTTGGTGAAGGTCAGGTCCTTCGTGACGGCGACGTCGCTCGGCTCGTGCGGCCATGTGTAGTTACCGAAGAAGAGCGATCCGGTGCCGCGGACCGTGGTGCGCACGGCGGCGGCCACGTCGAGACGGCCGGTGCCGACCTCGTACGGCGAGTACCCGTCGTCCAGGCCCTTCGCGGTGCTCATCAGGTGTTCCTTGAGCTGCGCGCCGGTCCAGTCCGGGTGCTGCTGGGCCAGGATCGCCGCCGCGCCGACCACGTGCGGGGTGGCCATGGAGGTGCCGCTGAGGATGCGGTAAAGGCCCTCATCACCGTCGGTCATCTCCTGCGAGCGGGCCGCGGTGATGTCCACGCCGGGCGCCGCGATGTCCGGCTTCATGCCGCCGGAGTAGGCCAGCGGGCCGGTGCTGGAGAAGGATGCGAGCTGGTCCTGCTTGTCCGTGGCGGCCACGGTCAGCGCCGAGGCGGCCGCGCCCGGGGCGGAGATGCTCTCCGGGCCCGCGTTGCCGGCGGCGATGACGAACAGAGTGCCGTACTGCTTGGACAGCGCGTCGACCGTCTGCGACATCGGGTCGCTGCCGTCCGTCGGGTAGGAGTCGCCGAGGCTCATGTTGACGACGTCCGCACCGGACTCGGCGGCCCACTGCATGCCGGCCATGACCCAGGAGTCCTGGCCGTAGCCCTCCGCGCCGCCGAGCACCTTGCCGACGAACAGGTCGGCGCCAGGGGCGACGCCCTTGTTGTCGCCTCCGGAGGCGACGCCCGAACCGACGATCGTGCTGGCCACATGCGTGCCGTGCCCGTTGACGTCGGTGATGGCCTCACCCGGCACGAAGCTGGTTGTGCCGTCGATCAAACCGGCGAAGTCGGGGTGGTTGACGTCGATGCCGGTGTCGAGCACCGCGACCTTGACGCCCTTGCCGGTGTACCCGGCCGCCCAGGCCTCGGGCGCGCCGATCAGCGGCACGCTCTCCTTCAGGTTGACCTTCACGCGACCGTCGAGCCACAGCTTCGACACACCCGCGCCCAACGTCGCGCTGCCCTGCGGCGCAACGGTGGTCCAGAAGGTGCGGGCCTGCCGCTTCTCGGTGCTGAGTGCGGCACCGTGGATGCCCTTGAGCTTGCGGGTCAGCTTGCTGCCGCGGGGGGCCGTCGGCTCGACGGCCAAGCGAGACTTCGGCTGGGCGTACGCCGCGATCAGCGGCACCGCGGCCGACTTCGCGTCGTCGTAGCCCATCTCGATCAGGTCGGTGACGTTGAACAGCCGCCGGTCCAGCTTGTCCGTGCCCAGCAGCGGCGCAGCCTCGTCCGGGATGACGAACAGGTCACCCTTGATCTCCTGGATCTTCACGCCGCCGACGGCGCTGTCCGGCCGGTCGACGTCGGCGGTCTGCTTGCCGTCGGCCATCGTGGTGACCGTGACGACGTCGCCGGTGACCAGGGTGACCTTGTGGGTCGCCGAGGGCTTGCCGGGAACAGTGGGCTTGCTCGGAGCGGCTTGTGCGGGCGCTTGCAGAACTGCTAGCCCCGACGCCAGCAGCGGCACCGCGGTGGCGGCGGAGATCAGCTGCCAGCGTCTGCGCCGAAAGGCGGAAGTCAGTGAGGGAGAGAACATGCCATGGGTCTATCGGCCAGTAACGCCGACGTGAAGGCCTGATGAAGGCAAGTCCTTGCCATGGCACGGACTTGCCAGCCGTGGACCGCGTGAATCCGGGCAAGATCACACTTTCCACACGTGGGTATTCAGTCAGCGGTTACAGCGCGAAGCCCTTGGCGACCGCTCGCCGCCCGGTGACGGCCTTGACTCCACCAGGCCCCGTCTGGAGCGTGATCAATGCTGTCGGTTCGCGGTCGGCGTGGCCTCCGGGCTGGTGGAACGTCTGCCTGGCGCGACGTGAACTCAGCGATGCTGACTGGGGGTTGATTCAGCTTTCTCTGCCGGTGGGGCGCTACGGCCCGTAACCACAGCACCTGCGCGAGCAGTCCTGTCTGCCCGCACGGGGGCAGCGCACGGTCCGGCTGACTCCGGTGGAACGACGGGGCGGCACCAAGATCGCCGTACTGCGCACCGGTGAGACGACCGCGTACGTTGCCGAGTCACGCCGCGCCGAGGGCAACTACGAGGCCGCCTGTTCCATGGGCGTCCTGATCTACCGAGTCGACTCGGCGGCCCGGACCGGCGAGGGGCCGGTGAGGATCGTGAACCCGGACCCGGCCGCCGCCCCGCCGGAAGGCTGCACCCAGCTGGACTGGCCGCGTACAGGCCGGGCCAGACCTTCACCGATCCCGATAGGGGCACCCGCATCGAGGTCCTCGCGGGCGGCGGGGGCGGGGACACGGTGCGGATCAGCAAGGGGTGACCGTCGGCCGCTTCGCCGAAGTCCGGTCGTGGCGAAGGGGATTGAGGCTGTCCGCAGTTTTCCCGAAAGCCGTTGACGGCCCGCCTGAGTGGTACATAGCCTGTGACATGTGAAATTTTACTAGGGGGCGTGTCGTGCCTATTGGTGAACAGCTTGACGAGCGGGTGACCGCGGTGGTGCAAGCGGCGGGGTTGGTAAGACCGGCGAACCGGTTCTTCGCGGCAGCGGGGGCTGTTGACGCGGTCGCGGTTGCGGACGCGCTGGCCGTGGCACGGCAGTGGGAGGTGATGACCAAGACCTTCATGTTCACGACGATCTCGGGGCTGGGCGCGGCGGCGCGGCACTTCGCGTCCCAGGAGGCTCCGGGGCGGGAGGCGCTGGCGGCCTTCCAGACGGCCTACCGCGTAATCGGCGACGACCTGGACAACCTGGCCGACGACTTCAGTGCGGTGGCGCCCCTTGGAGCGGCAGGGATCCACTACCTGTGGTGGGCGGACTCGATCGTCGGGCCGCTGGCGGAAGCGGCCGGCGAGGGAGTGACGCGGGAACTGCCGGCGGGCGTCGCCAAGCTGCTGCGGGCGATGGAGTCACTGGCCGATCACCGATTGGGTGCGGCGGTACAGCTACGGGTCGTGGAGGCCACGGCGTTGGACATCGCCGTCGCGTTCCGGCGCATGTACGGCAAGGTGCGGGTCGACGGGCAGAAGCTCTTCGCGGCGTCCGACGCCCTGGTGTGGATCGACGCGCACATCAAGGCCGAGACGAGTCATGCCAAGTCGGTCAGCGACGAGGAGACGGGCATGACCGCCCTGGTCGAGAGCGAAGAGGACGCCGAAGAGTTGATGCTGCTCGCCACGGATTACGCGGCCCACTGGGCCGGTGCGCTCGACGACTTCGCCGATCAGATATGCGCGGGCTGATCCAGGGGAAGGACGCACAGAGCCAGTGAACGACGTCATTGACGCGGTCAACGTACTGCGCGGCTCGGTTCGGCGCGACGAACGGCGGGACGAAGCGTCCCTCAAGCGCCTGGCCCAGGGACTGCTCACATCGCCCGTGCTCCGGAAGGTGCCCATCGTCCAGGTGTTCGCCGAGGACGCCCTGACGTTTGCCGAGGATCCCCGGCTGCTTCGGACCAAGCACATCAACACTCGGGTGGACAACCACATCTTCTCGCTGTTCGACGCGTCCTACTTCCCGACGCTGTCCCTGGACTTCCTGTCCTACCGGACGTCGCCCACCGACACGTATCTGGACGCCAGATACCCCAGCCCGACCATGCCGGTGACGATCGAGCGGATGTCGAAAGGCTTCGAGGCCCGGCCCGTCGTGGCGCTCTTCCCCGAGAACCACATCGACGGCCGCCAGGAGAACGGGGACCTGGTCTTCTATTTCATCGACAAGTTCGCCGAACGGCATCTGCGCCTGACCCGGCTTCTGGTGCATAACGTCATGGCGGAGGGATCGTTCCCGCTGGTCGAAGCCGCAGGGCCGGAAGACATCGCGCAGGCGTCGTCCTGGTGGGTACGGCTGCACGAATACCACCACCGGCAGGGCGACATGCCGATTCCCGACTTCCTCCCGGTGAAGAAGCTGAAGCCACTGGCCGGACTGGAGGAACTGCGGGTCGACGTGTCCGCGATGCTCGCCTGCCTCCATGACTCCGCGCTGCCCGAGCGCGGCGCGCGACTCACGTATGAGTACGTCCTCTCCGAACGGCTGCTCCGCTATGCGGTCGAGGGGATACCCAGGCCCAACTACGACGCGGTCGCGTCCCAGTTGCTTTTCAACTACCTGATCGCCGCGGACGGCATCCGGCTGCACAACGGCCTGATCCACCTCCGCCCCGGTCTGCCGTCCGTGCTCGCCGAATTCCTGGGCGAGATCCAGGCGATCGAACGGCACATCCACAGCGAACCCGTGGAACAGGTCCAGGAGCGGCTGCTGCGATTCACCAACCAGTACACCGACTACGACGAGAAGGCGAAGGACTACCAGCACATCCCCTTCTTCGCCGAGGCCAAGCGGAAGTTGGGCGTATGAGCCTGATCAGTATTCCGATCTTCCAGGTCGACGCCTTCACCGACCGTGTTCTGTGGGGGAACCCGGCGGCCGTCTGCCCGCTCGAAGCATGGCTTCCCGAGCCCGTCATGCAGGCCATCGCCCTGGAGAACAACCTTCCGGAAACGGCCTTCATCGTCAGGAACGGGGACGCCTACGACCTGCGCTGGTTCACCCCGGCCACCGAGGTGGACCTGTGCGGACACGCCACGTTGGGCGCAGCATACGTCGTACTGACGCATCTGGAGCTGGGCTGGGACGAGGTGACTTTCCACTCGGCCAGTGGACCGCTCGTGGTCGCCCGGCACGGGGACATGTTCGGCCTGACGTTCCCCGCCCTCGAATTCTCTCCGGTGGAACCGCCGGTGGACCTGCTGCGGGGGCTGGGCGCGGTTGCGCCCTCAGCCGTCTACCGGTCCATGGACTATGTCGCGGTCTACGACAGTGAGGCGCAGGTCCGCTCGGTGGTGCCGGACCTCGTCGCACTCGCCGCGCTGGACCTGCGTGGCGTGGTCATCACCGCGCCGGGTGCCGAAGCGGACTTCTGCTCGCGGTTCTTCGGGCCGAAGCTGTCCATCCCGGAAGACCCGATCACCGGGTCGGCGCACTGCGCGCTCGTCCCGTACTGGGCACAGCGGCTGGGGAAGTCCCGGATGCGCGCCCACCAGTTCTCGCCGCGGCTGGGCCAGACCCTCACGATCAGCCTCGACTGCGGCCTCGACGGCGACCGGGTCGCCCTGTCCGGCGCTGCCAGACCGTACATGACCGGGACGATCCACCTGTCCGACGACGACCTTGACCAGAGCCGAGAGGGATGACGTGCGCACCAATCGAATCTTCCATGCGGTGGACTCCCACACCGAAGGCATGCCCACCCGTGTGATCACTGGGGGGATCGGGGTGATCCCCGGAGCGACGATGGCGGAACGCCGGATCCACTTCCGCGAGAACCTCGACCACATCAGGACCCTGCTGGTGACCGAGCCCAGGGGCCACGCGTCGATGAGCGGAGCAATCCTCCAGCCGCCGACCCGGCCCGACGCGGACTGGGGTGTGCTGTTCATCGAGGTGTCCGGCTATCTTCCGATGTGCGGGCACGGCACGATCGGAGTCGCGACCGTTCTGGTGGAGACGGGCATGGTCACCGTGACCGAGCCGGTCACGACGGTGCGCCTGGAGACCCCGGCCGGTCTGGTCGTCGTCGATGTGGCGGTATCGGACGGGGTCGCACGGCACGTCACCTTCCGGAACGTGCCGGCGTTCTCCGAGAGGCTGGACGCCGAGCTCGAGGTCCCGGGGTTCGGCTCCGTCCGCTACGACCTGGCCTACGGCGGCAACTTCTACGCGATTGTGCAACTCGACGACTACGGGCTGCCGTTCGACCGGAAGGCCAAGGAACAGATCACGGCCGCGGGGCTGGCCACCATGCAGGCGATCAACGCCGCCGATGAGCCGGTGCACCCCGAGGATTCCCGGATCCGGGGCGTTCGGCACGTGTACTTCGCCGCGCCGGGGTCCGACGCGGCGCACTCACGCCACGCCATGTCCATCTACCCCGGATGGTTCGACCGCTCACCGTGCGGCACCGGCACCAGCGCGAGGATGGCGCAGCTGCACGCCCGCGGCGAGCTGGAAATCGGCGCGGATTTCGTCAACGAGTCCTTCATCGGCTCGAAGTTCACCGGCCGCCTCGTCGAGGAGACGACCGTCGCGGGCCGCAGCGCCGTCGTGCCGACGGTCACCGGACGGGCCTGGATCACCGGCACCGCACAGTACTTCCTGTCTCCCAACGACCCCTTCCCTGCGGGTTTCGAGCTCTGATCGCCCCCCGCATTCGTACGACATTCGCACGCTTGTTCGCTCTCAAGCTCCTTGGACACCTGAACGGGTACTCCGCCGGTGTGGTCGCCGGTCGACACCATGACGACGACGACGTGCCCTCGTCTGCTGGGTCAGACGGATTAGCGATCACCGTGAAGTCCCAGGTTGCTGCGCCGGGGACGTCCGAGCCGGCATCCAGGCGCCGCAGGACGAACGTCGGCTGTCGCAGCAGTACTCCGCACTTGTGCCCGGATCGCCATCGTCTTCTGTCCCACGATCCGCCAGGGTGGCTCTGGGCGTGTGTGGTGAACGTCGGAAAAGAGTTGGTCCCGCAGTTCCGAGTACTTGGCGGCTGTCTGGGCGAAGGCCTTTGTGTCCTCGGCCAGTTGACGTCTGGTGTCGCAACTGTCGAGCAGGCCACCCAGCGAGTGAAGTCGGTCCCGGATCCATGGCTTGAGGAAGCGTTCAAGGGCACCCAGCCGGTAGGCGTCCTCGGCAGACTCAGCAACCAACAGCGCACCACGCGCCAAAGCCTGATATCTGTCTGCGAGATCCATCAGCTCCCCTCCCCGAGACGACAATCACCTCTCACCGTATCGATCAACAAACCGACAGCGAAGGCTGATCGGACAGAAAGCGACGGTTCGTTGCAGTGACCCGTTCCCGGCACCCTTGGTGACAAGCAGCGCGCCGATCTTGTGACGCACACTGCGCCGCGGGACTCCGCTGCGCATTTCGCTGGGGCGTGCGGGATGACCGTGCCGGGAGCCAGCAGCTGCGAGGTGGCGGTGGGGTGTCAGGTTTCCCGGTGCTCGCTCAAAACAGTTCTAGGTCCTCGCCGCTGGTGTCCGCGATGACTGGCCGGAACTGGGCAGGGAGGCCGTCCAGGCGGTCAGGACCGGCCGCGGCGGCCACGGCAGGGGCCGTCTCGGCCAACCAGGCACGAAACCGCTCGGCGGCTTCGCGGTAGGGGACTCGCGCCA
>NZ_JBVJWD010000083.1:0-13150 GCF_055602785.1 Streptomyces sp. NPDC037301
ATCCGCCGCTACATCATCTGGCGCAACCGCCATGCCGACCACCGGCGCCTACGCGCCGTCGTGGACAGGGCAAACGTTGCCTGATGCGGCACTAGGTCGATGCCCTGTCGTTCCAGGGCATCGGGGCTGATACCGAAGGCGTCAATGACGTCTTGCGGGGTGCCTTCGAGGTCCCAGTCCTTTTCTCCGCTCCATCCTGCGGCGAACAGGCGTGTCCCGTCCGGGTGGTAGATCACGTGGGTGCCGTAGGCCACGTTGTGGTCGATTCTCGCCGAGCCGATGATGACCGCTCCGGGGAAGCGCTCGGCCAGCTCGTCCGCCTGTTCCGCGAGGGGGAAGGTCCCCCCGGCGGACACCAGGGCGGGGTCGTTGGCCTCGGTCACCGTTCCCCAGCATCCGATGCCGACCAGGTCGAGGTCCGCGCGGGTGGCGAAGGGAAGCCGCTCGGTCGCCTCGATCCGGTCAACTTCCTCCACTACCGTGTCGACGGTGCCGAGAGCAGCGACGAACTCCTGTGCCCGTGCCGGGTCATGAGCGGGCAGAACCCTTCCACCGGTGAGGAAGGGCCGCTCAATGAGGGTTAGCCTGAACTCCCCGTACTGCGCGACGCCCTGCTCCGGCGGGCACTCCCAGAAGTCGTTGTCAGTCATCGGATTGCCTCCGTGGCTATCAGGAACAATCACGGCGCGAGGCTTCACGCCGCTGCGCGGCGACGACCCGCCCGCTCCGGACGGCTACGGCCAAGCGGCCTGACCGCCCGGTTGGGGCTCACGACACGTTCTTTCCAGCACCCCGGCCAGGACACGGAGGACACGAAGGCCGGCCACCCGCATGCACCCAAGACTTGAAGGCTGAGGTCTCGAACGCGTGCCGGTGCCATACGTCCTACGCCTCACACTGTCTTGATGCCACCGCCCTCGACGAGGTAGTCGGCGCCGGTCGTGCTTGCCGCGCGGTCCGAGGCGAGGAAGGCTACGACGGCCGCCACCTCGTCGGGTTCGGCCATGCGGCCGGTGGTCATGCCCATCGCTGCGGGCACCCCGGACACGAAGTCGCGGTGCCCGACGCCGTTCACCTCGGCGAGGCGGGCGCCGAAGCCGTCTGCGTCCTCCCACATGCCGGTACGCGTCGGGCCGGGGGAGACGGTGTTCACGCGTACGCCCTGAGGGCCGAATTCCTCGGACAGTGCCTTGCCGAACGCATTGAGGCCCGCCTTTGCGGCGCCGTACTCGATCGGGCCCGTGCCAGGCAGACGCGCGCTCATCGACGAGATGTTCACCACCGAGCCGTGGCGTTCCAGGATGCTCGGCAGCAGTCGTCGGGTGACCCGGACCGTGCCGAACAGGTTGACCTCGAAGCTGTGCGCCCACAGAGCGTCGTCGGTCGCGAGGAACCCGTTCAGAGCGAAGTCGTCTCCGCCGCCGAGGTTGTTGACCAGGATGTCCACGCCGCCGAGTGCGGCGATCGCCCGCGCCTCCAGCTCCTCGGCGCCTTCCGGCGTGCTGAGGTCGACCGCGACCGGGTGGGCGCCGGCCTCCCTCAGTTCGGCCGTGATCGTGCGGGCCGCACCGACTACGCGGACCCCCTCGGCGATGAACTGCCGGGTGATCGCGAGGCCGACGCCTCGGCTGGCCCCGGTGACAACCGCTGTCTTGCCGGCGAGATTGAGCTCCATGTCAGACTCCTTGCCAATTTTTGAACGGCAGGTACAAAACGTGTCCATGAAAAGGGAGGGTATGGGTCGGTGTCACCGATCAGAGCGACCCCATCGCCGCGTCCACGACCCGCCTCAGCTGTGTGGGATTCTCGGCGGTCTTCGCCAGCACGCGCATGCCGATCACCGTGGCTAGTAGCCAAGCGGCCACCGCCGCCGCGTCGCTGCCACCGCCGATTTCGCCGGCCCGCTGACCTTCCTCGATGGTCGCCCGGAACGCACTCTCCGTACGTGCGAACATCTTGCGCACGGTGTCGGTGGTCCCGGCGTCCGCGGGGGCCGATTCGGCGGCGGTGTTGACCGCCATGCAGCCGCGTCGGTCCGGGTCGCCCAGGTCGAGCTCGATCAGTGCCTCGAGTGCGCCTCGCAGCCGGTCTTTCGCCGAACCGGGGTGGTCGAGGAGTGCCTCCAGCCAGTCGACCTGTGAGTCCCGGTAGCGGGCCAGCGCACGTTCGAACAATGCATGCTTGCTGCCGAAGGTGTTGTACAGACTGCCCTTGCCGATGCCGATCTCGTCCACGAGGTCCTGAGGCGTCGTTGCCGCGTAACCCTTGCGCCAGAACACGCACATCGCGCGCTCCACCGCCACGTCCGGATCGAACTGCTTCGGCCTGCCCATGGTGCTACCGTAACAGAATTCTTGACCTTGAGGTCAAATACCTGTCACTTCTGGACGGCCCGACCCCCACGCCCGGTTCGATGGGTGCGCGCCAACGACGCCCCGGCGAGATGACGAACCGAACATTTTCCCTGCTGCATCCGACAGGCGGGGGCAGCCGCCGTCGACCCTGGTCGTTTCACAGGTGATCGCCTGTGAAACGCTCGATCGCGCAGAGGTCCACTTGCGCTGATCATGTTTCATAAGTTGTGGCGAATAGCTGGACGCCTGAAACACCCTCATGAAATGCGGTCCTCGAAGGGGCCTGCGCCCCGGCCATCGCCGCCCTCCACGAGACCATCGCCCGAGCGGCCCCGCAGGATCAGCCCCACCTCAGTACCACCTGCAAGGAAACGATATGAGCCCCATCGAGCCTACGCCGCAGCTTCCCCGCGCGGCTCTCACACGCACCACGATCGAACGGACTGCGACACCTCCGAGGAGGCACCCAGTCCCGTCAGATCAGGGCGAGGCATCGACACCGCGGCCCGGCCGCCGAGTGCTCCTCCGTCTTTCGCCACCAGTACCCAGCTCCCGGGAGAGCGAGTAGCAACGAGGGCAAGGAGCTTGAGTGGCGGTCAGGCCCGATGAGCGCGGTGACCAGCTTGCGGACCTGTGCCCTTCGCCAGACGCCCTGGGCTATGCGTCGCGAGCCTGCCGCCGCGGCGAACCTCCAGCAGGTCGCCATCATGCCCGCCGCCCAGCCCAGCTGAGAGTTGCGTACCGGCGTACACCAGTGCGCAAGATCCTCCCCTGCAGGCAGCGGGCCGCCACGCACGACGACTGCGCGGTGGCCTGCTGCTTCCATTCACGGGCGGCCACCATGTCAATGATGTGGTCAAGGCCGCAGTGACACAGAGGGGATCGTGAGCCGGAGCCGTCAGGGGATCGCGAGCCGGACCCGTTCCGTCACGACCGCCAGGTCCTCCTCGATCGCGGCAGCCGCCGCTGTGAGCGCCGGCAGCACCGCTCGCCGCACATCGTCCAGGGTGCCCCGGCTGGCGTGGGTGGAGACGTTCACGGCGGCCACCACCCGGCCGGTACGGTCGTGTATCGGGACCGCGATCGACCGCAGGCCCTCCTCCAACTCCTGGTCCACCAGGGCGTGACCGTCCCGTCGCGCCTGTGCCACGGCCGCGGCGAGATCGGCGGCATCGACCCGGGTGAACGGGGTCAGCGGCCGCACCGAGGCGCGGGCCAGCCGTTCGGCCGCCTCCTGCTCGGGCAGACCGGCCAGCAGCACTCGGCCCATGGAGGTGGCGTATGCGGGGAAGCGGGTGCCGACCGTGATGTTGACGCTCATGATGCGTACGGTGTGCACCCGGGCGACGTACATGATGTCGTCGTCGGCCAGCACCGCGACGGACGCCGAGTCGTGCACCTGCTCCACCAGCCGGGCCAGATGGGGCTGCGCGATCTCCGCGAAGGTCAGCTGGGACAGCCGGGCGTAGCCCAGTTCCAGCACCGTGGGCAGCAGCGTGAAGCGGCGCCCCTCGCCGGCAGGGGCCGCGTACCCCAGCTGCTGGAGGGAGAGCAGTGCCCGGCGGGCGGTGGCGCGGGCCAGGCCGGTGGCCTCCGCGGCGCCGGACAGGGTGAGCCCACCGGGTGCCGATCCGAGGGCGGTGAGCACGGCCAGTCCCCGGGTCAGCGACTGCAGGAATTCCGGACCCAGCTCTGCCTTCCTGGCGCGTGAGGTGTCCGGGCCGCCGGGTGCGTTCGGCGTGGCTGTCGGTGCGGGGGAGGCCAGTGCCGCCTCCATCCGCGCCGCGTACTCCCGCAGCCGGGGCAGGGCGTGCTCGGCCAGCGACCGAGCGCTGTGCCTGCTGGTGTGACTGACCACGCTGAGCGCACATACGGTGCTGCCGTCGGGCGCGTGGACGGGGACCGCGACGGCTACCAGACCGGGCTCGATCAGCTGGTCGTCGGCGGCCCAGCCGGCGTCCCGGGCGTCGGCCACCCGCTGCTGGAAGGCCGACTCCACCTCGTCGGGGGCCGATGGCGCCGGACGGGGAGGAACGGCGGGGAAGCCGGCGTCGCGGGGGTCCTCGCGCAGCCGGGTACGCCAGGCCGCTTGCTGCTCGGGGCCCCAGTCGGCGGCGAAGAGGGCGCCCGGGGCGCAGCGCTCGACGGGCAGCAGGTCGCCGATCCGGAAGGCCAGCGCCATGGTGCGCCGCCGGGTGGACTGGCTGATGAACCGCACCCCGGCGCCGTCCGGTACCGCGAGGGAGACCGACTCGTCCAGCTCGTCGGCCAACGCGACGGCGAGCGGTTCCAGGGCGTCGGGGAGACCGGAGCAGGCGAGGTAGGCATTGCCCAGCTCCATCAGGCGCGGCGCGAGCAGCACGTCGCGGTCGTCCTCGATGCGCAGATATCCCAGGTGGGTGAGGGTGGTGACGATGCGGTCGACGGTGGAGCGGGCCAGGCCGGTGGCGCGGACCAGATCGCCGGGACGCATCCGTGGTCCGGGGTGGGCGGCCAGGGCGCGCAGCACGGCCAGACCGCGCTCCAGCGGTCCGACCGGGTCGCCGCCGGGTTCTGCGGCGTCCGCCTTGGATGGGGTCGCGGCATGCGGCATGCGGTCCTCCTCGTCGAGCCTCCGGGGTGTGCGGAAACCGTACCCGCCGGACCCTTCCGCCGCGCGAGGCGGTCGGGCCCTGCACTCCCGCTTCGCCTGCGCCGACGGGATGACCGGCGCCCGGCCCTGGGTAACGCCTGCGGCGCGTGGCCCTCTTCGGCCCCGCACCGCCGCTGCGTCAGCAGGATTTCAACCGATGCGCAGGCCCGCGTAGTTCTCGGCCAGCTCCGCGGCCGCGTGCCGGGACGACGAGACGCGGTCCAGCTGGGAGACCTGGAGCCGGGTCTCGAATGCGCTCTGACCCGGGTCGGTGTGCAAGGTCGTCGTCATGAAGTACGAGAAGTGCTCCGCGCGCCACACCCGGCGCAGACAGGTGTCCGAGTACTCGTCGAGCAGCTCGGCGGAGCCGCTGTCCTTCAGATGGGCGAAGGCCCGGGCGAGCACGACGACGTCGGAGACAGCGAGGTTGAGCCCCTTGGCACCGGTGGGCGGCACGATGTGCGCGGCGTCGCCGGCCAGGAAGACCCGGCCCCAGTGCATGGGCTCGGTGACGAAGCTGCGCATCGGCAGCACTGCCTTGGAGGTGATCGGGCCGCGTGCGAGCCGCCAGTCGCCGTCGGTCGCGAAACGGGCGTCGAACTCGTCCCATATGCGGTCGTCCGGCCAGTCGGCCGGGTCGGTGCCGTTCGGGACCTGCAGATACAGCCGGCTGACCGTGGGGGAGCGCATGCTGTGCAGCGCGAAGCCGCGCGGCGAGTGGGCGTAGATCAGTTCGTCGCAGGACGGCGGGACATCGGCCAGGATGCCGAACCACGAGTAGGGGTAGACCCGCTCGAAGGTGCTCATGACACCGTCCGGAACCGCCCTGCGGGTCACGCCGTGGAACCCGTCGCAGCCCACGACGTAGTCGCAGCTGAGCGTCCTGTCCTGGCCCTGGTGGGTGTAGTGGATGACGGGCCGGTCCGTGTCGGCTCCGGCGACCGCGTTCACCTGGGCCTGGAACAACAGCGGTGACCCGTCCGCCACCTGAAGGGCGATCAGGTCCTTGACCACCTCGGTCTGGGCGTACACCCACACCTTGCGGCCGCCGGTGAGCGACGGGAAGTCGATGCGCTGCGACCGGCGGCCCCAACGCAGCTCGATGCCGTCGTGGACCAGGCCCTCGCGGTCCAGCCGCTCGCCCGCACCGGACTCCCGCAGCACGTCGACCGTGCTCTGCTCGAGGATGCCGGCGCGCTGGCGCTGTTCGACGTAGGTGCGGTCACGGCTCTCCAGTACGACGCAGTCGACGCCGGAGTTGTGTAGGAGCCGGGCGAGCAGCAGGCCCGCGGGGCCGCCGCCGATGATGCCGACGGTGGTGTGGTCCATGGCGGTCAGTTCTCCTCTTCGAGAATGCGGTTCGCGATGGCGAAAGCGGCGTTCGCTGCGGGCACACCGCAGTAGACGGCCGACTGGAGCAGGACTTCCTCGATCTCTGCGGGGGTGAGACCGTTGCGTCGCGCGGCCCGCACATGCATGGCCAGCTCCTCGTGGTGGCCGTGGGCCACCAGTGCGGTGAGCGTGATGCAGCTGCGGGTTCTGCGGCTCAGTCCGGGCCGGGTCCAGATCTCGCCCCATGCGTAGCGGGTGATGAAGTCCTGGAAACCGGCGGTGAAGTCGGTGGTGCGGGTGACCGCCCGGTCGACGTGCTCGTCGCCGAGCACGGCGCGGCGCACGGCCATGCCGGCGCCGTACCGGGAGGCATCGTCGGCGGGCGGGGCGGCATCGGCCGCGAAGTGCCCCAGCAGGGCGGCCAGGACGGGCACCGGACGTTCGACGTTGGCGAGGTGTGCGGCGTGCGCCACCTCGGTCAGGGCAGCGCCGGGGATGCCGTCGGCCAGCTCCCGGGCGTGCGCGACGGGCGTCGCAAGGTCCTCGCGGCCCGCAACGACCAGGGTCGGCGTGGTGATACGAGGCAGTTCGGCGCGCAGGTCGAAGCCGGCGAGTGCGTCGCAGAGCCCGGCGTAGGCCCCGGGGTCGGCCGCGGCCAAGTCGTCGACCGCTGCCCTGGCGGCCGGGGAGGCCGCGAAGGACGGGGTGAACCAGCGGGCGGGGGCGGTCTCGGCGACCGGGCCGGTGCCCTCGGCGCGTACCAGCGCCGCGCGGTCGGACCAGCCCTCCGGCTGACCGAAGCGGGCCGAGGAGCAGAGGATCACGAGCGAGGTGACCCGCTCGGGGTGGTGCACGGCGAGCCAGGTACCGACGGCGCCGCCGAGCGAAATGCCGGCGTAGCCGAACTCCTCGATGCCGAGCGCGTCGGCGAGACCGAGGACCAGCTGCCCGAGGTCGGCGACGGTGCCGCCGTCGGGCAGCAGGCCGGCCGGGGAGCCACCGTGGCCGGGCAGGTCCCAGCGCACCACTCGGTGGGTCCGGGCCAGCGACGGGGTCTGCGGGTCCCACACGGCCAGCGAGGTGCCGAGCGAGGGGCCCAGGATCAGCGGCGGGGCGGAGTCCCGGCCGTCCACGCGGTGGTGCAGCAGACGCTGCGCGGGGGCAGAAGTGCTCATGCGGTCTCCTTGTGCTGAGTGTGCGGGCCCGCCCGGTGGGCGATGGGTCGCGGACGGCTCACGGCCGCCGGCCGGTGTGGGGGCTGTCCGGTGCCGTCAACATCTGACGCTTCATCAGGTCTGGTTCCGGGTGGGGCCCGTGCGGCGCAGGGCGCGGTCCACGAGGGCGCCCGCGGAGCCCGCGTACTGCGTCGGGTCGGTCAGTTCGCGCAGCCGGTCCTGCGGGAGGGCGCCGGCGATGCCGGGCTCCTGCCGGAGGGCCTCGTCGAGTTCCATGCCCTTCTCGACGGCGCGGCGGGAGGCCCGGGACAGCGCCTGCCTGGCCTCGCCTCGGCCGATCAGGGCCGCCAGCACCGCGGCGAGCCGCTCGCTGATGATCAGGCCGTCGGTGGCGTCGAGGTTGTCCCGCATCCGGCCCGGATGGACGCGCAGGCCTTCGGCCAGTTCGGCGGCGTCGCGGGCGGCTCCGCCGACGAGACGCAGGGCCTGTCGCAGGGGCTGCCACTCGGCGTGCCAGGCGCCGGCCGGGCGCTCGTCCTCGGCGGCGAGCCCGGCGTAGAGCACGGACACGAGGGCGGGGACCTGTCGGGCCGCGGCGGCGATCAGCGTGGCGCGCACCGGGTTGGCCTTGTGCGGCATGGCGGAGGATCCGCCGCCGCTGCCCTCGCCGAGTTCGCCGATCTCCGTACGGGACAGCAGCAGGACATCGGCGGCGAACTTGCCGAGTGCCCCGGCGGTGAAGGCGAGGGCGCCGCCCAGGTCGGCGACGGGGGTGCGCAGGGTGTGCCAGGGCAGCATGGGCTCGGCCAGTCCGGTCTCGGCGGCGTAGTGGGCGAGCAGCCGCAGGCCCAGATCCGGGTCGGTGGTTGCACCGCCGGCCTCGGCGAACGCGTGGAAGGCCGCCAGGGTGCCGGCCGCTCCGCCGAGTTGTGCGGGCAGCGCTGCCCGGACGGCCGTGAGGCGTTCGTGGGCGTCGAGCACCAGCGAGCGCCAGCCGGCGGCCTTGAGGCCGAAGGTGGTGGGCACGGCGTGCTGGGTGAGCGTGCGTCCGGCAATCGGTGTGTCGCGGTGCTCGGCGGCGAGCCGCGCCAGGGCGTCGGCCACGCGTCCGAGGTCGGCGAGGACGGATTCCAGGGCGCGGGCGGCGACCAGCATGGCGGCCGTGTCCAGGATGTCCTGGCTGGTGGCGCCGCGGTGCACATGGGCGGCGGCCTGCCGGTCGTGCTCGGTGACGGCCGCGGTCAGGTCGGCGACGAGCGGGATGACGGGGTTGCCGCCGGATCGGGCGCGCAGCGCGAGATCCCGGATGTCGTAGCGGCTGGAATCGGCCGCCGCCGCTGTGACGGCCTGCGCCGCCGCGGCGGGGACGAGGCCCAGTGCGGCCTGGGCGCGGGTCAGCGCGGCTTCGGCGTCCAGCATCGCGCGGACGTACGCGGCGTCGCCGGTGGCGGCTTCTACTGGTGACCCGGCCTGCCCCGGGGAGAGCAGGCCGAGGTCCTCGGCGGGGTCAGTCGAAGGCAAGGAAGACCGTCTCCTCGTGCTCACCGTCACCCTGCAGACGGATGTCGAAGCGGTGCAGTCGCTCCCCGTGGGCGACGGCGAGGAGTGTGGCGCGGCGCTCGGGCTCCAGGCCGGCCAGCAGCGGGTCGGCCGCGGTGTCGGTCAGGCCGGGCAGGTAGATCCGGGTGTGCAGATGGTGCAGCAGACCACGGGCGAAGACGATCACGGAGAGGTAGGGGACGCCGCCGGGCTGCAGCGTACGCAGCTCGTAGTGGCCGTCCGCGTCGGTTCCGACGCGGCCGAAACCGGTGAAGCCGACGCCGCTCCGGCCGCTGACCGCTCCGGTGACGGGGTCGCGGCGCAGCGAACCGGGTGCTCCGAGGCGGGAGCCGTCGGGGGCGGGCTGCCAGATCTCGATGACGGCGTCGGGGACGGGCGCCCCGGCGCCGTCGTAGACGTACCCGTGGACGGTGAGGGCGTCGGGGTGCCAGGCGGGGGCGATCTCGCCGCCCTTGGCGAAGGGCAGCGCGTAGCCGTAGAACGGGCCCACGGTCTGAGACGGGGTGGTGGACATCAGCGGCCCTCCTCGATCCAGGTGGCGGCCGGACCGTCCAGGACGACGTCCCAGCGGTAGCCGAGCGACCACTCGGGGATGGACAGGTCGTGGTCGTACGTCGCGACGAGCCGCTCGCGCGCGGAGTCGTCGGTGACGGACTGGAGGATGGGGTCGTACGCGAAGAGCGGGTCCCCCGGAAAGTACATCTGGGTGATCAGCCGTTGGGTGAAGGCGTTACCGAAGAGCGAGAAGTGGATGTGGGCCGGACGCCAGGCGTTGACGTGGTTGCGCCAGGGGTAGGCGCCGGGCTTGACGGTGACGAACCCGTACCGGCCCTGGTCGTCGGTCAGGCAGCGGCCGACGCCGGTGAAGTTCGGGTCGAGCGGGGCGGGGTGGTCGTCGCGCTGGTGGGCGTAGCGGCCCGAGGCGTTGGCCTGCCAGACCTCGACCAGTTGGCCGCGCACCGGGCGGCCGTCGCGGTCCAGGACCCGGCCGGTGACCCTGATCCGTTCGCCGAGCGGCTCGCCCTGGTGCTGCCGGGTGAGGTCGTGGTCGAGGGCGGTGACATCGGTGACGCCGAAGACCGGGCCGGACAGCTCCACCGCCTCGGGGTCGTGCAGGGCGACCAGCGGCTTGCCGGGGTGGCGCAGGACGCTGCTGCGGTACGGGGCGTAACCGCGGTCGGGGTGGCTGCGCTCGGGCGCGCCGGCGGCGACGGCCTTGGCGTAGGCCTCGCGCCGATCGTCGATCTCGGCAGAGATCTGACCTTGGGTCAGGGGGGTGGTCATACGGGATTTCCTACCTTTCCAGGACCAGGGCGAGGCCCTGTCCGACGCCGATGCACAGGGCGGCGAGGCCGGTTCCGGAGCCCGCGGCGGCGAGCTGGTGGGCGACGGCTCCGGCGATACGGGCACCGGAGGCACCGAGCGGATGGCCGATGGCGATGGCTCCGCCGCGCGGGTTGACGACCGCGGGGTCGAGACCGGGCCATTCGGCCAGACAGCCCAGGGACTGGGCGGCGAAGGCCTCGTTGAGTTCGAACGTGGTGAGGTCGCCGAAGCCGCGGCCTGCTCTGGTCAGGGCCTTCCTGACGGCCTCGACGGGGCCGAGTCCGAAGTGCTGCGGCTCGACGGCGGTGACGGCCGAGGCGCGGACGAGGGCCAGCGGCTCACGGCCGGTGGCCTTCAGGCCCTCCTCGTCCACCAGCAGCAGCGCGGCGGCGCCGTCGTTGAGCGGCGAGGCGTTGCCGGCGGTGACCGTACCGTCCGGGCGGAAAACTGGCTTCAGCCCGGCCAGCGACTGTGGCGAGGTGTTGTCCCGAATGGTCTCGTCGCGGGTGAGGCCGACACCCTCGACGGGCACGACCTCGCCGTCGTACAGGCCGTCCTTCCAGGCGCGGGCGGCCTTCTCGTGGCTCGCCACGGCGAAAACGTCCTGCTGCTCGCGGGTGATGCCGTACCGGTCGGCGATCAGCTCGGCGCCCTCACCGAGCGGGACGGTCCACTGCGGCTCCAGGCGCCTGTTGACCATGCGCCAGCCGATCGTGGTGGAGAACAGCTCCTGATTGCCGGCCGGGAAGGCACGCGAGGGCTTGGGCAGCACCCAGGGGGCGCGGCTCATCGACTCCACGCCGCCCGCGACGGCGACCGAGGCATCGCCGACCGCGATGGCGCGGGCGGCCTGGATCACGGCTTCGAGGCCGGAGGCGCACAGCCGGTTGACGGTGCTGCCGGGGACGGTGACGGGCAGTCCGGCGAGCAGCACGGCCATTCGGGCGACGTTGCGGTTCTCCTCGCCGGCGCCGTTGGCATTGCCGAAGAGGACGTCGTCGATCCGGGCAGGGTCGAGGTCCGGCGTACGGATCAGCAGGGACCGCAGCACTCCGGCGGCGAGGTCGTCGGGGCGCACCCCGGACAGGGCGCCCCCGTACTTGCCGACCGGGGTGCGGACGGCGTCGACGATGTAGACGTCGCGCAGCTGACGGGTCATCACGCGCTCCTTTCGGTGGCCGCGGTGGTCCGGACCGGGGCGGCGGTCAGGCGCCGGATCTCCTCGGCGGTGACGCCCGGGGCGCTCTCCACCAGGACGAGGCCGTCGTCGGTGACGTCCAGGACGCCGAGGTCGGTGATGACACGGTCGACGCAGGTCCGGCCGGTGAGCGGCAGCGTGCACTCCTCGACGATCTTCGGGCTGCCGTCCTTGGCGGTGTGGGTCATCGTCACGATGACCCGCCGGGCCCCGTGCACCAGGTCCATGGCCCCGCCGATGCCGGTGACCAGCTTGCCGGGAACGGCCCAGTTGGCGAGGTCGCCGCGGGCGGAGACCTGCATGGCGCCCAGCACGGCGGTGTCGATGTGGCCGCCGCGGATCATCCCGAAGGAGAGCGCCGAGTCGAAGAAAGAGGCACCGGGCAGGACGGTGACGGTCTCCTTGCCGGCGTTGATCAGGTCCGGGTCGACCTCGTCCTCGTAGGGGAACGGGCCGGTGCCGAGGATGCCGTTCTCCGACTCCAGGACGACCTGAACACCGGCGGGGAGATGGTTGGGGATCAGCGTGGGCAGCCCGATGCCGAGGTTCACGTACTCGCCGTCGCCGAGCTCGCGGGCCGCGCGGGCGGCCATCTCGTCTCGCGTCCAGGCCATCAGGCCGACACCTCCCGGGTCGTGCGCTTCTCGATCTTCTTGTCCACGGCCTGTTCGGCAGTGAGCGCCACCACCCGCTGGACGAAGATGCCCGGCAGATGGACCTGGTCCGGGTCGATCTCGCCCGGCTCGACCAGTTCCTCGACCTCGGCGATCGTGATCCGGCCCGCCATGGCTGCCAGCGGATTGAAGTTGCGGGACGACTTGTTGAAGGCCAGGTTGCCGTGCCGGTCCCCCCTGGCCGCCCGGACCAGTGCGAAGTCGGTGGTGATACCCCGCTCCAGCACGTACTCGACACCGTCGAACACGCGGGTCTCCTTGCGTGGCGATGCCACCGAGACCCCGCCCGTGCCGTCATAGCGCCAGGGCAGTCCGCCGTCGGCGACCTGCGTGCCGACGCCGGCCGGCGTGAAGAAGGCGGGGATGCCGCAACCGCCGGCGCGCAGCCGCTCGGCCAGGGTGCCCTGGGGGATGAGCTCGACCTCCAGCTCACCGGCGAGGTACTGCCGGGCGAATTCCTTGTTCGCGCCGATGTAGCTGCCCGTGACCCGGGCGATCCGGCCCGCCGAAAGCAGGACCGCAAGACCGGAGTCCATCGCGCCGCAGTTGTTGGAGACCACGCCCAGTCCGCCGACTCCGGTGTCGAACACCGCCTGGATCAGCGTGTTCGGTACGCCGCTGAGGCCGAAGCCACCGACCGCGAACGACGCTCCGTCGTGGACATCTGCCACGGCCTCTGTGGCTGAGGCGACCACCTTGTCCATCCGCCCGCCTTTTTGTGTTCGTCAGGTGAACTTAAGTTCATGTTGATGCCTCATTCTGATCCCATGGCACCGGTTCGTCAACGGCTCCGGACGTCGGGGTTTCCAGGCGCACCCGCCGCATCGAACGGACGCGGGGGGGGGGGGGGGGGGGGGGGGGGGGGGTGTGGGGGGGGGGGGGGGGGGGTTGCCTGGGGG
>NZ_JBVJWD010000083.1:13160-18509 GCF_055602785.1 Streptomyces sp. NPDC037301
CCCCCCCCCCGCCTCCCCCCCCCCCCCCCCCCCCCCCCCCCCCCCCCCCCCCCCGCCCTCCCCTCCCCCCCCCCCCCCCCCCCCCCCCGCGTCCGATCGCGTCACTCGCGAGGTGGGGTGGGGCGGGGCGTCAGCCGATCGCACCGGACAGTGCTGAGGTCTGCTGCGCGGCGGGCTCGCACCGGGTGCGACGCGCGATCGGCACCAGGCAGATCGCCACCGCGCCCAGCACGGCGGTGACGGCGAAGGTGGTGAATCCGAGGCCGGCGTTGCCGCCCTCGATGACGGCGCCGCCGAGCCAGGGGCCGACGACCGCGCCGGTGCGGCCGATGCCGGTGACCCAGCCCAGGCCGGTGGCCCGCTGAGCGGGCGCGTACACGGTGGCCCGGGTCCCGTCGGCCAGCAGCCTGGCCACGGCCGCCAGGTCCACTCCCGCGCGTTCGGCCGCACCAGCGTCGCCGACAGCCACCACGCCCACGACCACCTCGCGATCCCCTTCACCACCCCCACCGGTACGTTCCTCACCGAGCAGCGCTCTCTTGCCGCCCGCGGACGGCTCGACGCCGGCCGGGTCGTTGACCTGACTGCCATCGACGAGCATGGCAACTCCCGTACGGCCGCGCGGCGGAAGGCCGTGAGCATCACCGATACCGGTTTCCCCGACCGCACTTTCGCGGTTTCGGAACAGAGGAGAACTCCGAAGGCAGGCGGCCCACGACGCCCGGTGTCCGTGTCCGGAGTGCTGCTCACGTCGACGTATCACCTGCCAGGGTTGGAGCTGCGCCTGCCGATGCCGGATGTCGGCCGCGCGTGGGCTCCCAGGTCATCGGCGTTGTCTTCTTCGCGCAGCTTCCGCCAGATGCGGGTGCGGTGCAGCATGTAGAGAGCGATGAGCAGGACGATCGCCTGCAACCCTGCGGCGAGCAGCCAGAAGACGACCTTGCTCTCGAGCTCGTTGGTCATGTACGTGAAGTTCATGCCGAAGAAGCCAGTCAGGAACGAGAGCGGCAGGAAGATCGTCGACACGATGGTCAACCGATTGATCACTCCGTTCTGCTCTCCGGACACGAGGGAGGAGTAGCTGCCGAAGACGCGCCTGGTGGCTTCCTGGAGAGACTCGATGCTCGTGAGCACCAGCCTCGCGTGCTGTTGGTATGAGCGAACAAGTCTCTGTCGCTCCTCGGGGAAGCCCGGGGCCATCACTTTGGAGGAGCTGCTCAGCAGCACTGTGCGGTCCTCTGCCCCGGCGCAGCCCGAGATCCACCGCACCGGTTCGCCGCTGAAGCGCAGCTCGCCGTACGGGTCGTCCTCGACGACCCAGAGTCCGCGCCGTGCCGCCACCTCCGCTACGGCTCGCAGGCCTGTGAGTGGCAGCGTCCGGCCGGTCGGGTGCTGGAAGTTGGGCACCGGATACAGCAGCTTGGGCCGTTCCGCCGCGACGAGCGCGTCCAGCGCGTCCAGCGCGTCGGGCATGATGCCGTCCTTATCTGTGGGGACGGGGTGATCCGCGCGGCTGCGAGTCCGAAGCAGTGCGCCTCAAGCGCTTCCGCCATGCTCACGCATCGCGATCCGGGCCAGCTTCGTCAGCATCATGCCGTTACGGACCGCGACGATGTAATCCACGGGGAGTCCGTGCATCCGGGTGCCGGGGCCCCGGAGGGGGTGCCAGTCGAGAACGAAGAGGGTGTTCTCGCCCCAGGGGATCAAGTTCATGGCGATGCGGGCTGCGCCGAAAGGATCTGCCTTGGCTTCCAGTTCGAGGCGGTGTTGCGGTTCGCAGATGCGGACGACGCAAGTGTCGTCGAGGGTCAGGGGGCCAGCACCAACTCGGACTTTCAGGCGGGCGCCTACTTCTGGCCAATGCGGGTCCGCGGCGAGGACCTGCTGGGTTCCTGTCACCCACTCCCCGAAGCGGTGGCCGTCGGACAGCAGGCCCCAGACCTCGGACGGCGAGCTCAGGATCAGACGGCAGTTCCGGGCCACGCTGATCACTTTCTTTCTGGAGGGTGAGGGAGACGGGAGATGCTGCCGGTCATGGCTCCTCCGGGATGAGGCCGTCCGGCACAGCAGGCGCCGGGCAGCCTTGAAGCCCGGCGTGAACCTGGCGATGGATCAGCCGGTGTGTGCGGATCGCCTGGCGGGCCGCTTCATCGCCGCTATTGTGGGGTAACCAGTCGAGCGCGCCGTGGAACTGCGGGAAATCCTCAACGGTTTCCGCTTTCACCACACCATGGATGAACTCCGCCCTTCGCACGGCCCAGCGAATGGCTGCTTCGATGAGTCCGAGCCGTCGGCTCCGACAACGATGGCCCCTGGCTTCTCAGGCTGGTCAGCCGTGGTCATCCTCGGCTCGACGGCTGGGCGAGGCCGCACCGGGTTCCCGGTCCGGCCGCCCACGGGCTTGGCCTCCAGCCTCATGCCGACCGCATCACTTGCACAATCCGACAGGTCCATATGGGGCTGAGCTGAACCGGATTCCGTAACAGCGTGATCGCCTGGGCAGACGGGAAGCACACGTCTGATGCCCCCCGGAAGTATCCCGACGAACTGCGTGAGCGAGTCGTCCGTGACGCGGGGGTTTGTGTGGGCGATGTGGGGGAGCAGGTGGATGCCGCCGGGGTTGTCGGAGACGCTGGCGGCGGTGACCCAGATGGCCAGCAGCAGGCCGTGGGTATCGATGCCGACTCCGCCGCAGGTGATGGCATCGAACGTTGCAATGGCCCGCAAGCCCATACCCGCGTTCCTAGTTAACGATCTTCTGCTCGTTCGCGCCCGGGAGTTATGGGTGGAGCTGGCGGGCACACCGGTCGAGTTCTGTCCGTTGAGAGGGGTGAACGTCGTGGTCGCGCCCGGTTCGCGGATGTGTCTACCGTTGTGGGCCGGGGTCGTGCGGATCGGTGACGCTGCCATCGTTACTGCGCCGAGTGCGCGGGCCGCCGGGATGGTGGACGCCGCAGCGCGGACGATGTCCCACGAAGAGCTCGTCGACGCCTCCCGTCTGCGTGCGGTGCTGCCTGTCCTCGATGTCCTCGGGCCGGCTTCGCTCTTCTGTCTTGACCGGGACGGCTTTCGTCCTGCGCATGAAGGTACCGGGGTCGAGCAGTTGCCGATCGGTGACGGTGGCCTGGCTGCGCTGCTGGCCCTGGCCGTCTCGGTGCTGGGTGACGTGTGCGGGCGGTCGCCGTGGTGGTGGCGGGGACAGCGCCCTTGCCGCCGTCCCCATACCTGAAGCCATCCCGCCCGGCCGCTGACCGGCACCCGCATGCTATCGATCACAAACTACGGCTGCCGTGTCGGCCGGTCGACAGGGTGCCTATATCGGTGACAACAGCGTGCAGCAGGGCGAGCTGGTGGTGGACAGCAGCGGTGGCCCGGCGCTCGTCATCGGTGGCGAGAAGGTCGAGCAGGGCGCCCCGGAGCACGGCCAGGGCCAGGGTGCGGCGTGTGGCGCCGTCCTCGCTGTCTCGCTCGGGCTGTGGCTGGCAGGTGGCCAGGACGTCGAGCCAGTCGTTCACGGTGGCGCGGGCGAAGCCTGCCCAGGCGCCGTCGGGCTCGATGAGAGATCGGGCGTACGCCTCGGCCCACAGCCGTAGCAGCGGGCGATGTTCTTCGGCGGCGAGCCAGGCCCAGATTTGCTCAACCGCAGGGGCCAGGCCGATGGGCTGGTCGGCTTGCGCAAGGTGGTCCAGGACCGCCAGCTCGTCGGTGCGGGCGCGCGCCAGCAGCGCCCTGAACAGGCCGTCCTTGTTCCGGAACAGGAACATCAGAACGCGTGGGCTGGAGCCGATGGCCGACGCCAGCGGGCGCAGGGACAGGTCTGCCAGGCCGTGCGCGAGCGCGTATTGATAGGCGGCCTCCAGCAGCTCGACCTGCCGGGCGGACGGGATTGTCGCTTCCTGGGACATGGAACTAGCCTAGCGTTACTGAAACAGCTGTGTCAGTGGCAATTGAATGCAGTCGAGGGGCCAGGAGAGCGACCCATGCCGCAGCAGGAACACCAGCCGCACGTCATCGTGCGCCGTGCCAACCGTCCCGGTGACCTGGGCTGGGTGGTGATGGCCCACGGCGAGTTCTACGACCGGCAGTTTCGCTGGAACACCGACTTCGAAGCCTTGGTCGCCAAGATCGTCGCCAACTACGCTGCCGACCACGACCCGGCCAAGGAGGCCGCCTGGATCGCCGAGGCCGACGGCGAGCGCGCGGGCTGCGTCTTCCTCGTCGCCGGCGACGAACCAGGGGTGGCCAAACTGCGCATCCTGCTCGTCACTCCGAAGGCCAGGGGCCTCGGCCTCGGCACCCGCCTTGTCGAGGAATGCCTGGTCTTTGCGTGCGAGGCCGGCTACTGGCAGGTGACACTGTGGACGAACGATGTGCTGGTGTCCGCGCGCAAGATCTACCAGGGTCTCGGCTTCACCCTCGCCGACGAGGAACCCCACAACAGCTTCGGGCACGACCTCGTCGGCCAGAACTGGGTCCTCGACCTGCACACCACCTCGGCGGGCAACCAGAAGGGCCCTGCCGATCGGGCATGAGTGCTTCCCGGGCTGAGTCGGTGGTGAATAACGTGAAAGGCGCCAGAATGCGTCCGGGGCAATGATCAACTGAGGAAGTCAAGGGTCTGACACATCCCACGGGTCGTCACCCCAACGAACGACAAAAGATCGAAGCCCTGACGCGCTGGCCACACGAACGTCGGCGGGATCAGCCAACACCCTGACCGGCTGGAACGGATACTCGTGCTCCGCCTGGCATGACGGCAGGGCCAGATCGCTACGCCTGACTCCAAGACGAGGGTGCGCGGGAGGGCCTCCTGGTACACGAACGCGTGACATACCCCCACGAAAGCCACTTAGCGCGCATATCGTCGTTACTTTGTGTGATCCCGGCATCGGGTCGGGAATGCGAGAAGGCTGTTTCATGCGGTTTGTAACAACGACGGGGCGACGCGTCCTGACGGTTTTGGCCCTCGCAGCATCTGCTGTGGCCACAGCATCCACCACAAATGCGTCGGGCGCAGGCCTGCAGAACGAGACCTTTCAGATTCGGACCTTCGCCGACAAGTGCCTCGACGTGAGGGAGCAGAGCCGGGCGGACGACGTCCCGGTCATCCAGTACGGGGTGTGCCGGCACGGCCAACCAGCAGTTCAGGATCAGGGACGTCGGCAACGGTGATTTCGAGATTCGGACCTTCGCCGACAAGTGCCTCGACGTGAGGGAGCAGAGCCGGGCGGACGACGTCCCGGTCATCCAGTACGGGTGTGCCGGCACGGCCAACCAGCAGTTCAGGATCAGGGACGTCGGCAACGGTGATTTCGAGATTCGGACCTTCGCCGACAAGTGCCTCGACGT
>NZ_JBVJWD010000083.1:18608-19193 GCF_055602785.1 Streptomyces sp. NPDC037301
TGAAGGGGCAGAGCTGGGCGGACGACGTCCCGATCGTTCAGTACGAGTGCGCCGGCACGGATAGCCAGCGGTTCAGGATCGTCGCCTGACCCGGCTGCCGGACAGAGCGCAGCGGTGCCAAGACCGGGCCCCGCCGCATCGTACGTCCATCTACTACGAGTAGCCCGGACAAGACCCTCAAGAGCCGCCAACCCGACGCCAGACGCCTCGCCATCGTGGTAATCGCCGTTGGTCAGCGTGCGGGCGTGACGCCCGCACGCTCCAGGCAGAAACAAAACACACGGGTTCGCTCGCCGACTCGCCCCGCACCTGACGCCTACGCCCAGCTGGGGCGCGCCTCGGCACTCCTGGGTCCTGAATGGCCAACTATCGGTCGACGAACTGGCCGGCTGTGAACCGACAACAGCCGCTGACCTGCGGGCTCGCCCGGAAGCTGTGGCAACGTATCGCGCGGAGTCACAGCCGACTGTGACTTTGCGCTGAAGACGCTCCTTACCTTGTTGGCGGGTTGATTCCGGTCCTTCGTACGATCGGGAAACCCAGGGGCCTGGGTGTGGCTGAAAGCGCTCATGCCGTGGTTGTGGC
>NZ_JBVJWD010000084.1:0-19014 GCF_055602785.1 Streptomyces sp. NPDC037301
GAACACCGACAGCCCCGCCATCGGTATCCACCAGCACGAAGCGGTCGGGGTGTTCGGACTGCACGGAGCGCAGGAAGCCGCGTACGGCGGCCTGCACCGGGTCGGGCAGGTCCTCGGGCGCGATGCCGACGGCGCCGCGGGTCAGCACGGCGAGCCTGGCCCGCGTGGGCGTCCCCGGGGCGAGCCACTCCTGGACACGGGCCAGCACGACGCCGGTCAGGGCGTGGGCCGCGGCCGGTACGTCGTCGCCGCCGGGCAGGTCCTGGGCGGTGCAGTCGATTAGCACCAACTCGGGGTCGTCGGCGATGACTTCGGCGAGCGGGGTGCCCGGGTGCCACGGGACGGTGAGGGGTGCGGCGGCGGTCGCGGGCCGCCAGGCGCCCCAGCGCGGGACGTACAGCGACCGGGTGGGGGCCGCCACGCGCACGTCGGCGGCGGAGAGCGGGCGCAGCACGAGCTCGTCCACGGAGGCGACGGGCGTGCCCGCGGCATCCGTGGCCAGCAGCCGTACGCCGTCGCCACCGGCCGCGGTCAGCCGGACGCGCAGCGAGGTGGCGCCGTCGGTCCAGGTCTGTACGCCGGACCAGGCGAACGGGAGGCGCACTGCGCCCTCGTCCCCGAACAGGCCGCCCAGGCCCATGGCGTGGAGGGCGGCGTCGAGGAGAGCGGGGTGGGCGAGGAAGTCGTCGGCGGCCGCCTCCTCGGGCAGGGCCACTTCGGCGAACACCTCGCCGCCGCGGCGCCAGACGGACTGCAGGCCCTGGAAAGCGGGGCCGTACTCGTAGCCGCGCTCGAACAGCGCGCCGTAGAAGTCGCCCATCTCGACGGGGGTGGCGCCAGCGGGCGGCCAGGCGCCCTGGAGGTCACCGAACTCCCCTGATTCCCGGGACTCTTCGGCCGTCAGGGTGGCGGTGGCGTGCCGGATCCACTCGGCGGGCTCCTCCTGGTCGGCGGTGCCGGTCCTGGAGTGGATCGTGGCGGTCCGCGCGCCGGACTCGTCGGCCTCGGCGACCTGGACCTGGAGGGTGACGCCGGTGTCCGCGGTGAGGGTGAGGGGGCGCTCCAGGGTGAGCTCCTGCACCCGGCCGCAGCCCCTCTCCCGGCCCGCGGCGAGCGCGAGTTCGAGGAAGGCGGTGCCGGGAAGGAGCACGGTCTCCAGGAGGACGTGGTCGGCCAGCCAGGGGTGCGTCGGCAGGGAGATCCTGCCCGTGAAGACGGCCGCGCCGGACTCGGCGGGGATCGTGGCAGCGGCGAGCAGCGGGTGGGTGACCGGGTCGAGCCCGATGCCCGCGGCGTCCCCGGTGCTGGCGGGACCCTCCATCCAGAAACGGCGCCGCTGGAACGGATACGTCGGCAGCTCGGCCGCATCGGTCGGGCCGGCCGGGGTCGCGGTGGCGGCCGCGCCGTCCAGGAAGGTGTCCCAGGAGATGGCGGCGCCGCAGGTCCACAGGGTGGCGGCGGCGCGGGTCAGGGCGGTGCTCTCGTCCTGGTCTCGGCGGAGCGTCCCCGAGACGACCACGTCGTCGTGGCCCGCCGCGGCCGCGAGGTCCTCGATGGCGGGGGCGATCACCGGGTGCGGGCTGATCTCGACGAACGTGTCGATGCCGCGGTCGAGGAGGGCGGTGACCGTCTCGGCGAACCGCACGGGCTCGCGCAGGTTCCGGTACCAGTACTGCGCGTCGGCACGGCCCCCGGCGAGGGGCTGCACGGTCACCGACGAGTACATCGGTACGGACCCGGCGCGGGGCGCGATGGGTCCGGCGACCTGGAGGAGCCGGTCGCGGATGCTTTCGACGTGCGGGGTGTGGGATGCGTAGTCGACCGGGATGGTGCGGGCACGGACGCCCGCGGCCCCGGCGGCCTCGGAGACCTCGGCGAGCACCTCGGGGGCGCCGGCGACGACGGTCGCGCCAGGGCCGTTGACGGCGGCCACCCACACGCCGTCGCGTCCGCCGAGGAGTTCGGCGGCGCGCTCGGCGGAGGCGGCCAGGGAGACCATGCCGCCCTGCCCCGCGAGGTCCTCGGCGATGGTGCGGCTGCGCAGCGCGACCAGGCGCGCCCCGTCCTCAAGGGAGAGGATGCCGGCGGCGCAGGCGGCGGCGATCTCGCCCTGGGAGTGTCCCACCACGACATCGGGCGTGACGCCCGCGGCCTGCCAGACCTTGGCGAGGGAGACCATGACGGCCCACAGGGTGGGCTGCACCACGTCGACGCGCTTGAGGGCCTGTTCGTCGCCGAGGACGTCGAGCAACCGCCAGTCGGCGTGCGGCGCCAGTGCGTCGGCGCACTCGCGCATGGCCTCGGCGAAGACCGGCGAGGACTTGAGGAGTCCGGTGGCCATGCCGGTCCACTGGGAGCCCTGGCCGGGGAAGACGAACGCGACCTTGGCGCCGGGGCGTGCGGTGCCGTGCACCAGGCCGGGCGCCTCCGCCGTGCCGTCGGCGAGCGAGGCAAGGGCCGCGGGGCGCTCGTCGCCGAAGACGACGGCGCGGTGGGTGAAGGAGGCGCGGGTGCGGACAAGGGCAGCGGCGACGGCGTCCGCGTCGGGGGCGCCCGCGTCGGCGAGGAAGGTGCGCAGCCTGCCGCCCTGGTCGTACAGCGCGGCGGCGTTCTTGGCGGACAGCGGCCAGGGAGCGGGGACGCCGGTGAGCACCGGGATCGCCGCGTCGCCCGCGGACGGCTCCTCGGCCTCCGGCTCCTCGGCCTCGGGGGCCTGTTCGAGGATGACGTGGGCGTTGGTTCCGCTGATGCCGAACGAGGACACCGCTGCACGCCGCGGCCTGCCCGTCTCGGGCCAGGCGACGGCCTCGGTCACCAGCTCGACGGCGCCCGCCGTCCAGTCGACGTGCGGGGTGGGCTCGTCCACGTTCAGGGTGGGCGGCACCACGCCGTGCTGCAGGGCGAGCACCATCTTGATGACGCCCGCGATACCGGCCGCCGACTGCGTGTGGCCGATGTTGGACTTCACCGAGCCGAGCAGCAGCGGGCGGCCTTCGGGACGGTCCTGGCCGTACGTGGCGAGGAGCGCCTGGGCCTCGATCGGGTCGCCCAGGGTCGTGCCGGTGCCGTGCGCCTCCAGGGCGTCGATGTCGGACGCGGCGAGCCCCGCGTTGGCGAGCGCCGAGCGGATGACCCGCTGCTGGGAGGGACCGTTGGGCGCGGTCAGGCCGTTCGAGGCGCCGTCCTGGTTGACTGCGGAGCCGCGGATGACGGACAGGACGCGGTGGCCGTTGCGGCGCGCGTCCGAGAGCCGCTCGACGAGCAACACGCCGACGCCCTCGCCCCAGGCGGTGCCGTCGGCCGCGGCCGCGAACGCCTTGACGAGGCCGTCCTGGGAAAGCCCGCGCTGCTTGCTGAACTCGGTGAAGGCGGCCGGCGTCGACATCACCATCACGCCGCCCACCACGGCCAGCGAGCTCTCCTTGGTGCGCAGCGACTGCGCCGCGAGATGCAGCGCGGTCAGCGAGGAGGAACAGGCGGTGTCGACGGTGACGGCGGGCCCCTCGAACCCGTACGTGTAGGAGAGGCGGCCGGAGAAGATGCTGGAGGCGTTGCCGGTCAGCAGGTAGCCCTCACTGTCCTGCGTGGTGCCCACGTTCGAGCCGTAGCCGGACAGGACGCCGCCGACGAAGACCCCCGCGCTCTCGCCGCGCAGCGTGCCCGGGTCGATCCCGGCCCGCTCGAACGCCTCCCAGGAGGCCTCCATGAGCACCCGCTGCTGCGGGTCCATGGCGAGGGCCTCGCGCGGGGATATCTCGAAGAACTCGGCGTCGAAGTCCGCGGCGCCGTCGATGAATCCGCCCTTGCGGATGTACGAGCTGCGCGGGCGCAGCCCCTCCGGGTCGTAGAGGGCCCCCAGGTCCCACCCGCGGTCCGCGGGGAAGTCCGCGATGCCCACGCGCCCTTCGGCGACCAGCTCCCACAGGTCCTCGGGGGTCTGCACCCCACCAGGGAACCGGCAGCTCATGCCGATGACGGCGAGCGGCTCACGGGCGGCCTCCTCGACGGCGCGCAGCCGTGCGTAGGAGTCGCGGGCGTCGGCAACCGCCTGCTTCAGGTACTCGCGGAGCTTCTGCTCGTTCGACATCCATTCCTCTTCCGGTCCAGCAAATACAGTCAGCAGGTGGATTCACATGGCGGGCGGCGTGACCCGCCTGCCGGTCAGCTGGACCATGGCCTGTTGTCCATGAGCTCGAACAGTTCCGCGTCGGTCACGTCGGCCAGGCTGACCGCGTCGCCCACGGCCTCGCTCCCGGTCCACTTCGCGAGCACCGCCCGCAGCCGCACGGTGAGGTTCGCGCGCCTTGGGTCGTCCTCGGTGACCTCGTCGAGCAGCGCCTCCAGGGCGGAGAGCTGGCTCGCGGCGAGCGCGGCCGGGTCGATCTCCGGGAGCAGCTGCCGCTTGAGGTGGGCTGCGACGGCCGCGGGCGTGGGGTGGTCGAACAGCAGGGTGACCGAGAGCCGCAGACCGGTGGCGGCGTTGAGCCGGTTACGCAGCTCGACGGTGGTGAGCGAGTCGAAGCCGAGGTTCTTGAACGGCCGCTCAGCGCCCACGATCTCGGTGTCGTCGTGGCCGAGGACGACCGAGGCCTGCCGGCGCACCTCCTCGGTGAGTAGCTCCTCGCACTCCTTCGGGGACAGCCGCGCCAGGCGTTCGGCGAGCCCGCCGCCCGCCCCGGTGTCCGCGGCGGCGGTGGACGCCGTCCGCTTGGCGGGGGCCTTGACCAGGCCGCGCAGCAGGGGCGCGACGTCGCCGGTGAACCTGGAGGGGTCCAGCTGCACGGGGACGGTGTGGGTGTGGTTGTCGCCGGTGGCGGCGTCGAAGAGGGCGAGACCGTCGGCGGTGGACAGGGCGCGTACACCGGTACGTGCCATCCGGTCGAGGTCGGCCTTGTCGAGCTCGCCGGTGATCCCGCTGGCCTGCGCCCACAGCCCCCAGGACAGGGACTGTGCGGGCAGTCCGAGGCGGCGGCGGCGGTGCGCGAGGCCATCCAGGAAGGCGTTGGCCGCGGCGTAGTTGGCCTGGCCGGGCGCGCCGAACACTCCGGAGGCGGAGGAGAACAACGCGAAGAGGGCGAGGTCCTTGCCGCGGGTGAGCTCGTGCAGGTGCCAGGCGGCGTCGGCCTTGGGGCGCAGCACCGTGTCGAACCGCTCGCGGTTCAGAGCCGTGATCACTCCGTCGTCGATGACGCCCGCGGCGTGCACCACGCCCCGCAGGTCTTCGATGCCGTCCAACAGACGTGCGAGGTCGGCGCGTTCGGCGGCGTCGCAGGCCACGACGCGGGCGGTGGCGCCGAGTTCGGCGAGCTCCGCGACGAGTTCGGCGGCGCCGGGCGCCTCGGGGCCGCGGCGGCTGGTGAGCACCAGGTCCGTGACGCCGTACCGCTCGGCCAGGTGCCGGGCCACGGAGGCGCCGATGGAGCCGGTGCCGCCGGTGACCAGGACGGTGCCGTCCAGGGTCGCCGTGGGAATGGTGAGGGCGACCTTGCCGACGTGCTTGGCCTGGCTGAGGTAGCGGAAGGCCTCGGGCGCCCGGCGGGCGTCCCAGGTGGTCACCGGCAGCGGGGAGAGCACGCCTTCCTCGAAGAGCTGAGCGAGGTGGGTGAGCATCTCGCCGATGCGCCCGGCGCCCGCCTCACCGAGGTCGAAGGAGCGGTAAAACGTGCCGGGCCAGGAGGTGTTGACGGCCTCCGGCTCACGGATGTCGGTCTTGCCCATCTCGATGAACCGGCCCTCGGGGACCAGGAGGTCGAGCGAGGCGTCGGTGAACTCCCGTGCCAGGCAGTTGAGGACGACGTCGACGCCCCGGCCGCCGCTTGCGGCGCGGAAGGTCTCGGCGAAGTCCAGGGTGCGCGAGGAGGCGAGGCGTTCGGCGGGGATGCCGGAGGCGCGCACGGTCGGCCACTTGGGCTCGCTGGCGGTGGCGTACACCTCGATGCCCCAGTGGCGTGCGAGCTGGACGGCGGCCATGCCGACGCCGCCGGCCGCGGCGTGGACGAGCAGCGACTCGCCCTCCTTGACGCGGGCGAGGTCCTGCAGCGCGTAGTAGGCGGTGAGGAACACGGTGGGCACGGCGGCGGCCTGGGCGAACGACCAGCCGGTGGGGATCGGCGCGATGGTGCGGGCGTCGGTGACGGCCAGCGGTCCCGCGTACGAGCCGGACAGCAGGCCCATGACGCGGTCGCCGACACAAACGCCGGTGACGCCGGGGCCGACCTCGGTGACGAAGCCCGCGCCCTCGGAGCCGAAGGCCATCTCGGTGAAGGACTTGGCGACGTCGACCACGCCGAGGGCGAGCAGGACGTCGCGGAAGTTCACGCCGGTCGCCCGGACCTCGACGCGCACCTGGCCGTCGGCCAGCGGCGCCTCGGCCTGCGGGCACGACACGAGCCGCAGCCCTTCGAGGGTGCCGCTGCCGTCCACGTCGAGGCTCCACGCGCCGTCGGCGGGCGGGGCGAGGGTGTCGGCGGGCACCACGCGGGCGAGCCGGGGCACCAGCGGGGCGCCCGCGCGCACCACGCTCTCCGTCTCCCCCGCGGCCACGGCGGCGGTGATTGTGGCGGGCAGGGCGGCGGCCGAGCGGGCGTCGCTGTCCAGGTCGATCTGGACGATCCTGCCGGGGTTCTCGGAGCAGGCCGAGCGCACCAGGCCGCGGACCGCGGAGTGCACCGGGTCGGTGCTGTCGCCGGGCACGGCGGCGGCTCCGCCACGGGTGACGACCGCGAGGGTGGCGGTCTCGGTCTCCTCGGCGGCGAGCCAGGCCTGCAGCGCGTCGAGGACGGCGCCGGTCACCTCGCGGGTGGCGGCCACGGTGTCGTCGCCTCCCGCGGGCACGGGCAGCAGCACCACGCCGGGCAGTTCCTCGCCGGTGCGTACGGCCTCCTGGAGCGCGGCGAGGTCGGCGAACCGGACGGCTCCCTCGGCGCCTTCGGCGAGGTCGCCCGCGCCCCCGAGCACGGCCGGGCTCTGCCCGGACTGTGCGGGGGCCTCGGGCAACGTGACCCAGTCGAGGCGGAACAGGCCGTCCACGCGCGGCCGTTCGCGGATGTCGGCGGCAGCCACGGGCCGCGAGGTGAGCTCGTCGATGGTGAGCACGGGCAGACCCGCGGAGTCGGTCATCGTCAGGGACAGGGAGCTGGCACCGTTCGGGGTGAGCCGGACGCGGGCCGTGGTGGCTCCGGTGGCGTGCAGGCGTACCCCACCGAAGGAGAACGGCAGCCTCGGCTCGACGCCGCTCTCCTGGTCGAGGGCGGTGGCGATCTGGCTGTGCAGGGCCGCGTCGACCAGCGCCGGGTGCACGCCGAAGCCGGCTGCGTCCGCGCCGCCCCGCTCGTCCAGGGCGACCTCGGCGAAGAGTTCGTCGCCGCGCCGCCACAGGGCGCGCAGCCCCTGGAAGACGGGACCGTAGGCGTAGCCCCACTCGGTCAGCCGTTCGTACAGGCCCTCGACGGGCACCGGCGTCGCGTCGGCCGGCGGCCAGGCGGACTGCTCGGCCACGGGCGCGGCGGCGGGCTCCGCGGTCAGGGTGCCACTGGCGTGGCCCGTCCACTCCTGCGCGCCACCGTCGGCACCGGCGGCGCGGGAGAAGATCCGCACCTGGCGGGCACCGGCCTGGTCGGCCTCGCCGACGGTGACCTGGACGTCGACGCCAGGTCCTTCGGCGGCCAGGGCCAGCGGACTTTCCAGGATGAGTTCGGCGATCTGGTCACAGCCCGCGTACTCGCCCGCGCGCAGAGCGAGTTCGACCAGAGCGGTACCGGGCACGAGGACACGGCCGAGGACCTGGTGGTCGGCGAGCCAGGGGTGGGTGCGGGTGGAGATCCTGCCGGTGAGTACGTAGCGGTCGCCGTCGGCGGCCTCGACGCCCGCGGACAGCAGCGGGTGCCCCACGTGGGAGAGCCCGGCGCCGGAGACGTCGGCCGCGCCGCCGGTACCCGCGGAGAGCCAGTAGCGGCGGCGCTGGAAGGCGTAGGTGGGCAGGTCGACGACGTCGGTGGCGTCGGTGGCGTACACCGCGTCCCAGTCGACGTGGACACCGCCGGTCCACAGCTGAGCCAGGGAGGTCAGGAGCCTGCGGGTGCCGCCGTCGTTCCTGCGCAGGGTGCCGGTGACGGTGGCGGAGCGGGCGCCTGCCGGCTGGTTCGCGACCGTGTCCTGGACCGCGGTCATCAGGACCGGGTGCGGGCTGACCTCCACGAAGGCGGTGTTGCCCTCGTCCAGGAGCAGCTGGATGGTCTCGTGGAAGCGGACGGGCTCGCGCAGGTTGCGGTACCAGTACTCGGCGTCGAGCGTCTCGCCGGGCACGGGCGCGGCGCTGACGGTCGAGTACATCGGTGTGTCCCCGGCGCGCGGGGCGACCGGCGCGGCAAGGTCGAGGAGCTGCTCGCGCACCCGCTCGGTGTGCGGGGTGTGGGACGCGTACTCGATGCCGACCTTCCGCGGCCGCAGCCCGGCGGCCTCGGCCTCGGCGTTCACCTCGGCGAGCGCGTCGAGGTCGCCGGCCACGACGGTGGACTCGGGGCCGTTGGCCGAGGCGATCCACACTCCGGCCCGGCCCCCGATGAGCGCGGCGGCCTGCTCGGGCGTCGCGGAGAGCGAGTACATGGCGCCCTTGCCCGACAGGTGCTCGTTGAACACCCGGCTGCGCAGGGCCACGAGGCGGGCGCCGTCCGCCAGCGACAGCGCACCGGCCGCGCAGGCGGCGGCGATCTCGCCCTGCGAGTGGCCGACGACAGCGGCGGGCACGACGCCCAGGGAGCGCCACAGCCGCGCGAGGGAGACCATGACGGACCACAGCACGGGCTGGACGACGTCGTCGCGCTCCAGCTTCTCGCCGCTTCGCAGCAGTTCGACCGGGTCCCAGTCGAGGTGCTGAGCCAGCGCGTCGGCGCACTCGCGCATGGCCTCGGCGAACACCGGGGACGCGGCCATGAGGTCGATGGCCATGCCCGCCCACTGGGAACCCTGGCCGGGGAAGACGAACACCACCTTCGCATCGGACGAGGCAGCCTCGCCCGTCCTGACGTGCGCGGAGGTCTCCTGCCCGGCGACGGCATCGAGACCGGAGAGCAGCCCGTCCCGGTCCCCCGACAGAATGACGGCACGGTGCCGCAGCGCGGTGCGGTGCAGGGCGAGCGCGCGGCCGGTGCCGAGGATGTCTGCGGCGGTGTCGGCGGCGACCTCGCACAGCCGGGCGGCCTGTTCGCGCAGCGCACGGGGGGTGTGGCCCGAGATGACCCACGGCACGGTGGCGCCGTCCGCGGCGAGCGGCGCGGGGGTCTCGGAGGGTATTCCGGCGGAATCGGCCTCGGCAACTTCGTCCTCGAACTGCTCCAGGATCACGTGGGCGTTGGTGCCGCTCACGCCGAACGCGGAGATGCCCGCGCGGCGCGGCTGCCCGGTGCTCGGCCAGTCGGTGGCCTCAGTGACGAGGCGGACGTCGCCCGTTTTCCAGTCGACGTGCGGGGTGGGCTCGTCCACGTTCAGGGTGGGCGGCACGATGCCGTGCTGGAGGGCGAGCACGGTCTTGATGACGCTGGCCACGCCCGCGGCGGCCGCCGTGTGGCCGATGTTGGACTTCACGGAACCGAGCAGCAGCGGGCGGCCTTCGGGGCGGTCCTGGCCGTACGTGGCGAGCAGTGCCTGGGCCTCGATCGGGTCGCCGAGCGTGGTGCCGGTGCCGTGCGCCTCGACGACGTCGACCTCGGCGGCCGCCAGACGGGCGTTGCCGAGCGCCTGGCGGATGACGCGCTGCTGCGCGGGGCCGTTGGGCGCGGTCAGGCCGTTGGACGCGCCGTCCTGGTTGACGGCGGAGCCGCGCAGCACGGCAAGGACGCGGTGGCCGTTGCGGCGCGCGTCCGAGAGCCGCTCGGCGAGCAACACGCCGACGCCCTCGCCCCAGGCGGTGCCGTCGGCCGCGGCCGCGAACGCCTTGACGCGGCCGTCGGAGGCGAGGCCCTGCTGCTTGGTGAACTCGGTGAACATGCTGGGCGTCGACATGATCGTCACGCCGCCCGCGAGGGCCATCGTGCACTCGCCCTTGCGCAGCGCGTGCGCGGCCAGGTGCAGCGCGACCAGGGAGGACGAGCAGGCCGTGTCGACGGTGAGCGCCGGGCCCTCGAAGCCGAAGGTATAGGCGATGCGGCCGGAGGCGACGCTCGCGGCGTTGCCGATGCCCATGAAACCGGCCAGCTCGGACTGGTTGTTGCCGAGCATCAAGGTGGCGTAGTCCTGGCCGTTGGTGCCGACGAACACACCGGTCCTGCTGCCGCGCAGCGCCCTGGAGTCGAGCCCGGCCCGCTCGATGGCCTCCCAGGAAGTCTCCAAGAGGAGGCGCTGCTGCGGATCCATGGCGAGGGCCTCGCGCGGCGAGATCCCGAAGAAGTCCGCGTCGAAGTCAGGGGCGTCGTGCAGGAACGCGGCGGCGCGGGTGGCCGATCCTGCCTCCTGACCGGGACCGCCCTCGAAGAGCGCGGCCAGGTCCCAGCCGCGGTCCGTGGGAAACTCGCTGACGCCATCGGCCCCTTGGACCACCAGCTTCCACAGCTCCTCGGGGGAGCCGACGCCGCCGGGGAACCGGCAGCCCATCCCCACGATGGCGATGGGCTCCCGCTCGGCGTCCTCGACCTCGCGCAGTCGGCCGCGGACCTTGTGCAGGTCGGCGGTGACCCGCTTGAGGTAGTCGAGAGTCTTGTCCTCATCCATGGTGGATCCCATTCGTGTGTCTCGCCGCCTTACGCCTTGCCGCTCGCCACTCGTGCGCGCGGTTCCGCCGGGGTGCGCCGGCTCGTTCGTGCTCAGGGGCCTGCCGTCGTGCGCTGGCCCGTTCGTGTTTCCCGGACTGCTGTGGTTCACAGGCCGAGCTCGTTCTCGATGAAGTCGAAGACCTCGTCGCGCGACGCGGACCGCAGGTGCTCGGCCGCCGCCTCGCGGGGCGCGTCCGAGGACCAGCGCTCCGCCAGGGCCGTCAGCCTGGCCAGGACGTCCGGCGAGGGGGCGGCCTGGGCCGCGACCGCGGCGAGCCTTCCCTCAAGACGGTCGATCTCGGCGAGCACGGACTTATCCGACAGTTCGCCCTCGCCCAGTTCGGAGCGCAGGTGCTCCGCGAGTTCGGCCGGGGTGGGGTAGTCGAAGATCGAGGTGGCCGACACGGCGAGCCCGGTGGCCTCGGTCAGCCGGTTGCGGAATTCGACCGCCGCGAGCGAGTCGAAGCCCACGTCGCGGAACGGCTTGTCCGCCTCGATCGCCGCGATCCCCGTGTGTCCGAGCACGGCCGCCGCATGTGTGCGCACCAGCTCGGTCAGCGCCTGCTGCCGGTCGGCGCCGGAGAGCCCGGAAAGGCGTCGGACGAGCTCGTCGGCGCCGTCCTCGGCGGGCTCGGCCGGTGCCTGCGCCCGCAGGGCCTCGGGAATGTCGGACAGCAGGGTGCTGGGCCGCGTCGAGGTGTACGACAGGGCGAACTTCTCCCACTCGACGTCGGCCACCGTCAGGCAGGTCACCCGCTGGTCGATCGCGTGCCGGAGCAGGGTCAGCGCAGTGTCCGGTGCGAGCGCCCGCACGCCGCGTCGGCGCAGGTGCGCCTCGGCGTCGCCCTGGGCCGCCATGCCGCCCTCGCTCCACGGCCCCCACGCCACCGAGGTGGCGACGGCGCCGCGCGCCCTGCGCCGTTCGGCGAGCGCGTCGAGGTAGGCGTTGGCGGCTCCGTAGGCGCCCTGTCCGGCACCGCCCCAGACGCCGGCCGTGGAGGAGAACAGCACGAACGTGTCCAGCTCGGTGTCGGCGAAGGCTTCGTCGAGGTGGCGTGCGCCGTCGGCCTTGCCCGCGCTGATGGCGGTCACGTCGTGCGCTTGTGTCTCGTCGATGCGGCTGGACTGGGCGACGCCCGCGGTGTGCAGCACCGACGTGACGCGAACACCGTCGGCGGCGAGCTCGCCGAGCAGCGCGTCCAGCGCGCCCCGGTCGGCGACGTCGCACGCGGCGATGGTCACCATGGCTCCCAGGCCGGTCAGTTCGGCTTCCAGGGCTGCGGCCTCGGGAGCCTGGCGGCCCCTGCGGCTGGTCAGCACCAGGTGCTCCACGCCCGAGCGCGCCAGCCAGCGGGCCACGTGGGCGCCCAGGGCGCCGGTGCCGCCGGTGACCAGGGCCGTGCCGCGCGGGGTCCAGCCCACGCCGTCCACCGTGACCGCGAGGGGGGCGCGCCGCAGCCGCCGGGCGAGGAGTCCGCCGACGCGCAGCGCCACCTGGTCCTCGCCGGTGGTCCCGGCCAGGACGGCGCCCAGCCGTGCGGTGTCCCGCGCCCCGAACTCCTCGGGCAGGTCGATGAGACCGCCCCAGCGCTCCGGGTGCTCCAGCGCGGCCACGCGGCCGAGGCCCCAGACCTGCGCCTGGCCCGGCCTGGTCTCCTCAGCGGCGACGGCGACGGCGCCCTGGGTGACGCACCACAGGGGTGCCGGCACGTCCGCCTCGCCCAGGGCGCGCACCAGCGCGTGGGTGGCGGCCAGCGGCCAGGCGTCGCCCTGGCCCTCCGCCAGCGCGAGGAGGGACAGCACTCCGCGCACGGGCGTGTCCGCGACCACGGCACGGAGCCGCTCGGCGAGGGCGCCGGGGTTCGTGGCGCCCTCGAGGTCGGCGGAGACGTCCACGGTCACGACATCGAGGCCCTGCCGCTCCAGCGTCGCGACACACTCGGCGGCCGCCGTGCCACCCGCGGTGATCTTCAGCCAGGTGCCGGTCGGCTGTGCGGCCGGTTCGGCGAGGGGACGCCAGTTCACGTCGTAGCAGAGCTCGCCGAGGTCCGAACGCTCCTTGGACCTGCGGCGCCAGTCGGCGAGGACCGGCAGGATCTCCCGCAGCGGCGCCTGCCGCTCCTCCTCGTCGACACCCAGGGTGCGGGCCAGGACCTCCATGTCCTCGCCCTCCACCGCGGACCAGAAGGCCTGGTCGAGCTCGGAGGTGTGCTCCTCACCGGTGGCGGCGGGGGCGTCCAGCCAGTAGCGCTGCCGGTTGAAGGCGTACGTGGGCAACGCGACCCGGCGTCCGGGACGCAGCACCGGCCACGACACCGGGATGCCGCGAGTATGCAGACGCGCCAGCCCCTGAACGAACGACGCCAGCTCACCCTGCCCCACCCGCACCGAAGGAACCGCGACCACACCTTCACCACGGCCCTGCACCAGACCGGAGAGCACCGCTTCGGGACCGACCTCGACGAACTCGGTCACACCCCGCCCGACCAGGCACTCCACACCATCCCCGAACCGCACGGCCTCCCGGACATGACGCACCCAGTACTCGACCGAAGCCAACTCGCCCGCCTCCGCCACCAAACCGGTCACATTCGACACCACAGCAATGCCCGGCTCGCTGAAGGACACCTCGCGCAACACCGCCGCGAACTCCTCCAGCACCGGCTCCACCAACGGCGAATGGAACGCCCGGCTCACCCGCAGCTTCCGAGTGCGGCACCCGGCAGCCCGTGCCAGCCCCGCCACCCTCCCGACCGCCACCTCGGCACCCGAAACGACCACCGAAGACGGGCCGTTGACCGCACCCAGCGACACCGAGCCACCCACCCCGGCCCCGGCAATCCACCCGAGAACCTGCTCCTCGGACGCCTCCAGCGACACCATCACACCACCCGCGGGCAACGCCTGCATCAAACGGCCGCGGGCAGCCACCACCCGCACCGCATCCTCAAGCGACCAGACACCCGCCACATACGCGGCAGCCAACTCACCCACCGAATGTCCCATCACATAATCAGGACGCACCCCACACCGCTCCAACAACCGGAACAGCGCCACCTCAAAAGCGAACAGACCCGTCTGCGTGTACACCGTCTCATCGATCAGAGCCGCGGTGTCCGAACCCTCCTCGGCCCACAACACCTCACGCAACGGCACCTCCAACAACCCGTCAAAAGCACCGCACACCTCCTCGAACACCTCACCGAACCCCGGCAGAGACACCAGCTCACGCCCCATACCCACCCGCTGAGACCCCTGACCCGAAAACACCAGGGCCAGGGAGCGACCCGACTTCGCGCGGTCCAGGACGGTGTGCGGAGCGTGCTCGCCGGAGATGACGGCGTCGAGGCCGCGCAGGAGCTCCTGGCGGGTGTGGCCCGTGACCACGGCGCGGTGCTCCATGGCGGACCGTGCGGAGAGCAGCGACCAGGCGACGTCCGCGTCGGACGCCTCCGCCACGGCTGCGGACTCCCGCAGCCGCGCGGCCTGCCCGCGCAGCCCGGCGGCGGAGCGTGCGGAGAGTACCCAGGGCACGACGGCACCCGCGGCCTCCTCCGACGGCTCGACAGCAGAAACATCCCCGGGCACAGCCGGCTGATCGGCCGGCGCCTGCTCCAGAACCACATGCGCGTTCGTACCGCTGATACCGAACGAGGAGACGGCGGCCCGGCGCGGACGCCCGGTCTCCGGCCACGCACGGCTCTCGGTGACCAGCTCCACCGCTCCCGCCGACCAGTCCACATGCGGCGTCGGCTCGTCCACATGCAGCGTCTTCGGCACCACACCGTGCCGCATCGCCTCGACCATCTTGATGATCCCGCCGACACCTGCGGCTGCCTGCGTGTGACCGAAGTTGGACTTCAACGAGCCCATCAGGAGCGGCTGTTCGCCGGCGCGGTCCTGGCCGTAGGTGGCGAGGACCGCCTGGGCCTCGATGGGGTCGCCGAGCGAGGTTCCGGTGCCGTGTGCCTCGACGACGTCGACCTCGGCGGCCGTCATGCCCGCACTGGCCAGCGCCTGACGGATCACCCGCTGCTGCGAGGGGCCGTTGGGCGCGGTCAGACCGTTGGACGCGCCGTCCTGGTTGAGGGCGGAGCCACGCACCACGGCGAGCACCTCGTGCCCGTTGCGCCGCGCGTCCGACAACCGCTCCACCAGGAGCAAGCCCACGCCCTCCGACCAAGTGGTGCCGTCGGCACCAGCCGCGAAGGACTTGCAGCGGCCGTCGGGCGCCAGGCCCTGCTGGCGGCTGAACTCGACGAAGGAGTCCGGGGTCGCCATGACGGCGACCCCGCCGGCCACAGCCAGGGTGCACTCACCCTGCCGCAGCGCCTGCACCGCCTGGTGCAGCGCCACCAGCGACGACGAGCACGCCGTGTCCACCGTCACCGCAGGACCCTCGAACCCGAACGTGTACGAGACACGGCCAGTCGCGATGCTGCCGGTGTTGCCGTTGCCGAGGAAGCCCGCGACCTCCTCGGGGACGGAGTGCAGCCGGGCGGCGTAGTCGTGGTACATGAGCCCGGCGAACACACCGACCCTGCTGCCGCGCACGGCTGCGGGGTCGATGTGCGCGTACTCGAATGCCTCCCAGGTGGTCTCCAGGAGGAGCCGCTGCTGCGGGTCCATGGCGAGGGCCTCGCGCGGCGAGATCCCGAAGAACTCGGGGTCGAAATCGGCGGCGTCGTGCAGGAATCCGCCCTCACCGACATAGCTGGTGTTGGCGCGCCGGCCGTCCCGGTCGACGAGTTCGCGCACGTTCCAGCCGCGGTCCTCGGGGAACGGCGTGACACCGTCCCTGCCCTCGGCGACCAACTGCCACAGCTCCTCGGGCGTGCGGACGCCGCCGGGGTAGCGGCAGCTCATGCCGATGATGGCGATCAGGTCGTCGTCGCCGGACGCCGCCGGCGCCACGAGGGCCGGGGCTGCTGCGTCGGCTTCGTCGCCGACGAGTTCGGCGCGCAGGTGGCGGGCGAGCGCCGCCGGCGTCGGGTAGTCGAAGACGAGGGTGGCGGGCAACCGCACCCCGGTGGCCGTGGCGAGCTGGTTGCGCAGGTCCACCGCGGTCAGCGAGTCGAATCCGAGCTCGGAGAAGGCCCGGTCGGACTCCAGGTCGCTGTCGGGCGCGTAGCCGAGTGCGGCGGTGACGTGCCGCAGCACCAGCTGCAGCAGCGCCTCCTCGCGGGCGGCGGCGGACAGCGCGCGCAGCCGGTGGCGGAGCCCGCCGGTGGGCTCGGCGCCTGTGGCCCGCCGGGAGGTGGTGCGGACGAGGCCGCGCATCACCGGGGGGATTCCGGCGGCCTCGCCGCGGACGGCGGCCGGGTCGAACGCCATCGGGACGAGCACCGGTTCGCCCGCGGCGAGCGCCGCGTCGAACAGCGTGAGGCCGTCCTCGATGGACAGGGCCGACATGCCGCCGCGGGAGGCGCGGGCGAGGTCCTGCTCGCTCATGACGCCCGACATGGTGCTGCGCTGCTCCCACAGGCCCCAGGCCAGCGCGTGCGCGGTGAGCCCCTGGGCCCTGCGGTGCTCGGACAGGGCGTTGAGGAAGGTGTTGGCCGCGGCGTAGTTGGCCTGGCCGGCCGCGCCGAGGATGCCGGCCGCGGAGGAGAACAGGACGAAGAAGTCCAGGTCCGCGGTGAGTTCGTGCAGGTTCCATGCAGCCTGCGACTTGGGCCGCAGCACGGTGTCGACCCGATCGGGGGTCAGCGAGGAGATGACCCCGTCGTCCACGACGCCCGCGGAGTGGACCACGCCGCGCAGTGGACGGCCGGCAGGGATGTCCCCGAGGACGGCGGCCAGGCTGTCCCGGTCCGCCACGTCGCAGGCGGCGACCGTGGTCTCGGCGCCGAGCCCGGCGAGTTCGGCCACCAGCTCCTGCGCGCCCGCGGCCTGCAGGCCCTGGCGGCCGAGCAGCAGCAGATGGCGTACGCCGTGCTCGCCCGCCAGGTGACGGGCCACGGCACTGCCGAGGACGCCGGTGCCGCCGGTGATGAGGACGGTCCCGTTCGGGTCCCAGACCGGCGCCTCCTCGTCCTCGGTCTGCTCGGCGGGGGCGGCCGGGACCACGCGGGCAAGTCGGGGTGCCCACAACGCGCCGTCGCGGAGCGCCAGTTCGGGTTCGCCCGCCGCGAGGGCGGTCCGGACGGCTGGCACCAGGAGCGCTGCCGTGCCATCGGCGGGATCGGCCGGAAGGTCGAACTGCACCATACGGTCAGGGTGTTCGGACTGGGCCGAGCGCAGCAGACCGCGGGCCGCGGCGTGCGCCGGGTCGGGGCCCTGCCCGTCGGTGGCCGCCGCCGCGAGGGTCGCCGCGTTGCGGGTGAGCAGCACCAACCGGGACGGGGCGAACCTGTCGTCGTCGAGCCAGGCCTGCGCCGTCTCCAGCGCCCAGACTGTGGCCGCCTTCGTGGCCTCCGGTACGTCGGCCAAGGAGTCGGGGCAGGCGACGACGACGGTCTCCGGCACGGCGGTTCCCGCGTCGATCGCCGCGGCGAGGTCCGCGAGATTCCCGTACACCTCGCTGTCGGCGTCCGCGGCGCGGGTGAGCGCGGCGGCCTCGTCACCGATGACGGCCCAGGGGAGCCGGGAGGCGTCGCCTGCAACCGGGGGCAGCTCGGCCCAACCGGTGCGGTACAGCCAGTCGTTGTGGCCGCGCGCGGCGCGCAGCTGGCCGCCGGTGACCGGGCGCAGGACGAGTGTGTCGACGGAGGCCAGCGGCAGCCCGGCACCGTCGGTCATGGTGACCGTGACACCGCCGGTACCCGCCGGGGCGAGACTGACGCGCACGGCGGCCGCACCCGTGGCGTACAGGCACACGCCTTCCCAGGCGAACGGCAGGCCTCGCGGCGGCTCGCTGTCGCCGGAGCCCTCCAGCAGGGACACGCCGTGCAAGGCCGCGTCGAGCACCGCGGGGTGCAGGCAGAAGTCGCCCGCGTCGCCCGCGTCGCCGCCCTCGGGCAGCCGCACCTCGGCGAACACCTCGGAGCCGCGGCGCCATGCCGCCGTGAGCCCCTGGAAGCTGGGGCCGTAGGCGAAGCCACCCTCTCTCATCGTGTCGTAGAGGCCGTCCACCTCGACGGGTACGGCGCCCTCCGGCGGCCACACCTGGGATGCGGGGAGCGGCCCGGGTGCCGCCTGCGCCGGGGACAGCACACCGGTGGCGTGGGTGACCCAGGCTCCGGCGTCGCCGGTCCTCGCGTGCACCGCGAAGGAGCGGCGTCCTTCCTCGTCCGCGTCGCCCGCCGTCAGCTGGACCCGCGCGGTGACACCTTCGGGAAGCACCAGCGGGGCGTGCAGCGTAAGTTCCTCGACGCCGGCGCAGCCGACCTCGTCGCCGGCCCGCAGCGCCATCTCGACGAAGCCCGCACCGGGGAAGAGCACGGTGCCGAGCACCGCGTGGTCGGCCAGCCAGGGCAGCTCCGCCAGCGAGAGCCTGCCGGTGAGGAGCACGCCGTCGCCCTCGGCCAGGCCGACCCTGGCGCCGAGCAGCGGGTGTCCTGTGGTTTCGAGGCCCACGGACCCGATGGCCGCGTCCACACCGGCCGGCGCGGAGCGCCGGGGCCAGTAGCGCTGCCGGTTGAAGGCGTACGTGGGCAACGCGACCCGGCGTCCGGGACGCAGCACCGGCCACGACACCGGGATGCCGCGAGTATGCAGACGCGCCAGCCCCTGGACGAACGACGCCAGCTCACCCTGCCCCACCCGCACCGAAGGAACCGCGACCACACCTTCACCACGGCCCTGCACCAGACCGGAGAGCACCGCTTCGGGACCGACCTCGACGAACTCGGTCACACCCCGCCCGACCAGGCACTCCACACCATCCCCGAACCGCACGGCCTCCCGGACATGACGCACCCAGTACTCGACCGAAGCCAACTCGCCCGCCTCCGCCACCAAACCGGTCACATTCGACACCACAGCAACGCCCGGCTCGCTGAAGGACACCTCGCGCAACACCGCCGCGAACTCCTCCAGCACCGGCTCCACCAACGGCGAATGGAACGCCCGGCTCACCCGCAGCTTCCGAGTGCGGCACCCGGCAGCCCGTGCCAGCCCCGCCACCCTCCCGACCGCCACCTCGGCACCCGAAACGACCACCGAAGACGGGCCGTTGACCGCACCCAGCGACACCGAGCCACCCACCCCGGCCCCGGCAATCCACCCGAGAGCCTGCTCCTCGGACGCCTCCAGCGACACCATCACACCACCCGCGGGCAACGCCTGCATCAAACGGCCGCGGGCAGCCACCACCCGCACCGCATCC
>NZ_JBVJWD010000085.1:0-18762 GCF_055602785.1 Streptomyces sp. NPDC037301
CCATGTGCACGCCACACCTCGGCCAGGGACACCATGACCGCCCACAGCATCGGCTGGACCACATCCACCCGATCAAGAGACGGCGCACCCTCCCGCTCCCGCAGCACGTCCTCCGGCACCCAGTCGATGTGCGGCTCCAACGCGGCCGCGCACTCGCCGAACCGCTCCGCGAACACCTGCGAAGAATCCAGCAACTCCACCGCCATACCCGCCCACTGGCTGCCCTGGCCGGGGAACACGAACACCACACCGTCAGCCCTGTCCGCCCGTACCCCGGAGACCACACCTTCAGCCGGCTCACCCGCCGCCACCGCCTCCAGAGCAGCCACCAGCTCCTCGCAATCGGAACCCAGCACCACCGCCCGGTGCTCAAGTCCCGCCCGCGAAGTCACCAACGACAGACCAACATCCGCGAGCGAGACGTCTGACGACCTCGCGAACTCCCGCAACCGCGCCGCCTGCCCACGCAGCCCCGCAGCCGACCGGCCCGAAAGCGCCCACGGCACCACACCGCCACCAGCCACCACACCGACCTGACCCGGCTTCGCCGCCGGGGCCCGCTTCACCACGGGAGCCTGTTCCACCACCACATGCGCGTTCGTCCCGCCCAGGCCGAACGACGACACACCGGCCACCAGCGATACGTCCGGACGCGGCCAGGGCGAGCGCTCGGTCTGGACCTGGAGGTGCCAGTCAGCCAGCGGGATGGCCGGGTTGGGCGTTTCGAAGTTGAGGCTGGCGGGGAGCTCCCCCGCCTCCAGGGAGAGCAGGACCTTGAGCAGGCCGACGATGCCCGCGGCGCCCTCCAGGTGGCCGACGTTCGTCTTGGCCGAGCCGACCTGCAAGGGTGCGTCCGCCGGGCGGGCGGAGCCGAGGACCGTGGCGAGCGCCGCGGCCTCGATGGGGTCGCCGACGGCTGTGCCGGTGCCGTGGAGTTCGACGTACTGGATGTCCTCGGGGCGTACGCCCGCCGCGGTGTACGCGCGGCGGAGTACGTCCTCCTGGGCCTGCTGGCTGGGGGTGGTGAGGCTGTCACCGCCGCCGTTGTTGACGGCGCTGCCGCGCAGCACGCCGTGGATGTGGTCGCCGTCCCGCAGCGCCTGCGCCAGGGGCTTGAGGAGGACGAAGCCGCCGCCCTCGCCCCGTACGTAGCCGTTGGCGCGGGCGTCAAAGGTGTAGCAGCGGCCGTCGGGGGAGAGCCCGCCGAACCGGGAGACGCTCAGGGTGCCGTCGAAGCTGAGGTTGAGGTTCACCCCGCCGGCGAGGGCGATCTCGCACTCTCCCGCGCGGAGGCTCTGGCATGCCATGTGGACGGCGACCAGGGAGGACGACTGGCCCGAATCGATGGTGAGGCTGGGGCCGTTCACGCCGAGGAGGTAGGAGAGCCGGTTGGCGATCATGCTTCGCTGCAGACCGGCGAGAGTGTGGTGCGAGACCGCTTGCGAACTGCGCTGCCGGGTGAGGGTCGCGTAGTCGTCGTTCATCGCGCCAACGAAGACGCCGGCGCGCAGGGCGGCCATGCGCTCGGGGGTGATGCCGCCGTTCTCCAGCAGTTCCCAGCCGAGTTCGAGCGCGAGGCGCTGCTGGGGGTCCATGGCCGCTGCCTCGCGCGGCGAGATGCCGAAGAAGTCGGCGTCGAACTGATCGACCGGGTCGAGGAATCCGCCTTGTTCGGAGATTAACTCCGCTTCTTCGGAGGAGCGTTGTTGCCACCGCCCCGAGGGCAGTGGGGTGATCGCGTCGACCCCGTCGCGCAGGAGTTCCCATAATCGCGCCGAAGAGTCGGCCTGCGGCAGACGGCAGGAGAGACCGATCACAGCAATCTGATCGACCTCGTCATCGTGCCGCACCGAACGAGCACTCCTGGACAAAGTGAACCCCCGCTAATCACACCTATAGAGCAGTTGACAAGCGCAAGATCGACCCTGCCATACGCCACCAAACAGCGGCAATGTGATGTGGATCACGTTCAGCTATTCAACTGGCCTTCCACGCGCGGTTCTTGATCAGCACGGGGACGGCTGTGCGGGGCCTGGAAACACCCGCAAAATCTGCGCTTTTTTCGCCCGCGGCGCGCCCTGGAAAGTGTTGACAGCCGAGCACCGGAGAAGTAGGACTAGCAGGGCTCAGGAAGTGTATGCCCAGACACACTCCGGGTAATAGCAGGAGTTGACAGTGTCTGAAGGAGCGCCGCCGCAGCCGTCCCCATTGGATGCCTTCCTCCACTAGTTACACGCTGGTTACAATCCGCGCCAGGGAACAGCCAGGGAACAAGGAGCGACTACTGATGACGCACGCCCTGCCGGGCAGCGCCGACGTCTCAACCAAGCCGGAGACCCGCTCAGCAGCCGGAATAGCCCGTTCCATGCGAGAAGCCGACCGGGCCGTCTCCAGCCTGCGGGATTTTCACGCATGGTTTGCCGCGTACCTCGAAACGGAAAGTTCAGAGATACGCCGCATCCCGTTCGCTGAGCTGAAAGGCTGGCGTTTCGAGGAGCCGCACGGAAACCTCGTCCACGAGAGCGGCAAGTTCTTTTCGGTCCAAGGTCTACGGGTTCGGAACGCCCCCGGGGCGGTGCCCGAATGGGACCAGCCGATCATCAATCAACCCGAAGTCGGCGTACTGGGCATCCTGGTCAAGGAATTCGACGGCATACCGCATTGCCTGATGCAGGCAAAGATGGAGCCGGGCAATCACAACAAGGTACAGATATCGCCCACGGTGCAGGCGACCCGGAGTAACTACACCCGGGTGCACGGCGGCCGGCCGGTGCCCTATCTCGACTTCTTCCGGAACGCCTCCCGGCACCAGGTACTGGCCGATGTGCTCCAGTCGGAGCAGGGATCCTGGTTCTACCGGAAACGAAATCGAAACATCATCGTCGCAACATCCGATGACGTGGAGTTACTGGACGGCTTCTACTGGCTGTCCGTAGGGCAGCTGCACGCCCTGCTGTCGGGGCACGACCTGGTGAACATGGACTCGCGCACGGTCATGGCCTGCTTCCCGTTCACCTCCCCTTCGCCGTCCGGCCCGTGGGCCTTCGACGGTGCACCGGCCGCGCCCTGGCCGGTGGAGGACGCAAGCATCGGCTCCGCACTGGCCAGATCGCTGGATCCCGGATACGGCGCACTGCACTCCCCTGGCTCCGTCCGCAACTGGTTCACCGGGGCGCGGGCCGGCTTCACGGGCGAAGCGCACCTGGTGGATCTCGGCAGCGTCCGCAACTGGCAGCGCTCCGACGACCGCATCTCGCACGGCCGTGGTGTGTTCTTCGACGTGATGGCCGTGGACGTACGGACCGGCAGCCGCGAGGTCTCCAGCTGGACCCAGCCGATGATCGAGGCGCGCGGTCAGGGCGTCGCGGCCTTCCTCGTACAGCGGATCGGCGGCGTACTGCACGTCCTGGTCCGGGTCGGCTCCGAACCCGGGTTCATGGACGCGATCGAGCTGGCGCCCACCGTGCAGTGCACTCCGGAGAACTACGCCGTTCTTCCGGCCGAGGCCGCTCCCCCGTTCCTGGACGAGGTGCTGCACGCCCCCGCCGACGCCGTCCGCTTCGACACCGTGCTGTCCGAGGAGGGCGGCCGGTTCTTCCACACGCGCAGCCGCTATCTGATCGTCGAACTCCCCGCGGAGCGCGAGCTGGTGGAGCCGGACGACTTCCGTTGGCTGACCGTTCACCAGCTGTCGAACCTCGTGCAGCACAGCAACTACCTGAACATCCAGGCCAGGACCCTGCTCGCATGCCTGCACAGTCTGCTGGGTCCAGCCGGAGGAGAATGCACTTGAGTACTTCCCCCTCGCCCGGCCCCGTGCGGGTCGGCGTGCTCGGCGCGTCCTCGATCGCGGCGCGGCGCACCCTGCCCGCGCTGCGCGAGACACCGGACACCACCATCACCGCCATCGCCAGCCGGGAGCAGGCGAAGGCCGAGTCCTTCGCGTCCCGGTTCGACTGCGAGGCCGTGCACGGCTACGAGCGGCTGCTCGAACGGGACGACATCGACGCGGTCTACGTGTCCGTCCCCAACGCCCTGCACTCCTCCTGGGTGCGATCCGCGCTCGAAGCGGGCAAGCACGTCCTGGCCGAGAAGCCCCTGACCACCTGCGCGGCGGACACCACCGCGCTGACCCGGCTCGCACGGGAGCGCGGCCTGGTGCTGCGCGAGAACCTCGCCTTTGTCCACCACGGCTTCCACCGGAGCGTGGCCGACTTGGTCGCGAAGGGGCGGATCGGTCAACTGCGGCACGTCGACGCGGCGTTCCTCTTCCCGCCGCTGCCCCCGCAGGACGTCCGCTACCGGCCCGAGCTCGGCGGCGGCGCCCTGCTGGACGCGGGCATCTACCCGGTGCGCCTCGCCCAGTACTTCCTCGGCGACGACCTCACCGTCGCCGGGGCCGTGCTGCGCCACGACCCGGCGTCGGACGTCGATGTCGCAGGCAGCGCGGTGCTCGCGTCGGCCACCGGGCAGATCGCCACGCTCAGCTTCGGCTTCCTCCACACCTACGGCTCCCGCTACACCCTGTGGGGCAGCGACGCGCGGCTTTCCGTGGACCGTGCCTTCACCCCGCCGCCGACCACGGCGCCCCTGCTGCGCATCGAGGGGCAGAACCACGCCGAGGAGATCGTCCTGCCCGCCGAGCACCAGTTCGCCCACTCGGTGGCCGCGTTCGCCGCCGCCGTGCGGCAGACCGTCGCCGCAGGAGCCGACCGGGACCACGAAAGCTGGGCCGCCACGACCGTACGGACCGCCGAACTGCTCGACGGCATAGCGAAGTCGGCGATCCGCGTCACCGCCACGGAGGGCATCTGATGGAGATCGTCGGTAACGGCTTCATCGCCCGCAATCTGGCCACCGTCGGTGAACGCCATCCGCACGCCACGGTGCTGGCCGCCGGTGTCTCCAGCACCAGCGTCCTCGCGGAGGCCGAATTCGCCCGCGAGGCCGCCCTGGTGGACGAGGTCACCCGGAGGTGCCGCGCCGACGGCCGCCTCGTGGTGTTCCTGTCCAGCGCGTCCCACGCCCTGTACGGCACCGGGGACACGGCGATGGCCGAGGACGTCGAGCTGCTGCCGACCTCGCCGTACGGCAGGCAGAAGCTCCGGCTGGAGCGCATCGTCGCCGAATCCGGCGCGCCCTGGCTCGTACTGCGGGTGAGTCACGCGATGGGCCGCTGGCAGCGCCCGCACCAGCTGCTCCCCGCGTTCGTACAGCAGGTGCGCAGCGGCAGCGTGCGGCTTTACCAGGGAGCGCACCGCGACCTGATCGACGCGGCCGACTTGACCCGGGCCGTCGACGGACTGCTCGAAGAGGGCGTGGATAACGAGGTGGTCAACGTCGCCTCCGGCAGGCCGCTGCCAATCCAGGCGGTGATCCACGGCATCGAGGAGCGGCTGGGGCTCTCGGCACGGCACGAGATCGTCGACGGGCCCCTCTCCATGACCCGGGTGTCGGTCGAGAAGCTCTGCAGACTGCTGCCCGAGATGCAGTCGGTGACCGACGCCGACTACCTCGACCGCATGCTCGACCGCTACGTCCCCTACTACTGAAACACCGCAGCAACCGGGCGGCTCCCCCTCTCACTCGTCCCTTTCGTACGGAGGACTCATGCAGGTCTCACTCGTTGTCACAGGGTCACGGGGTGATGTCCAGCCCTTCATCGCGCTGGGCACCACCCTGATGTCCCGGGGGCACTCGGTCGTTCTTGCCACCCACGGAGACTTCGAGAAGCTGGTGCGGGAGTCCGGTCTGGACTTCGCCGAACTGCCGGGCAGCCCCAAGGACTTCCTGGCACATCCGGCGCTCGCCGAGGCACTGCAGCAGGGCGCCTCGCTCTTCAAGGCGGCCCGCAAGGTGCCGCGCCAGACGCAGGAGCACATCCGGCTGCTGGCCTCCCGCATCGAGGAGGTGTGCAAGGGCGCCGACCTGGTGGTCAACAGCGTCCTGAGCCGGATCCTGTTCGAGGACAACGGCAAGTCGCCCTGGGCCTCGCTGACTTGGTGGCCGCTGAACCCGACGGGACAGTGGCCGGCCATGATGGCCCCGCAGTCCAAGCTCGGACCGCTCTACAACCGGCTGACGCACCGGATGGCAGGGCTGCTGGACTGGATCTCCGTCCGGGGCTACCGCAAGGAAGCGGACATGCCCGCTCTGCCCTTCGGTGCGCCCTACCGCGAGCTGGGCCGCGACGTACCGCTGCTGTGCCCGGTCACCCGCGAGATGTTCACCGAGCCGTCCGACTGGCCCGCGCTGTCGCGGTTCACCGGATACTGGTTCTGGGACCGCGAATGGAGCCCGTCGGCGGAGCTGGTGGACTTCGTGGAGTCGGGGGACGCCCCGGTGTCGCTGTCGTTCGGCAGCATCTGGCCGGTGCACCAGCCGGAGAAGACGCTGGAGAAGGTGCTCGGCGTGGTCCGCTCGCACGGCCGGCGGCTAGTGCTGGTGGGCGGTGGCCCGGAGAACGTGCCGGACGACGTGTTCCGCGTCGACGACGTGCATTACCCCTGGCTGTTCCCCCGCTCCTCGGTCGTCATCCACCACGGCGGCTGCAACACCACGGGCGAGGCGCTGCGTTCGGGTACTCCCCAGGTGGTCGTGCCGACGTTCGGCGACAGCCCGTTCTGGGCGGCTCAGGTCCACCGGATGGGTGTGTCGCCGCAGCCCATTCCGTTCTCGAAGTTCACCGCCGAGCGCCTCGACGAGGCACTCGGCAAGGCACTGACCGACCAGGGCATGGCACGACGGGCGGCCAGTGTCGGGGAGGCCGTACGCGCCGAGAAGGGCACCGAAGCGGCCGTCGACGTCCTGGAGGACTGGGTGGAGCGGTGGAACGGCCGCCGGAAGGCATCCGACTTCGTATGACCGGGGCTCAGGCGCGCTCCGCAGATCCGATTACCAGGGAGTCAGCACAACCATGACCGAGACGACGGAATGCTCCGACAGTTCCATCCGGCGCTTCCACTCCTCCGAAGCGGGCGTCCGCCTCGTGTGCTTCCCGCATGCGGGCGGCGCCGCCAGCTACTTCTTCCAGGTCTCGCGGCAGCTGTCGGCGGTGGCCGACGTGCTGGCGGTCCAGTACCCGGGCCGGCAGGAGCGGCGCAAGGAGCCGTTCATCTCCAGCGTCACCGAACTGGCTGACGTACTGGTGGCGGAGCTGCGCCAGTGGGCCGACCAGCCGCTGGCCCTGTTCGGCCACAGCATGGGTGCGCTGGTGGCCTACGAGGTCGCCCGCAGGCTGGAGCAGGAGGGCGTCAACCCGGTCGCCCTCTTCGCCTCCGGGCGCGCCGCGCCCTCGCTCTCGCGTGACGAGGGCGTGCACCTGCGCAGCGACGAGGGGCTGCTCGACAAGGTGCGGGAGCTGGGCGGCACCGCGGGCGCCCTGCTGGAGGACCCGGACGTGGTGGAGATGCTCATGCCCGCCATCCGCAACGACTACCGGGCGGTGGAGACCTACCGCCACACCCCGGGCCCTCCGCTGGCCTGCCCGCTGGTGGTGTTCACCGGCGACGCGGACCCGCAGGTCACCCGTGCGGGGGCGCAGGCCTGGGACGCCTTCTCCACCGGCGGCTTCGAGCTGAACACGTACTCCGGCGGGCACTTCTTCCTCGATGCGCACGCCGCTCACGTGCTGGGGAAGATCCGCTCCCGGCTGGACGGCTGAGCGCCTGCCGTCCGGTTCGTTCTTGCTACGGGCGGGCGTCATGACGAAGCTCCTGGCCCACGGTGTCGTGGACCAAGAGCTTCGCGCGTGGGGCGGCCGCCCCGTTACGACGCGGGGGTGTTCTCGTGCTTCCACTCCCTGACGTGCTCGGGCTGGTTCTGAATGGCGGGGAGCATGATGTTCCGGTTGCCGGTCGTCCAGTCCACCGTCATCTTCAGACCGCTGATGCACCAGCCACCGGCGGTGCGCACCAGGTTGTAGAGGTAGTGGCCGCCGACCGTCCAGGTGGGGTCGCCCAGCTCGTTCTCCAGGATGTGGGTGGCCAGGACGGACGCGGTGCACTCCGCGGTGTCGCCGTTCAGCGTGACCAGGTGGTTGCTGACCAGGCCACCAGAACACCGCCGACCTGTGGCAGAGGGAAAGCCAGGGATTCAGCCCCGCGTACGCCGCCGACGTCGTCCGTCGCTGACCGGTCCGCACGGCCCGCACTCTGACGATCCGACCCACACGAGAATCCATCATTTTCTGAATTCACACTTCTATGTACTATCGGGGTGTGCTGACTCTTGCTTCCGACATTGAGGTCCTGGCGCGGTTCGGGCGCGCCCTCGCCGACCCGATCCGCTGCCGCATCCTGCTCGCGCTGCGCGAGGCCCCGGCCTACCCCTCTGACCTCGCCGACGCCTTGGAGATCTCGCGCACACGCCTGTCGAACCACCTTGCCTGCCTGCGCGACTGTGGCCTGGTCGTCACGGCGCCGGACGGCCGGCGCACCCGCTACGAGCTCGCCGACGACCGTCTGGGCCATGCCCTGGACGATCTGCGCGCCGCTGTCGTAGCCGTCGCCGCGGACCGCACCTGCGCGCACGCTGACGAGAAGGGCTGCTGCTGAATGCCTGCGATATCCCTCGGCCCCAGTCCCTCCCGACGCGACGCGCTCACCCGCCGAATACGGCTCCTGGTCTCGGCGACCATCGCCTACAACGTGATCGAGGCGATCGTCGCAATCACTGCGGGCACAATCGCTTCCTCGACCGCCCTGATCGGCTTCGGCCTGGACTCCGTCATCGAGGTCTCCTCGGCTGCTGCCGTCGCGTGGCAGTTCTCCGCCACCGACCCCGACGTCCGCGAAGCGCGAGAGAAGACCACGCTGCGGATCATCGCGGTGTCCTTCTTCGCACTCGCCCTGTACGTCACAGTCGACTCCGTACGAGCCCTGACCGGCACCGGCGAAGCCGATCACTCCGTCCCCGGCATCATCCTGGCCGCACTCTCGCTGGCCATCATGCCGTTCCTGTCCGCTGCCCAGCGCAAGGCCGGACGGGAGCTGGGCTCGGCATCGGCCGTAGCCGACTCCAAGCAGACGCTGCTGTGCACCTACCTGTCCGCCGTGCTGCTCGTCGGCCTGCTCGCCAACCTCACCCTCGGCTGGTCCTGGGCCGATCCGATCGCCGCCCTCGTCATCGCGGTCATCGCCGCGAAGGAAGGCCGAGACGCCTGGCAGGGCAAGGGATGCTGCGCCCCAGCCCCACTCGGGCCTACCGCAGCCAAGTCCCAGGCGGACGAGTGCGGTTGTGCTGCGGGATGCGACTGCTGCTGAGCCGCAGAAATGTGTCGGGTCCTCAACCCGGGCGGCACCCTCCTGCTGATCGACCACATCGTCAGCCACCACTTCGCCGCCCGCATGGGGCAGCGCCTCCTCGACCCGCTCCCGGTCAAGCTCGCCAGCGACCACCAGTTGCGCCATCCCCTGCCCGTGGCCTCGGAGAGATCGGACTGCGCATCCCGCCGACGGACCCCGAGGTCGAAACGCTGTTCGCGGGCCGGCGGGAGGACCTGGCAAGCTGCCGGAAGTTCGCCCCGACCGCACGCAACTACACCGCCGCAAAGCCGATCTCCCTCGTGGGCCTGCGCATCAACGAGGTCCGCCGCCTTGACCTGGACGATGCCCGCTGGGAACTGGGCCGGTTCGGCAGACTGCACGTCCGCTTCGGCAAAGGACACAGGGATCCGGGCCACGCCAGCGAGTGGTGCCGCTGATCAACGGGGCGGACCGGGTACTGCGCTGGTACATCGAGGACGTGTGGGGGTACTTCGATGACGACCACACCCGTCCCGGTGCACCGCTGTTTCCCTCCGAACGTCACCACGCCGACGGCTCCGCCGCCCGCGCGGGCGCCGACTCCTTCCGCCGGGGACTCGCCCCCACCACAAGCAGCACATACGGCGGCCTCTGTTGTATCGACGGCTTGCCGCATTGCATGGCGAACGCCCCGGCCACTCCTCAAGACACAGCGGTGATGGCAGCTGCGGACGTCAGGCGTTCAACGATGTCTCCGCCGGTACAAACGCCCCAGACGGCGCTGCACTCTGAGCGGCATCGTCCCCGGTCAGCGATATCCGTTGTTTCTACGTCCATTACTACGGCACCCCCAGATGCTACGGCGACCCCCGCCGCTGCGGTGCCGTCCCCCATGCCTGCGACGAGGGCTGGATCTGGCAGGACATCGACGTGCCCGACTACATGCACTTCGACACGGGCTACCCGTCCCAGCCACTGCCCGAGCGGACGGCCACATCCGGACCCTCCGTGCCGGCTGAGGTCCTCGACCGTCCCGGCCGGACGCTCCCCCGTCCAGCCGGGGCTCAAGCCCGCGTCGCCCGGTCAGTCGTGCGGTGCCTGACCGCTCACCCGGTGGTCGGCATGACTGAGCGCCTCCATGACCAGGCGCCTCAAATGCCCGTCGGCCAGGCGGTAGTGGACGTAGCGGCCCTCACGGCGCGTCTCCACGAGTCCGGCCAAGCGCAGTTTCGCCAGGTGCTGGCTGACCGCGGTACGGGACGCCGCGCACCGCTCGGCCAGCGAGCCGACGTCCGACTCGTCGAGCGCGAGCAGCCACAGCACGTGCAGCCGCGTCGCATCCGAGAGCAGCGCGAACACCCGGGTCGCCTCGGCAAGGCGGGCGGTGTCGGGTTCACGCAGATGCGCATCGGGCGCAGCTGGGACAGGCTCGCGTTCAGGCATGCGCCCAGCCTAGAGCCGGGGCGGCGAAACAGCCCCAATCATCATGTGCGCAGATGCGCACATGATGAGTACAGTGATAGGGCATCGACCCGACGACCGCCGTGACGCCTCACCGTTGCGGCCAGGGAGCCCGCCGCATGCTGACCGTCCTGCGCAACCGCACCTACCGGCACCTGTTCACCGCCCAAGTCGTCGCCCTGACCGGCACCGGCCTGGCGACGGTCGCGCTGAGCCTGCTCGCATACGACATCGCGGGCGACAGCGCCGGCGAGGTGCTCGGCACAGCGCTGGCGATCAAGATGGTGGCGTACGTGCTCATCGCCCCGGCGATCGGCGCGTTCGCCGATCGGCTGCCGCGCCGCACCCTGATGGTGGGTGCCGACCTGATCCGGGCGGCAGTGGCCCTGTGCCTGCCCTTCGTCGGACAGGTCTGGCAGGTCTACGTCCTGATCTTCCTGCTCCAGTCGGCGTCGGCGGCGTTCACCCCGGCCTTCCAGGCCGTCATCCCCGACGTACTGCCCAAGGAGCGTGACTACACGCAGGCGCTGTCGCTGTCGAGGCTCGCCTACGACCTGGAGAGCCTGTTCAGTCCGGCGCTCGCGGGCCTGCTGCTGACCGTGATGACGTACAACTGGCTGTTCACCGGCACCATGCTGGGATTTGTCGGCTCAGCCGCGCTGGTCGTCTCCATCGCCATGCCCAAGCCCGCCTCGGCGCCGGCCGACCGCACTGGGGGCGTCTACGCGAAGGCCACTGCGGGCAGCCGCCTCTTCTTTCAGGTGCCGCAGCTGCGTTCCCTGTTGGCCCTGAACCTGGCAGTCGCCGCCGCGAGCGCCATGGTGGCCGTGAACTCTGTGGTGTATGCGCGGGGCGTGTTCGGCCTGTCGGCCGGCTCGGTGTCTCTCGCGCTCGGTGTCTATGGTGCCGGATCGATGGCGGTCGCGCTGATACTGCCGCGCGTCCTGGACCGGGTCTCGGACCGGTCCGTGATGCTGAGCGGGGCGCTGCTGCTCGTGGTCGTGTTCGCCGGGCTCGGTGTCATCACGGCCGGGCAGGGCGGGAGCTGGCGCTGGCCCGCGCTGCTTGTGGCGTGGGCGGTGTTCGGTGCCGCGTGTTCGATGGTACTCACGCCGACCGGGCGACTGATCCGGCGCTCGGCTCCGTCCGAGGAGCGTACGGCGGCGTTCGCCGCGCAGTTCTCGCTGTGTGATCGACGGGCAGCGCCACAGCGCTGTCGGGGCTGGTTCCGGGCTGCCCCGCGGGGGCCCGCAGACGGTCCACCGCATGGGCGACGCCGTCATCGTGACCATGACCGTGTCCGTGATCACGTGCGTGCTCGTGGAGCTCATTTTCTGGATCGTGGACATGCTCGCGATCCGCTGAGGCCGAAGCCGCGATGGACTGCTCACCACAGACGGCCGCCGAGCCCGCGGCGTGCGGCCCGGCGAACCCCGGGCCGTGCAGGGCACCCACCAGATGGACGCCGACCAGCAGCATCAGGCCGAACAGCAGGGCCGCACGCACCGGTCGCCCCTTCGTCCCGTCGCTGCACACCACGCCGACCATGCACTAAAAGTAAGCGAACACACACAAACCGCCACTTAAGGATTCGCGCGCCCCTCCCCAGAGAGTGAAGGATGGGCACGACCACAGGGGCAGCACCCCAGGACGACGCCCCGCGCCGGCGCAGCAATGGCCACCATCCTCTTGACCGGTTCACGGCGACGCCGAGGGAGGTGACGGGCCGGCCGCCACGGGGCCCTCGACCAGCGCACCGGCCACGAACTCGACCGCCACGCCCTCGCAGCCATCCCCCGTCTCTCCCACCCCGACCGCGACCGGCCCGACGAATCCGACTCAGGCGGAGAAGTGAGAACGGAACCCCAGTCGCCCCCGTCGGCCGGCCCCTGAGGAGGCCGTGGTGCTCTGGACCACGCGGTACATCGACGCGGCGGTCGCCCAACTGCGCGCGGAGAGCCACGAGATTCGGGACGAGGACGCCGGTCACCGAGCTGTACGGGCAGGGCCTGGGCATCGTCCTCGGCGTGCGCACCGAGCTGTCGGTGGCCGGGGCCAAGGACAAGGGCGACCTCGACCAACTCACCGTGGGCCCGCTGCCGGTGCAGGAGGCGATCCTCGAAGCGTTCGGGCAGCTGGGCTTCGGCTTCAAGTCCGCGGAGCTGGAGTACGGCCGCATCGGTGGCACCAACCAGCAACTCCCTTTCTATCAGGAGATCGAGCTGACCCCGGCGCCTCAGTACGCGCATACGGTCAACGAGATCGAGGTGACTTTCCTCGCCGCCCCGGGCGGCATGGACGTGGTCCTGGAGGCCGACAAACGCGGCGGGCTCTTCTCCGGCGGGCATGACGCGCTCACCCGGTTCACGGTCGCGCACGACGGAGTCCATCACCAGGACTGGCGCTCGCTCGTCGACGGCTGGCTGCGGCAGTTGATCGAGCACCGGTCGGCGTACGCGGCGGGCTCCTCGTACGGACACGGCGATCCGTACGCCGGGAACCACAGCCATGGTCAAGGGCACGGTCATTACGAGGAGCGTCATCACGACGGTGGTCACCGTTCCGGTCCCGGTACGGGCACGGCCATCGCGGCGGGCGCGGCCGGGCTCGCGGTCGGCGTCGTCGGGGGCATGGTCGCCGCCGAAGTCGTCGACGAGGTCGGGGACTTCTTCGAGGGCGCCGACGAGGACGAGGGCGGCGACGACTGATGTTCGGAATCAGTGAGATCGCGATCATCCTGATCGTGGTCATACTCGTGCTGGGCGCCAAGAGGCTCCCCGACCTAGCCCGTTCCGCGGGCAAGTCGGCCCGCATCCTCAAGGCCGAGGCGAAGGCGATGAAGGAGACTCAGGGCGCCGACGGGGAAGCCGGGGCGCCTCGTGTGATCCGCGGCGAGGCCGTCGACCGGCAGGACTCCGGGGACTCGAAGGCGGATATGGGGCAGCCTCCTCGCCGCGCATGAGGCACGCCGTCCGGGCAGCGCCTACGCCGGTTCGGCGCCCCGCGAAGGGGCTCGGTGTGCGGCGGCGCTGGCCAGTCCGGTCCCGTAGGCGACGTCCACGGCCTGGACGCTGTCGCGTAGTTGGAGTTTGGCGAGGATGCGCGAGACGTGTGTCTTGACGGTTGTCTCGGACAGATGGAGACGACCGGCGAGCTCTGTGTTGCTCAGCCCCTGGGCGAGGAGGCGGAGGACTTCGAGTTCGCGCGGCGTCAGTGCGGCCAGGTCGGGGTGAGGGCCGGCAGACCGTGCCGCCTCGGTCTCCGGGGCGTGGCGGGCATGGCGTTCGACGAGGCGGCGGGTGATGGCCGGGGCGAGCAGCGCGTCGCCGGTGACCATGCGGACGGCCGCGACCAGGTGTTCCGGCGTGACAGCATGCTCAGGATCGCCAGGCCGCGCGCGAGATCGGTCCGCGGCTGCCGGCGCGGACGGCATGACCGGAGCTGAGCCGTACCTCCACAGTGGCCACACTTCAGGAGAAATGCCGGTTTCAACCGTCCGGCAGGTGTCCGAACAACCCCCCGCCGACTGGGGGGCTTCAGGCCACGCGGCCGGAATTGGGATCGTGGGCGAGGGCCGACTCACCGGATCGGCGATCGATGCCGGTGCAGCGGAGGGGTAATCCCGTCATTGATAGATCGTTCCCACTGCCCTGGCTGGGCGACGGCGACTTCAGCGCCGCGGTGTTGAAGTGTGAGGTGACCCCTTGCAGGCTGCGATGACCAGCGGTCCCGAGCATTCCGTCACTGCTTACACTCGTGCCACCTGGTCACGACGTGCCCATGGCTGGAAGCTCCAGGCGAAGTTCGTAGCCACCGTCAGCCGTCGGGCCGGAGGTGACAGTGCCACCAAAGAGCGCGGCGCGCTGACGCAGGCCGACCAAGCCGTAGTGCGCACTGGGCAGAGGGAGAGCGGGCCGGGTCGGTGCGGCATTGGTGACCGTGACACGGACGGCGCCCCCCTCGTGGCAGATGTGAACCGTCGCGGTGGCGCCGGGGGCGTGCTTGCGTACGTTGGTCAGCGCCTCCTGGACGGTGCGGTAGATGGCGCGCTGGACGGTCGGCCGAAGGCCGTCAGGCAGGTCCGTCTGCAGCTCGGCCTCGATGCCGCTGCTGTCGACCAGTCGCTGCAGGTCGGCCAGGGACGGCTGCGGAGTCAGCTCCGTGAGGCGGCCCCCGGAAGCGCGCAGGACGCTGACCATGTGCCGCAGTTCGTCCAGCGTCTGTACGCTCAGCCGCCGGATCGTGGCTGCGGCTTCCTTGACTTCGGCGTCCCGGGTGCTGACCTGGAGCGCTCCGGCCCGCACCGCAATCAGGCTGACCTGGTGAGAGACCACGTCATGCATCTCCCGGGCGAGCTGCGCGCGCTCCTTGGCCAGCACGGTCTGGTCGGTCAGGAGCCGCTCATGATCACGCGCCTCGGAGATCTCGGCGATCCGCAGAGACAGATCACGCCGCGTCTGGACGAGCTGGCCGAGAAAGACGGGAGCGGCCGCCGTCGCCGCGGTGTAGCCCAGAGTGATCAGGGTCGACATGTCCGACAGGTCGAATCCCGGTGACGGCCACGAGGTCATGTCACTGATCGTGAACACCAGGGCACAGCCGGCCAGCAGGGTGCGGTGGCGGCTGAGTGAGGCGAGTGTGTACAGCGCGGCCAGCGCCGCGAAGACCGCATCGGAGAACAGGACGGCGGGCAGGGTGAGCAGGAAAGTAAGCAGCGGCAGGCGACGGCGCAACAGAAGAGCGAAGGCAGCGGCCAGGGCGAAAGCCAGCCGAAGCGGCTCGTCAGTGTGAACATTGACCCAGACATCGAGCAGCACGACTCCGACGAGGGCGGCGTCCGCCAGCGGGGCGGGCAGGCCGCGGGGAATCATCCGCCCTCCTGATCCCGAGGCGGCTTGAGAAGGCCGGCCCGTTCGGCGAGCAGGGCGGCCTGGACACGGCTCCCCACCTCCAGCTTGGTGAGGATGGCGCTCACATGGTCCTTGACCGTGCCGGTACTCAGGTGCATCCGTGTGGCGATGTCGGTGTTGGACAGTCCCTCGGCGACGAGGACGAGTACGGCGCGCTCGCGGTCGGTCAGCCGGTCGAGGCTGCGGGCGGCGGGTTCCTGGGAGCCCGCCTCGAGGTAGCCGTCCACGACCGTCCGGGTGACCTTGGGCGACAGTACGGTGCCGCCGTCGGCCAGGGTCCGCACCAGGTACGGCAGTTCCTCGGGGTCGGTGTCCTTGAGCAGGAAGCCGGCGGCGCCCGAGCGAAGTGCCGTTGCCACGTACTCGTCCATGTCGAACGTCGTAAGCATGGCCACCACCGGAGGGTGCGGCAGCCGACGGAGGCGGGCCAGGACAGTGAGTCCGTCCACGTCCGGCATCCGGATGTCCAGCAGCACGACGTCGGGACGTATTTCCTGCGCCGTCCGGACCGCCTGGCCGCCGGGAATCGCCGCCACGACCTCGATATCGTCCGCCGCTTCGAGGATGTGCTGAAAGCCCGTACGGATCAGGGCCTCATCGTCGACCACCAATACCCGGATCACACGTGCTCCACTCGCCATCGGACCACTGTCCGGTTCGTACTACGCCGAGGGTAGCCCTGCGGGTGCCCGACACCGAATACCGCCAGGCGGCGGGGCTGCGCCAGCCAGTCGGCGGGGGCGGTTCCGGACACCTGCCGGATGGTTGAATCCAGCAGGTGTCCGGAACCTGGAGTAATGACTGGAGTAATGACGCGGGACGTATCACCGGCCGTGCTGTCCGGGGCCGCACCGGCGGCCGGGACAGGCCACTCCCCCTTCGCCACATCGTCGACAGGTCGGCTGATCGGCCTTGACCTGGCCCGGGGTCTGGCGATCCTGGGCATGTTCGCGGCCCACGTCGGCCCCGAGCCGTCGGTGGGCGGCCCGCTGGGCTGGGCGATGGAGCTGGCGCGTGGCCGGTCCGCTGCCCTGTTCGCGCTGCTCGCCGGGTTCAGCCTGATCCTTCTCACCGGCCGGCCGCGGCCGCGGACCGGGCGCGCGGGTCGGCAGGCCGTGGTCAGGGTGCTGATCCGCTCCGCCGTTCTGATCGCCCTGGGATACGCCCTGGTCGCTCTCGACACCGATGTCGACGTGATCCTTGCCGCCTACGGGCTCCTCTTCGTCCTCACGCTTCCCCTGTATCGGCTGCGGGCCGCCACCCTGACCGTTATCGCTGCGGCGGCCGCGCTCGTCATGCCCCAGGTGCTGTATCTGATCCGGATCACGGTCGAGGGCGGGAGCTGGGCCGATGCCGTCATCGCCCACGATCCGCTGGCCCGGATCACCAACTCGGACGGCTTCGTCGAGCTGTTCATCACCGGCCCGTACCCGGTGCTGACCTGGCTGCCCTTCATCATCGCCGGAATGGCGGTGGCCAAGCTCGACCTCGGCCGACCCGGCGTTCTCACCAAGCTCGCCATGTGCGGCGGCGTGCTGGCCGTGCTCGGCTATGGAGCCTCATGGCTGGCCCTGCACCTGGTGCCGGGCGCGCAGGCCGCCGTGAACGCGGCCACGGACACCACGGGCGCGGCATCGGCCTGGTGGTCCGACGCCGTGGGCGAGGACCCGACCGCAGGCGTTCCCGCCTGGCTGTTGGTGGCCGCGCCGCACAGCCAGACGACATGGTCCATCTTGGGCAACACCGGCGTCGCCCTGGCGGTCCTGGCCGCCTGCCTCATCGCCACCAACCGGTCGGCACCCCTGCGGTGGTTCGCCGCGCCCGTCACCGCGGTCGGCTCGATCGCCCTGACCGCGTACGTCGGCCACATCATCGCCATCAAGGCCCTGGGCATCGACGATCTGCCGGACTCCGCCGCCCTGCCGGTGTTCATCTGCTTCGCCGTCGCGGCCATGCTGCTGGCCCTCGCCTGGACCCGGTTCTTCCGGCGCGGCCCACTGGAATACATGCTGCGTGCCGCCACCACACCCGCCCGCCTCATCAACTGACCGGCGGCAGACAACGAAAACAAACACTCCACCAGCTGGGCAGTCCAGGCGGATCGATGGGTCAGCCTCGGGTGGAGCCGGTTCCAGGCCCGTGCGGTGGCGGTGCCGTAGAGACGGGTCTCGGTCACCGTCGCCGTGTCCGGGGTGCCCAGGTGGTGGGGTCGCCGAAGACGAACTCGCCGCCGTGACCGGGCGGGCGGCCCCGGGTGCCGCGCTCCCGTGGAGGAACCGGGCGGCGAAGGACACGGTCCGAGCGCATGCGACCCAGCACCGGCAGATCCTTCAGCAGGAAGGCCAGCCGCGGCACGTCGTATCCAGCGTCCACCACGATGAGGACGTCCGGATCGCCGTTGTGCCACTGCCCGGCTACCATCAGCCGCGCGACGAGTTCACGCATCTGCCCGGCCGTGACCGTGGCGGCATCATCTCCCCGGGCCAGACGCAGCGCGTCCAGCGGCGCGGTCCACGAACTGCGGCCCGTTTCCAGCGCGCAGATCACCGAGTACGGCCAGCCGGGAACAGGAATGTGCTGATCCTTGCCCCGGCCGTAGGTGTGACACAGGATCCGCTGCGGTGAGGTATGCGCGCTCGGCCGCAGCCAGCAGGTGATGTCGGCGGCCAGCACCAACCGGCCATCCGCCGCCCGCGGCAAAGACACCGCAGCCAGGGCCCACCGCAGCCTGCCGACATCGATCCGGCCCGCGGCCAGAGCATCTTAGAGCCCACCGTGCCCACGACGATGCTCGCCCACCAGCGACAGCTCCACCAGCGACCGGACCGGACCATCCGCACACAACACGGCATCCGCCAGCTCGAACAACGCATCCGCACGCCGGGTCAGACAGGAGTAGAACTCACCCCGGAAGCGTGACAGTTCCGCAAACGGATCCTGCCCGAGAGCATGATGCAACAGACTCATCCCCACGGCCTTCGTGCTGAGCTTGCGTGTTCCTTGGTCGGATCACATGCTCAGCCGAAGGCCGCCTGCACGCAGGGCCTAGGCGCAATACCGGTGATTTAGGTCTTTTTCCGGGAGGTTGGGGCTGGTTTGGTGGGTCCGACGAGGGTGACTACTGGGGTGTCCGGCCGGGGCTGGTT
>NZ_JBVJWD010000086.1:0-9796 GCF_055602785.1 Streptomyces sp. NPDC037301
CTGGTCACACTGGAGACGGCAGCACCAGGCCATCGCCAACGAACACCACCGCAGACGCCGCAACCTCGAACTCGCCCTGAACTACAACTGAAGGGACTAATACTCCAGCTGTAGTTCGTGGTGATCCGTGGGGCAAAGTGGGGGCATGACTACGTACGAGACGATGTCGTTCCACCTTGAGACCGAGCGGCTGATACTGCGGCCGTGGGCCGAGTCGGACGCCGCTGAGTTCTGCGCCCTCCTCTCCGAACGCGGCAAGGGGACCCCCACGGTTGAGCACATCCGGACGTCCATTGCGGAGCTGCTCACCGCGACGGCGACGACGGGGATCGCCCTGTTGCCCATCCAGCGCCGTGACGAAGGCGACTTCATCGGCTACTGCGGGCTGATCATCGGCCGCTCCACCGTGGAGGAGCCGGAAATCGCGTTTGAGTTGTTCCAGCGCGCGCATGGGCGTGGCTACGCCACCGAGGCGGCCAGCGCGGTGCTCGATGCCGCTATCGCGACCGGGCGGAAACGGCTCTGGGCGACCGTCGGCGCGTGGAACACACTGTCTTTCCGTGTCCTTGAGAAGCTCGGGTTCGAGCGGGATCACGTTTCCACGGACGACAGCGGTGAAGTGGTGTGGCTCACACGCTCGTTGCCGTGACGCGAGAGCGCGCTCCCGGAGCTTCATGCTCACGTGATCGAGTGCCCTCCGACAGAGCGCCAGGCATGCCGAGATCGGTTACTTGGCGTTGACGGAGCCGTTCCGCATCAAGCTGCGCCAGCTTCTCCTCTGGGCTGGCGAGGCTGCCTTCAAGCCCTCCGATTTTACCGAGCGATCCCTCGCGGCCTGCTTTGGTGATTCGGGCGACCAGGTTGTCACGGTTCTCGACAAGACGGTGTGATCCTGTCCACACGCCACACCAAGCCCAGTTGGCGAGGCCATAGGGTGCGCTGATGGAAACGGAGTAATGCCGTACCAGCCGAGTGACGCGATCAGCCCTGTACCCGGCCATCGCCACGGGGTGCCTGTTCCTCGCCGTCGCTGCGGGCTGGAGCAGCGTGTTGCTCGTCGTCCTTGGGCACGTGATCCCCAGTTGGGCAGTGAGCGCAACCCCTGCTCTTCGTGTCGCTGGTCCTTATGCGTGTCGCTGCCGCGCGGCACCGGCCGGAGGCTGACCGGACGACACCGCGTCGTGTGACTCTGTCACGATTCATACGTGGCCTGCTGGCGGCCGTAGCCGGACTGGGCAGTGCGTTCGGCGTGTTGGGCGACCTCAGTTCGGATTACCACGTTCTTCACCGCACAGGCCCGCACGGTTGCACAGCCGTTGTGCGGGAGACGTCGTTCTTGTTCGCCGGCAGCGGCGAGGTGTACGCGGTGGGCCCGACCGGCATTGCCTGGCTGCCGTCGGGTTCCTGGCAGGCTGATGACGGCTACCGCCCCATTGCCGCGGGCACGTACGAGCTGCGCTGGAGCCGGGACGGGGGCACCCTGCTGGTCAGGGGTACTGAGGGCAATCCGGTCACTAGCCCGGCATCGCCGGTCGGCAAGGCCGTCAAGGGCCGCCGCTGGGGCGGCGAGCGTGATGAATGGGTCGTCGTCGAGGAGGTCGTCCGCGCCGTCTCTCTGGCCGGGCAGCTGACCGATGCCGAGCCCGGGCAGTTGCTGTTCGGCGCTTTCCACGGCTTCAACAGCAATGGGGCGATGGACTGGCTGCGGCGGTGGGTGGCATCACCGGCCGGCGAACGCCTTGGCCTGGAGCCCATCCCTGACCGGCCGGTCCATCCCCGCAGCCTGCGCCGGACTCTCGCGGTTGAATTGGCAGCTCGGCCCGGTGGGCTGCTGGCCACGATGCTGCACTTCAAGCAGCTGTCTGTGGTCACCAGTGAGGGATACGCTCGCCGGCCCGGGGGCGCCCAGGCCGTCTTCCACCAGGAGTGGAAGAAAGCCGAGGCGGACGAGAAACTGCACCGGACCGTTGAAGCGTTCCGCCAGTTCCAAGAGGGGCAGCTGCCTGCCGGTCCCGGAGCGGATGCTCTGATGGCTGCCTTCCGCGCGGTCGAGGACGAACTCCAAGGACACGAGCCCGGCCCGGCCAAGGTGATCACCGACCGGCAGGTCGAACTGCTGCTCAAGAAGAAGGCCGTGGTCCTGCACTTCTCCGCCGCGAACTACTGCTGGTTCGAGGACCCGGCCAAAGCCTTGTGTCTCAAGTTGGCCGGCGCCAAGTCAGCGGCGGCTCCGCTGACGGGAATGTGTGACAGCTCCCGTTGTCCGCAGGCCACCCACCATCTCCTGCACCGGCCCGTCTGGCAGACCGCAGCGGACAACGGCACCGCCCTGCTGGCCAGCCCGCGCATCCCGGTCAGTGAGAAGAACCGGCTGCGGGCCGAACATGAACGGTCCATGCGGGCCCTCGAAGGCATCGACAAGGCGGCCGGCATCCCGTGACGACGTGGTCAGGTGACGAGACGCCCATCCTGAGGGTCGAAGCAGACGAGGCCGAGTGCTCGGCCCCGTTCCGCAGCGAACTGCGCGGCCTGCTGGTACTTGCTGAAGACCATGCCGAAGCAGAACAGAGGACCGCTGGCATTGTTGATCAACGGCCCGTCAGACCAAGGGCTCGCGTCTTCGTCCTCGTCGTCGTCATCGGGGCTGAGGTCGGGCCAGCGCTTCGCCAGTTCGCCGACGTATTGCCTGATCAATGCGGTCGGCGGGACGCTCTGGTCTCCCATGAACTCAGCATAGAGATCCTCAAAGGCCGCGCTAGCCGCCGCATCGTCGGCAGGGCGCAGCCCCTCCCAGACAGCCAGGTCGTAACTTATGGGCACATTGTGCTTGGCGTGACTGACAATCTCACGAGAAGCGCGGGGAGACGTGGGGCTCAGCGCAGAGCAGCGTGACCAGGCCGAACGGCGGATCCGCGCGGCTATCGACCGGCTCCTCATGGGCCAGATCCCTCCCGGCGGGGCATGTGACGTCAAGACGCTCGCCCGCGAAGCGGGTATTTCGCGCGCCGCCCTCTACCGAGCTTGGGGCCATCTCAGGGATGAGTTCGAGAAACGGCGGGCCGCCGCCAGGGCCGCAGGCCAGCAACCCGACCCACGCGAGGCGCGGATCGCTCGGTTGCGGGACCCCAACCAGAGGCTCACCAGCAAACTCGTCCGCACTCACACCGAGTTCAGCCAGCTCAAGGAGCGGCACCAGCTGGCCCTGTCGGTCTTGGCGGCCAAGGACGACGAGATCCAGCGGCTCCGCCGTGAGCTGAGTACGTTCAGCCGTACTTTCCCGACCCACGTCACAGAACAGGGGCAGGGGTGATGGCACTCCCTGAAAACGGTCACCCCTTGCTCGGGGGTGACGCCGGACCTGCTCGATGGATCTCCCCATCCACATGCCGTCTGACCTGCCGCCAGGGCCACCTGGCCGGGGCCGAGCCTGAGTCTTTGACCGCCGGTGCGACGGTTAGCTCCCGGCGTCCCTTGCGCGGATGCTCGAAGTCCCCTGCACAGGACCGTGAGCTGATGGGGCGGTCATTTTGGCGAGGTGTCGCTCCCGCCCTGCGCTGAGTGCGGACAGGAGCCGGCCGGGGTGCTCGGCAATGGCATCTTCAGGGAGGTGCCCGTGGCGGGCGAGTGCGTCCGCCGGGCAGATTCCGGTTCGGACGCGGCGGGGCAAGGCGGGCGTCCCGCCGCGGCACCGGGGCCTGCTGGGCGGCCGTCACTGATGCGGGATGTCGATGCCGGCTGCGCGCAGGTTCTCCTCGACCAGTGCGTTCAATCGGGCGATGGACGGCTCCTGGTCTTCGCGGTGGTGGTTGACCAGTCCGTACCGGGAGGCGGCGTCGGACTGGTTCTGAGACCCGGTCGGCAACGCCAGCAGAGCGCGGTCGGCCAGCAGCTTGTCGGCCAGCGCGGACGCCAGCTCCTCGATCCGCGGGTCGTCCAGGTCCCAGGACGTCGCATCCAAGCCGCGCTTGGTCAGGTCGACGAACTCGGGATCGTCCAGCCCGTGTTCGAGCCGGGTCAGGAAGCTGTCGAAGATTTCCGGGACCAGTGCCCGGGCCAGCACCAGGGCCTCCCGTTGAGTGGCCACGTAGTCGGGGCTGAAGCTGAGATCGGCGAGTCGGTCCAGGACCGCGCAGGCCCGGTCGGGCAGCAGGGCCCTGTCGCCTTGGGCGAGCCGGTGCAGCGTGTCGCGGCGCGCGATCAGGTCCTCGATCTGTTCGGTGAGTCGGCGATGGACGCCGTCCAGGGTGGCGGCGAACCGCTCGGGTTCGGCGTCGAGCAGGTCACCGATCTCGGCCAGTGGCACGCCGGCCCCGGCCAGGGTCCGGGCCTGAACCAGCCGGAGGAGATCAGCCGACCCGTAACGGCGGTAGCCGGAACCGTCACGTTCCGGCTCGGCGACCAGGCCGAGCCGGTGATAGTGCCGCACGGTCTTGATCGTGACGCCGACGAACGCCGCCGCCTGACCGATCGTCAATCCGTCTGCCATCGGCTCAACACACCTCCAGATCGTGGGCGGCTGCGGTCTCGCGAACCGCGCCGTCGACGGCACGGGAGTCCTTGCGCAGGATTGAGCCGTGGGCGCCGGCGACCTTCGCGCTCACCTTGAGGTACGGGTTGCGGGCGATCACAGGGGCGAGGGTAGCGCGCATGTGTTCCCGCTCATCACCCTCGTCGCCGAGGGTGGCAGCCGAGCGGCCACGTACCGCACCGGGACGGTCAACGTGTCGAGGACCGGGTCGAGCGCGGCGTGGAGTGGGTGGGGCTCGGCGGCGATCTCGGCGTGCCGACCGGCGCGGACCGGCGGTCAAAGCCGGTTCCAGGCCCGGTAAGCCTGCGATCGGTGCCGGTCAGCCCATGGCCGCGATAGAAGTTGACCTTGACCTTGGGTCAGGGTGCACGCTCATCGCATGGCCGCCTCGAAGGGGGCTCGGTCCTCTCCTCCCGGCGGAGGGTTCCAGGGGAGCGAATACATGCAGACAAGGACATTCATGATGAGTGAAAGCAACAGCGGCTTCTCCGAAACAGGGCTCCGCAGACTGAGCGAGGTGCTGGCACGCCATGTCGAGTCCAAGAGGATTCCCGGGCTGGTCGCCCTGGTCAGCCGCGGCGGCCGGACGCACGTCGAAGCGATCGGGACGATGCGTCATGACGGTGGCCCTCCCATGCGCCGGGACACGATCTTCCGGATGGCGTCCACCTCCAAGCCGGTCACGATGGCGGCGGCGATGGTCCTGCTCGACGAGTGCAGGCTGCGGCTGGACGAGCCGGTGGACCCCTGGCTGCCCGAACTCGCCGACCGCCGGGTGCTGAAGCGGCCCGACGGCCCGCTGGAGGACACCGTGCCAGCCCAGCGGCCGATCACCGTACGGGACCTGATGACCTCCACGTTCGGGCTCGGAGTGGATTTCGATCTGCTGGACTCTCCGATCAGGGCAGCGACGTTCGAGCGGACCGACTACAGCGTGGCCTCCGGGCCGGCGCCCGACCCGGTCGAGTGGATGCGCCGCCTCGGCGAGCTGCCGCTGTCGTACCAGCCCGGAGAGCGGTGGCAGTACGACCTCAGCAACGAAGTACTCGGCGTGCTTGTCGCCAGGGTCACGGGCCAGCCGTTGGAGGCGTTCCTGCGCGAACGCATCTTCGATCCGCTGGGGATGAAGGACACCGCCTTCCACGTGCCCGCTGACAAGATCGACCGGCTGCCGCCCCTTTACGGGCCCGACCCGCAGACCGGAGAGTTCCTCGTGTGGGACGAGGCGGCAGGCGGAAGGACCAGCCGGCCTCCGGCGTTCCAGGGCGCCGGCGGCGGGCTGGTCTCCACCGCCGACGACTACCACGCCTACTTCCAGATGCTGCTGAACCACGGCATGCACGGCAGCGAACGGATCTTGTCCCGGCCCGCCGTGGAGCTGATGACCACCAACCGCCTCACGCCTGAGCAGCAAGCTGCCCGGGCCACCATGTACAGGAACATCGCCCACATCACGGTCGGCCAAGGGCAGCAGGGCGGCTGGGGCTTCGGGATGGCAGTGCGCACCTATCGTGGCGACCACGCGCCCATCGGCCAGTTCGGCTGGGACGGCGGTACCGGCACCACGACCTACGCCGACCCGGACAACCAGCTCACCGGAATTCTGCTCACCCAGGTCGGGATGTCCACCCCGGACTCGGCGCGGCTTATCCACGACTTCTGGGCCACGCTCTACCAGGCCATCGACGACTGACACCGAGCGCGCTGAGCTCGGCGCGGACGGTACACCTGCGCAGACGCCGGGCCGAGCAGGCACAACCGGTCCACCTTGCCTGACCCAGACGACAACTCATGGACGTGCGTGAGGGGCTGGCCTGAGACAGGTGACTGCACGGTCTATCGGAAGGGCTCGCGTCCCAGGGCTGACCTCGATCAGGTCGGCGCTCACTTCCGATCCCCACTCCTTTCAGGAACGGAGCAAGTGGGGCGACGAGTAGTCCTGGCCGATTCCAGAGATCCTCATCAGGGGGACGACGCCAAGGGCGTCCCCCTGCTTCGCCGCTGATGTCACGTCAGGGTGATCAGCAGGGCCGAGACCCACAAGTAGAAAACATGCTGGGCCTGGTCGACGGAGTATCGGCCCTGCGGGTTCTTCGCGAACTCGCCACTGCCGGTCAGGACCATCCATGCCCTGACCGGCCATCGGCGGTCCCAAAAAGCCGTGGGTGACGGCCGAGAACGCGATCCCCCGCCGCGGCCCCGGTCCAACCGATGGGAAGGTCGAGCAGGACCGTCGTCACCGCGAGCATCACGGCTATGACCAGGTGATAGACGGCGATGTGAGCGATCAGAGCGCGCCACGACTCAGCAGCGGTCGGACCGCCGGACCCGGGTTCGGGACGGCCTTTGTCCGCTGCCCATTTGTCTGTCTGCCAGCAATGATCCGCCCAGACATGGGCGGCGAACAGCACCGCGAACACTGCGGCGAACACGGCTGCGGGCATCATGCCGTCACCCCCAGGAGTGCACTTCGAGGCGCAACATCGGTACCCATCAACCGAGACACACGAGCCGAACCTCGAACTGACGGCGGCCGTCGATCTCCCCTCGAAAGCGAGACACCGAGGAGGGTGGACACAGCCTTCGCCGCGTTAACCCAGAAATCGCCGATCGCGCTGGCGGCGCGGGTCAGTCCGAGCAGGGCCGCGAAGGTGGCGGGACGGTGCATGCTGGATCTTCTCTGATCTCGAAAGGGTGAAGGGAGCGGGCGGCCGGTCCTTCGCCGATGCGCGGCCGTCCGTTGGGAGCCCCGTCCCGGCCTGTGTGGCTGGGACGGGGCTCGCGCTATGCGGCCAGCCGGTGCGTGACCGGGGCTGGGGAGGCGATGTAGGTGTCGGGGCTGGGCACGTAGCCGGTGTGGCAGGCGTCGCAGCACCCCTTGGTACGCAGCGGTACTGGCGCAGGGTTGCTGTTTCCGAACTGCGGTATTCCGGCCTACGCGCCCTGGAGCGGTCGGGCCTTCCTACCGTTCGGGGTGATCACAGTGAACCGGCAGTCCTGACGGGACACCTGCGTGATCACCGCTCTACTCCGGCCGCATGACGGGATATCCGGGTTTCGGAGCGCTCATCGCGCGGTTGGCAGATGTCAGGAATCTGGGTGCCGGTTCCCTGTCCGACCAGGCAGGAGTTCCCGAAAGAGAGCTGCTGAGGGTGCTGGAGGGTGTCCAGCCCACCCCGTCGCTGCTCGCCCGTGCTCGGTCTGCATGCCGCTGACCTGTTCGTGATCGCGGGCGCGGCGGTACCGGACGATCTCGCCCCACGGGACGCCCAGGCTCGCGGCGAGATCCCGGGAGCGATGAAAGCGGCCAGCCAACTGCCGCCGGCCAAGCGCGCCGAGTTGCGTCGACTCGTCCGTTCGCTGCCCCATGGGGGTGCACGGCCGACCGCTCCCGTGCGGGTGCATGCGCCGGCCACCGGTTCCGCGGCGGCCGTTCTGGTTCGTATGGTCATGAACCGGAACCTCGACTGGACCGGGACGGCGAAGGTCTTCCTGGTCGTCACCGACTGTAAGGTCCCGCTGGTCGGCCCCTATTCCGAACGAGTGAACCAGAGAGCGCAAAGAGTCTGACATCCGTCAGGACACTGAGCATGCAAATGCATTGGAATGGAGATGTTTGACGATGGCTGAAGACTTGAGGAGCGACCATGGCGGCGGCATAACAGTCCACTCCGATCACGCCTCAGGTTGCCATGACCCTGGCCGCGATCGCGGCAACTGGAGCGACTCCGTGTCCGTCGGGGGAGACCCTGCAAGCGCAGACCGAGCGGATCAAGCTCGGCATCACCCGGCAGTTGTCCTCCCCCCTGACGAAAAGCTGGACACCGACGTGGCTCGCGTTGAGCCCGGACAACGCGAACATGGCGTACATCGCCAAGAACAACGACGGCTCGAACCAGTTTGCCGTGGTCGTCCGCGGGACGATCGCCAGCGTGACCGATATTCTCGAAGACCTTGACGTCGGCACGGTGGTGCCGTTCACCGCCAGCGGGTCGAAGTCCCCCATCTCCGTGTCGAAGGGGGCGATGGACGCGTTCACTCAGGTCGTCGACATGCGTTCGCTCGACACCGGCTCCAATCTCGTGCAGGCGCTCGCTGGGCTCTTGACGGGGGTACCGCAGCCGACGGTCTACGTGATCGGTCACAGCCTGGGTGGTTGCATCGCGACCATGGTCGCGCTGTACCTGAAGGCGCAGACCTGGCAGAAAAGCCAGCCGCAGTTCGGGATGGTCACCTTCGCGGCACCCACCGCCGGTCCGGAGAGCTTCGCCGGCTACCTCACCTCCCAGTTCGGGAGCATGAACCAGCGCTACGTCAACGCCTACGACGTGGTGCCGCTGGCCTGGGCCGATCTCCCCACCGCGGAGAGTTGGTACCCGGATCCCGGACCAGCAGCGACCCTCGACGTGAAGGTGCTCCTCGGGGCGATCGCAACTCTGCGCGGGAACAATGTCTACGTTCAGCCGGGCACTGCCGTCAGCAAGAACACCGACTGCAAGATCCGCGACGACAATTTGGTCAAGGCCTCGGTTGCGGATTTCCTGGGCCAGGTCGAATTTCAGCACGCCAACTCAACCTACCTCAGACTGCTGGATGCGCCCGTCCTCTCCGGGCCGCCGGCGGTGACCAGCGTGACCCCCAACTTCGGCGCATCGGGCACACAGGTCACTATCAAGGGCCGTGACTTTAGCAAGGATTGCGACGTCGACTTCGGCCCCGTCCCGTGCCAGAAACCCCCCAAGATGAACCCTGACGGCACCATCACTGCCGAGGTGCCCGACGGGACCGGCGTCGTCGACGTGTACGTCACCAACCCCCTGGGCACCTCCCCGGCCGTCCCGCTCGGGCAGTTCGCCTACGGCGGGCCCGAACCCGTGGTGGTCACCGGCATCACACCGGACAGGGGCAGGGCCAACGACTCGATCACCATCGCAGGCGGGGGCTTCGCGAAAGGCGCCACCGTGCATTTCGGGAAGAACACCTCGCCATCCGTCCAGTTCGACTCGGACAAGATCGTCGCCAAAGCACCCCCGTCGGGCAAGCCCACGAGCACGACTGTGGACATCACCGTGACCGTGAACGGCTACTCGTCCCCCACCAGTCCAGTCGACGAGTTCATCTACACTGGGTGACACCGGAGTCGATCAGCTCACTGGTCCCGGGGGGGGGGGGGGGGGGGGGGGGGGGGGAAAAGGGGGGGGATGGAGGCAACGGGGCGAGAAAAGCAACCCCGAGCAGAGATGGGATTGTGCTCTCGGTCGAGAACGA
>NZ_JBVJWD010000086.1:9806-18519 GCF_055602785.1 Streptomyces sp. NPDC037301
CCAGTCGAAGGTTCCGTCCCCATTGGGGAAAACCGGGGTCAATCACCTCACTTTCCCCGCCCCCCCCCCCCCCCCCCCCCCGGGACCAGATTCGCGTCCGTGAGCCCAGTGGCCCGAACGCCGCGCCCCGGGCGGCCGCTGGATCGCGCGCTGCGCAGGGAACGGACAACCTGCGCTCGCCGTCGCCGTCCTCGATCTCGGCGCCGAGGAGCCCGACATCGCCATCGCCCTCACGCGCGCACGGCCCTGGCGCCGCTCCGCCAGGGTCGGCCTGCACGAGGGCCGGCGCGTGACGAACGATCCCAGAAGCGAGATGTGTACGACTCTTTGAGCCTCAGGCGTCTGGCTCCCGGCGGGCGGCGATGTACTCCGTCCAGTCGCGCTTGGCCAGGGTGGCCCATCGGGTCGCGTTGCTCACGCTGGTGCCTGTCAGTTCGGCGAGGATCGACGCTGGAACGTCGGAGGTCACGGCGAGGCGGACGGTGTTGCGGCCGGCGAGTCCCTTGAGGCCGTATTGCCGGAGCTTGATGTTGATCGTCTCCAGGCGGAGCGGACGGGCCGGGTTGTGCCCCGGGAAGAGCCACGGGGTTGTGCTGGCGGACTGGTTGTTCTGCCAGGCCGATTCGGCTTGTTCGAGTAGTCGGCCGACAAGGACCGAGACGCGGGGCGGCAGGTCTACGTAGTGGCTGTCCAGCCGGAGGCAGGCGGTGCTTCCGTTCAGCGTGACGTCACCAGTGGTGAGTCTCAAGATCTTGCTGATCTGAAGGCCGAGGAGGACGAGGCTGCCGACGACTCGCGCGGTGAGGGGGAGGTGCTCGTCTTCGACGCAGCGTCGCAGTTGCTGCACGCGCTCGTCATCCTCGAGGAAGGTGCTGGGTTGTTCCACTCGCCGGGTCGAAACGTCAAGGCTGCGGGCGAGCTTGTGGTTGTGTGCCCACAGCAGGAACGGGCGGACGTCCCTGCGCAGCCGGGTGCCCAGGGACAGCCAGCGGTCGAGGTCCTGCTGGTTGAGGTCCGCGAGGACGATACCTTCGTCGTCCAGCCAGACAAGCAGCTCCAGTGCGCGCAGGATGAGGGAGCGGGTCCTCGACAGGGACGAGTAGCTCCGCCCCTGGCCCGATCACGGTGGCGGCGGATCACGTACCAGTGAGCGAAGGGGCTGAGGTTCCCCCGAGATGCGGGGATGGGTGACAGAAGGTCAGATGGGTCTCGTGAGAGGAGCCCAGATGATGCCTGCGCCGAGGAAGTACCCGCTGGAGTTGCGTGAGCGTGCGGTACGGATGTACCGGACCGCCGAGCCGAAGCCTGTGATCCGCCGCATGGCCGAGGAACTCGGCGTGCACCACGAGGCCCTGCGCAACTGGATCCGCCAGGCCGAGGCCGACGCCGGCGAACGCGACGACCTGCTCACCACCGCCGAGCGTGAGGAGCTTGTCGCCCTGCGCAAGGAGAACGCCCAGCTCAAGCGTGCGAATGAGGTCCTGCGGACGGCCTCGGCTTTTTTCGCGGCCCAGCTCGACCCGACCCGGCCCAGGTGACGGCGCTCGTTGACGAGCACCCGCATCTGGGGGTCGAGCCCGTACTCCGGGAACTGAACATCCCCTCCTCCACCTACTACCGGTGGCGCCAGGCGGAGAAGGAACCGTGCGAACGGCGCCGCCGGGACGCCGAGCTGACGGGCAGGATCCGGCAGGTCCACGACGAGTCCGGCGGGATCTACGGCTCACCTCGCGTGCACGCCGTCCTCAAGCGTGAGGGCGTCCACGTCGGCGGGAAACGCGTCGAGCGGCTTATGCGGGAGGCCGGCCTGGCCGGGATCAGCCCCCGCCGGGGCACGGGTTTCACTCGCCGTGACCTGGACGCCGATCTGGCCCCTGCCCTGGTGCAACGCGACTTCACCGCGAATGGGCCGAACCGGCTGTGGGTTACCGGCCTGACCGTGATCTCCACCGGGGAGGGGCCGTTGTGGCTGTCCGCGATCCGCGACGCGTTCTCCCGCCGGGTGGTCGCCTGGGAGACCTCCGCCCGCGCGGACGCCGACCTGGTCCTCACCTCGCTGGAGTATGCCCTGGCCGGCCGCGAAGTCGCCCCCGGTGAACTCGTTCACCACGCCGACCACGCCGACCACGGCAATACACGTCCGTGAAGCTCACAACACGCCTGGTCAGGGCCGGTATCCAGGCGTCCATGGGCTCGGTCGGCGACTCGTTCGACTATGCCCTGGCGGAGAACCTGTGGATGGTCATCAAGACCGAGTGCATCCGCGGCCGCGTCTTCGCCACCAAAGCCGAAGCGAACCTCGCGCTCTTCGAGTACATCGACGGCTTCTACAACCCCCGCCGCATCCAGAAACGGCTGGGCTACCTCAGCCCGATCGAGTTCGAGGAGAAGTACTACGCCGACCAGGCAGCGACCGAACAAGTGAACCTGAAACCACGTCAACCCGCTCTGACCAGCTAGTCAGCCACTCCCGAGCTGCGGGGGAGCCTCAGGCTGACGACCTGCCGGTGCCTGGCGGCTGCCTGCTCGAGGATCTGGCCGGTCCATCGGGGCAGGCGTTCGACTTCTTCGTGGCGCGTGGGCAGGACGCCGGCTGTTGAGAGGAGATCGCAGGCATATTCGGTGGTCAGCTTGTCGGGTAGGGCATCCAGGCTCCTGTGAGTGATCTCGGCCTCTCCGGCGGCCAGAGATGCGAAGAGTTCGGAGACGCCGTGGTAGTCCAGCCAGTGGTGCACGCTGATCGGCCGGTTGGCTGCGTGAAGCGTGGCTCGGAGAGGTTCAAGCCGGGGCGGGACGGTGGGCGCGCCGGGTGCCAGGAGGTTGGTCAGGCGCTGGTCGAGGACGCAGTGGGCACAGAAACCTCGGCGGTAGAACTCTCCGCTGTCGCCGCAGCTCTGGCATTCGTAGGCCGGGCCAGCTCCAGCGCAGGGCCCGCACAGGGGAGCCCCGTCGGGACCTCGGCCGATCAGCGGGCGGGTCTGGTGGCAGACGCGGCAGCTCTGCCCGCACACATGCGGCCGCTCCTGGGCGACCAACGGTTCCATCGTGGCCAGGATCCGGCGCAGCTGCGGGCCCGGGACGCCGGCTGCGAGTGCCTGCGCCGCCAGCTCGGCTACGTGGGATCCGGCGGTGCGCAGGCTCACTACCCTGCGGTTGCGTACCTCCACCGCGTCGGCGAGTTCCTTGAGTAGCTGCGTCCAATCCATGCCCGGCACAACGCCCCCGCCAGGCAGAGGGTGACGGGCGGTAATGACCCGGGGCCCGGCCTCTCAGCTCTCTCCCACCTCCCAGCGCGTTCACCAGGGAAACAGGGGGATCAACCGCCTAGACATCCAAGACATTCAGCATGTTTCGGTTCCCGGACTCCCAGGCAGCTCCCAGATGACCGGGGGAGCTGGGAGGTGGCGCAGAGTGAGCCATTTCCACCTCACGCTGACCTGGCGAGGTGGAGGGCGAGGACGGCACTGACCAGGTTATGCGCCGGGGCACACGGTCGCGGCATGCGCCATCCTCAGCGTGTCTTCAGGCCGCGGTCTACGAGTTCGTCCGCGCACTCCTCCGGCACCACCCAGTCCGTGACTGTGCTTTCGTACGTGGGGGCTTTCAGTGACCAGGCCTCCGCCACCAAGGACCTCGGCCGCTGGATCGGCGGGAAGCACCTGCGTGACTTCCTGATGAAGACCGAGCTCGCCTCCGACCTGTAGAGCAGGGAAGAGAAGCTCAAATCGCACATAAGGAGGCTGATGCCTACAAGAGCTTCGTCGACCACCTCCTCGCACTCCCGGGCAGCGAGTAGTAGATCTTCCGGCTGGCGGGGCGGCCCATCGGATGCCGCCCCGTTCCATAGCAGCCATTGCTGCGACGGAGCCGGGCCCGGCTGACGTTCTGCCGCCGGGTCCCCCGGTACGACTTCCCACCCGCCTGGGTGACGCCATCTGTGCAGGAACGATTCTCCAGCGCCCGTACGCCCGAGCATGAGGGTCATGATTCGTCATCTGCGCCGTACCACCACCTTCTTCGCGGCCGCCGCGGTGGTTGCCGGTCTCGCGGTCACCGTCGCTCCCGCCACGGCCGCCACCTCTTACAGCCCCGTCGGCCGGGCCCCGGCCGCCCGCGACCTCCCGGAGCCGCCTGACGCCGCGAAGGCCCGCGAGCCGCTCGCGGGCCTTCGCGTGGCCGACGAGGCAGCCGGCATCATCTGCGGCACCGATGGCAGATCGGGGCTCACGGTGGGGACGGCCCACGCCAGGGACTGCGCCACAGCACTCCAGGTCGCGAGCGCCTACACGCGGAGCTGGAACAGCGGCGGCGAAGGGGCCACGACCGTCCACGCCGCAGGATCCGTCTGGAGCTGTCGGGAACAGCCGGGTCCGCTGAATCCGTATCAGGAATGCGTCGAGACAGGCGGCACCGGTCGGTGGGTCACCCTGACGTCCTGATCTAGACGCCCGTCGACGCTACGGGCCTGCTGATCGCAGCGCTCGCGGACGTCGTAACGCTCCAACGGCGCCAGCGGCAGGCGCGGATCTCGGCGTTCGACGAGGAGAGCTCCTTCCTGGACACACTGTCGGAGTATCAGTGGGCCAGGGACGCGGCCGGGCTGGCGCAGGAGACGCTGGGCGGTCTGATCAAGCCGGTGATCGAGGTCTGCGAGTTCTACGGCACGGTGCCGTGGCAGCTCTCGTCCCGTGAGGTCGATCGGTACTTCGCCGGGCCGGGGAAGCGGGCTCAGCCGACGATGCAGTACAAGATCGGCAAGATCGACGGGTACTTCGCGCTCCTGGAGCAGCGGAACGCGGGCGAGATCCTGGGCCGGCTCGGCGCCGTGGTGGAGTCGCCGATCGACCCCGGCCACGGCATCGTGGTGACTTCGGGCTGCGGATCCCGCCGTCGCAGGCGGCGATGAAGGCGTTCTTCGGCCGCTGGCGCGAGGACCTGCCCTGGGCGCGGAAGTACCTGGTCGCCCGCCGTGACTACGTGATGACGAATATCTGTCCGGTGTCCGTGCGGCGGAGCTGTGCGGCGTCTGCATGGGGGATATCCACTGGGAGCACGGTGTCCGGGGCGCTGGTGTAGATGACCGCGTCCTCGTCGGGAGCCGGAGGGTCGAAGCGGTCGAAGAAGTCGTGCCTAGCGTGAGCTGCTGAGGGGTTGGGACGTGGTCAAGTCGGTGCCGATGAGTCTCCGTGGCATGGATGGAGCGATCGTCGAACACCGTGCTTGGCCACGTCCCAGCCCCGACTTGCCGTGGTCTTCCACCGGACACCCTGCCGCGAGAACGAAGCAGCCCTGCGCTTCGGTCCGCCGTCCGGAATGCCCGCAGTGCGGCCACCCCGGGCTGGTAGCCCGCCGAAGTCCCGCACTGTCCAAGTCGTTGGTATCAGTGGACGATTCGTTCCATGATCCAGTCGACCAGTGGCTTGGTCACCTGACTGTGCTCGGTGTTCTCGTTGTCGCACTTGAACTCGTCGAGCGCGCTCTTCTCGTCGGCTGCCTCGACCTTCTCGTACGGGTCGACGTCCCACTTGGCCGGGTCGTAGTCCAGCGCGACCGCACTGACGGAGGGGACGAAGCAGCTGAACTTGTACTTCTCCGGGATGTCAGCCCCGAGTGCCGCGGCGATCTTGCCGAAGGAGCCGAGGGTGCCACCGGGCGTGCCGTCAAGGCCGGGAACGTACGAGGTGAAGCCCCGTCGGACCTGGCCGGCGGCCCGCATCTCACCGATCGGCTTGCGCGTTCCGCCGTCGGGCTGGAAGTTCGCCTGGGCGTAGACGACCAGCGGCACCTGCCGCTTGAACACCTCCGTGCCGGCCGGCAGGTCGCGGCCGGTGCCGTTGCCGGTGCCGTTGGCCACGCCCAGCTTGCGCGGCCGTCGCGGGAACTGGCCGAGGTCTCGCAGTTCGGCCAGGAACTGCGTGCGCAGGTCGCTGGAGGTTGCGACGGGGCCTTCGTGCTTCGCGTCCGGGATCCATGCGTACAGCAGCTGCTGCGCGGCGGGGCTCCTGATCAGCTCGGCCTCCTTGACCTTGCCGGGCTTGGCCGGCAGCGACTCGAAGAAGTAGGCCATCTGCTGGAGGATCAGCGGGATCCAGGCGCCGTTGTGTGGGGAGTCCCAGGAGAGGTAGGTCGCGGTCTGGTGGTCCTGGTGCTGGTTCTCCATCTCGGCGAGGGCGTAGCGGGTGATGATCCCGCCCATGCTGACCCCGCCGACGATCAGTGGCTCACCGCCCTGCCTCTCTTGGATGACCCTGTTGATGGCGCTGATCACCACCCCGGCGTTGGCCTGGATGTAGGTGTGGCGCTCCTCGAAGCCGACCAGGACAACGTCGATGCCCGCGGTGAGCAGCTGCTCGAGGAAGCCCACGTTGCTGCCCGGGTAGGGCGCGTTGAAGTGGGCGAACAGCCCCGGCAGGTCACTGCGGCCGTAGTTGAAGCCGTCCGCGAAGATGAACGGCCGCTCCAGCTCGTCGTGGCCGTCGGCGAGGTATACCGCAGCCTCACCGACGGCCACCTCCCGCCGGTACGGTCGGGCGGACCGAAGCGGCCAGGTGTGCTTCGGCTGCCGGTCGCTGTCGCGCGCCACGCCCGTCGGGGTGCCGAACCAAGGGCCCTGCGGCAGGTTCTTGGCGAACTCCGCGACCTTGTCCGCCGAGGACTTCTCCTCGGCCTGCTTCCACGTCAGTTCGACGTCGATCCTGGCTTCCTGTGCCATGGGACAGCTACCGCCTCTGCGTAGGTGTTGTTCACGGGCCCGCCACAGCCCATCCCTGATCACGTGCGAGTGGGCGGGCAGTGCACGGGATTTGTCACAACTCCGGGCAGAGGATGGGATCCGCCACCTGCCCTCGTGGTGACCAATTGCAACAATGCCATCACTCAGCGTGTCGCGCAAAAGCGGCCCGCCTCGCCGCCCAGGCATCCTTCGACAGTCAGCCGGCGACCGATTTCATCGAGGAGCCATCGCAACGGCTCGCCGGCCTCCTCGCGGAACGCAGAGATCGTTTGCGAACGGGGGCAGCCAACTCACTTCTCACCCCGGCGAGTACCGCGCACTCGGCGGGCATGCACGGGTGCCACCGGGACTGGATCGCTGAGTATGGCGAGGGCCCGGCCGTCCGGCAGATCGGTGAGCTGGTCGGTCTTTTCCAGTGCCGGCTCCGTCGCCTACCAACTCGGTCGGTTGGAGGCCCGTGGGCTGATCAGTCGGGGCAGCAGGCGGTGGCGCTCCTGCCGCCTCGGTACCTGAGCGGGAGAAGGCGCGTTCCCGGGGCTCCCTACGCGGGCTCGCCGCCCATGCGCTGGAGTGTGGCCTGACGCAGGTGAGTGAGCAGCGGCAGGATGTCGTCCGGGGCGGCGTCGCCGATGCTGATGATGGCGCGGGCGATGGTCTCCGACTGTGCCGGAGTCGCGGTCGGCGCGATCGCCTTGAGTGTCTCGAAGAGCGCAATGGAGAAGCGGACGGTCGGGTCGGCGCCCAGCTTCTCCGTAGCAGCCTGCACCTCCGGGGCGTTCAGGCCGTCGTGGATGTTGAACTCGCTGGGCAACAAAAGCTGCATGATGCTTTCGCCGAGCTGCGTGACCAGGATCGGCGTGCTCGTCTCACCGGAGCCGTGGTCCAGGAGCGCCGCCATGTCTGACGCATCCTCCTTCCAGACCGCTTTGAGGTAGCCGCAGGCACGGAGGATGTCGTCCGGGGCCATCTGATCAGCCACTACCGGTACTCCCACACATTGTCGGTCTTCGCGCGATCAAGGTCGATGCGCACCACCAGGCCGTAATGGTCCGAGGCGCCCTTGGGAGTATCCAGCACGTCGTAGCTGACGACCGTGTCCCGCAGAGGCTCGGACACCCATAGCTGGTCGATCCGGTCGTCCGTCGCGGTGCGCCGGAGAAGACCCTTGTCGCCGGTGTCTTCGTAGAGCTTCCACGCCGCGTCGGTGAAACCGCTGTACTCCAGTATTTCGGTTACTCGCCGGTCCGGGACCAGCTGGCCTCCGACCTCGGACGGCAGCCGCGTCCTCGCCGATTTGTTGTACGGACGCATCGCCGCGTAGTCGGGGGAGGCGTTGCCCGGGTTCGAGGGCGGGTAGTTCAGGTCGCCGGCCACGAGGCCATAGGGCCCGTACCGAAGCGCCCGTGTTGTGAGCAGTTTCGCCTCGTCACGTGCCTTGTCGGCGACGAACGGGTTCAGATGCGCGCTGATCACCGCGAGCGGGGCGGGCAGGCCGACATCGATGACCGCGGCCCCGAAGCCGTGCAGCGTTTCCTGCGCGAAGTCCGTGTTCCAATGGCTCCACCGCCCCATGGTCTCCCGCCAGTAGAGAAGCATCGGCGGATAGCCGGAGCCGGAGGGCGGGATCGGCACCGCGTCCATGTCCAGGTCGGCCATCGCCCTACCAAGCTGCCGGTGGCCGTACTTGTCCCAGTCAACCGCCTCCTGCAGGTTTCCGGCCGACGAGGTGTCCGCAATGGCGTTGACCTGCGGCTGAGCGTAGCGAACATGTCCGTGACGTGGGAGGCAACGCCGTGTTGCACCACGCGATCGAGTGTGAGGACGGCGGCGTCGAGCCCGGGATATCGGGCGTGCCGGCGGTGTGTGCTGTGGCATGGGATCCCCTTAGGGCGTGTATCGAGTCGTGATCACCGGATGGTCGGGGTGAGGTCTTTGATCCAGATCATCGAGGCGCGCAGGTGGAGGCCGGCAAGGTAGCTG
>NZ_JBVJWD010000087.1:0-17815 GCF_055602785.1 Streptomyces sp. NPDC037301
CCTGCGGATCGCCGGGGGTGGCCGGGCCGCGGAGGTGAGCCGCGGAGGTGGTGGCGGGGGCGTGCGTCGGTGCCGGCCCCATCGCCTGGACCGGGGCGGCGGCCACCACCAGTGCGCTGGTGCACAGGGCCGCGGAGACCAGGAGCCTGTTCTGCTTTCGCGTCAGTCGTGTCATGGCTTCCAGCGTGGCGAGCGGCCCGGTGATGACCCATCCACCCAGCCCCCGGATCCGGGGGTGGGGCCAGGTCCACCGGGGGGTGGGGCTGGGTCCACCGGGGGGTGGAGGCAGCCCCACCCCGCTGCTTGCTGTGCGCGTGACGCCCTCCGCGCCTCCGGCACCCCGGTACGCCCCCTTCCAGGGAAGGAAACCGACCGCTTAGTCTCTACTGTGCCAACGCAGGCATCGCCCCGGCCCGTATCGCGACCCACCGCCGGCGGGCCGGCCCGTCTTCCTAAGGACCTGTCCGGCGGATCGTCGCGGGCCCGCGACGGTCCGCCGGACAGGTCCTAGATCTCGTAGACCGCACCCGGTGCCGCCACCTCCGCCGGCCCGCCGTAGAGCAGGCGGGCATCGGCCAGGTTGCGGTCGGCGTCGGTCCACGGCGGGATGTGGGTGAGGACGAGCCGGCCCACCCCGGCGCGGGCGGCGATGTCGCCCGCCTCGCGGCCGTTGAGGTGGAGGTCCGGGATGTCCTCCTTGCCATGGACGAACGACGCTTCGCAGAGGAACAGGTCGGCGCCCTCGGCCAGTTCGTCCAGGGCCTCGCAGGCACCCGTGTCGCCGGAGTACGTGAGCGAGCGGCCGCCGTGCTCGATCCGGATGGCGTAGGTGTCGACGGGGTGGCAGACCTTCTCCGTACGGACCGAGAAGGGGCCGATCTCGAACGAGCCCGGCTTCAGCGTGTGGAAGTCGAAGACCTCGCTCATCGCCCGCTCGGACGGGGTGTCGGCGTGGGCGGTGGTCAGCCGCTGCTCGGTGCCGTCGGGACCATAGACCGGGATCGGGGTGGGACGGCCGCCGTCGTGCCGGTAGTAGCGGACGACGAAGTACGCGCACATGTCGATGCAGTGATCGGCATGGAGGTGGCTGAGGAAGATGGCGTCGAGGTCGTAGAGACCGACATGGCGCTGCAGCTCGCCGAGGGCGCCGTTGCCCATGTCGAGGAGCAGCCTGAAGCCGTCGGCCTCTACGAGGTAGCTCGAACATGCTGATCCCGCGGACGGGAACGAGCCGGAGCAGCCGACGACGGTGAGCTTCATGGAGCGTGAACCTCCGAGACGTGGGAACGGGGAGGGTTCGTGCGGTCTGTTGAGCGGTTTGTCGAGCGTAAGGCGCGAAACAGCCGGTCGCTCCTCCACGGCCGTCCGTTGTGGGGGAACTCACCTGCTCTGTCACCGGTTCGATGGAAGAGGCGGGGACGCCGGTACGGTCGGGACATGGGCATGTCCTGGTGGTGGATCGCGATTGCCGTTGTCGTCCTGCTCGCGCTCGTGGTGGCGGTCGCCGATGGGCGGGGGCGGGGCGGGCAACGGCCGCGGGGCCGCTCCGGCAGGTCAGCGGGTACGCGCTCCGGTGGGCGTCCGGGCGGGCGGACGCGTCCGCCGGCGGGGCCGGGGCGTGGGCCGGGGCCGGAGCGCAGGCCGCGGCCGGGTGAGATCTGGTGGGCCGAGGTGCCGTACGAGGACGGGCCCGGGGTGAAGGACCGGCCCTGCCTGGTGCTGTCGGTACGGGGTGACTCGGCGCTCGTCGCGAAGATCACCAGCAAGTATCACGAGGAACGGCCCGGAGTGATCGCGCTGCCTGCGGGGACGGTGGGGGATGCGCGGGGGCGGGAGAGCTTCCTGGAGACGGATGAGCTGCGGGAGGTCGCCGTGCGGGGGTTCCGGCGGCGGGTGGGGGTCGTGGATCCGGAGGTGTGGGAGCGGGTGCGGGGGCTTGGGTGAGATGGGGGGCCTCGCTGCGGGTGCGCGTGGCCTCGGGGCGCCTGCGGCGGGCCTGTCCCCGACCCGCCCCCTTCCCGAAACCGGGGCTCCGCCCCGGGCCCCGCTCCTCAAACGCCCGCGAGGCTGAAAGATGTCCTCGATCGCCGGACGGGCTGAATGTTCAGCTCGTCCGGCGGTTCAGGACGGGCTAGGCCCAGAGCTGGCCGTGCAGCGTTTCGATGGCCGCTTCTGTTGTCGGGGCCGTGTAGACGCCCGTCGACAGGTACTTCCAGCCGCCGTCCGCGACGACGAAGACGATGTCGGCCGACTCCCCCGCCTTGACGGCCTTGTTTCCCACTCCGATCGCGGCGTGGAGCGCGGCGCCGGTGGAGATGCCCGCGAAGATGCCCTCCTGCTGGAGGAGTTCGCGGGTACGGGTGACGGCGTCCGCGGAGCCGACGGAGAAGCGGGTGGTGAGGACGGAGGCGTCGTAGAGCTCGGGGACGAAGCCCTCGTCGAGGTTGCGGAGCCCGTAGACCAGGTCGTCGTAGCGCGGCTCGGCGGCGACGATCTGGATGTCGGGCTTGTGCTCGCGCAGGTAGCGGCCGACGCCCATGAGCGTGCCGGTGGTGCCGAGGCCCGCCACGAAGTGAGTGATGGACGGAAGGTCGGTGAGGACCTCCGGGCCGGTGGTGGCGTAGTGGGCGCCCGCGTTGTCCGGGTTGCCGTACTGGTAGAGCATGACCCAGTCGGGGTGCTCGGCGGCCAGCTCCTTGGCGACGCGTACGGCCGTGTTGGAGCCGCCCGCCGCCGGGGAGGAGATGATCTCGGCGCCCCACATGGCGAGCAGGTCGCGCCGTTCCTGGGAGGTGTTCTCCGGCATGACGCACACGATGCGGTAGCCCTTGAGCTTGGCCGCCATGGCGAGCGAGATGCCGGTGTTTCCGCTGGTGGGTTCCAGGATGGTGCAGCCGGGGGTCAGCCGGCCGTCCTTCTCGGCCTGTTCGACCATGTGGAGCGCGGGGCGGTCCTTGATCGAGCCGGTGGGGTTGCGGTCCTCCAGCTTGGCCCAGATACGGACGTCGTTTGACGGTGACAGCCGCGGCAGGCGGACGAGCGGGGTGTTGCCCACCGCGGCGAGCGGGCTGTCGTACCGCATCAGTTCATGCCGCCGGCGACGGCCGGGAGGATGGTGACGCTGTCGCCGTCGCTGAGCTTGGTGGAGATGCCGTCGAGGAAGCGGACGTCCTCGTCGTTGAGGTAGACGTTCACGAAGCGACGGAGTTCGTTGCCGTCGACGATGCGCTCACGGATGCCGTTGTGGCGGCTGTCCAGGTCCGTGAAGAGGTCGGCGAGGGTCTCCCCGTTACCCTCGACTGCCTTGGCGCCGTCGGTGTAGGTGCGGAGGATGGTCGGGATGCGGACCTCGATGGCCATGGCGTGGGCTCCTGTCGAAAGCGGAGAGGTGGCGTGGGCGCGCGGCTATGCCCCCGCGCAGGGGTTGGTGCGTGACGAATGGGTGCTCGGGCCGCGAGCCCGGCTCAGGCCTCGCGGCCGGCGGGCAGGCGGCTCGTACAGATCGCGCTGGAGAGCCTGCACAGGTCGACGTGCAGCCGCGCAACGAGCAGCATGCCCGGCGTCTTGTCGCTCACGTCATGGGGAACCATGCGGTCATCGTATCGATTCCCGGTCCGTGATCCGGAATGTGATCTCACCTGATGGATGGTCGGCGTTCGGCAGGTGGACGGGACCGTGGGTGGGCCCGGTCCCGTCCGGCCGGTGCAGTGCCGGGGTCGAGCGGTGCGAGGAGGTCAGGCGGCTTCGTACGCCTCGACGACCTCGACGTCCTCCTCGGTGATCTCGCCGTCCACGATCCGGTAGGAGCGGAACTGGAACGGGCCCGCGTCGTCGGTGTCCGCGGTGGAGACGAGCACGTAGTGGGCGCCGGGTTCGTTGGCGTACGTGACGTCGGTGCGGGACGGGTAGGCCTCGGTCGCGGTGTGGGAGTGGTAGACGATCACCGGCTCCTCGTCGCGGTCGTCCATCTCTCGGTAGAGCTTGAGGAGGTCGCCCGAGTCGAACTCGTAGAAGGTGGGCGAGCGGGCGGCGTTGAGCATGGGGATGAACCGTTCGGCGCGGCCGGTTCCGGCCGGTCCCGCGACCACGCCGCACGCCTCGTCGGGGTGGTCGGCGCGGGAGTGCGCGACGATCTGGTCGTAGAGCGCCTGGGTGATGGTCAGCATGGCGCCAGGATAGGCATGCGGCCCCCGCGTACCGAGGGGTGGTACGCGGGGGCCCGCATGGTGGACGCGGCCGGTGGGGCGGCAGTCGTCCGGGGATGGTTCGGGGTTCGTGCGGAGTCGGCCTCAGCTCTTCGCGAAGGCCTTGTTCTCGGGGTTGCGGGCCTTGAGCACCAGGTACGAGACGCCGAGGACGACCGCCCAGAGCGGTGCGCAGTACAGCGAGATCCTGGCGTCCTTGTCGATGCCCATCATCACGATGACCATGGCGATGAAGGCCAGCGCGAAGACGCTGGTGAACGGGGCGCCGGGGGCCCGGAACGTGGACTGCGGGAGCACGCCGCGGTCCGCGAGGCCGCGGTAGCGGATCTGGCAGATGAGGATCATGATCCAGGCCCACATGCCGGAGATGGTGGCGAAGGAGACGACGTAGGTGAAGGCTTCGCCGGGCCACTGGTAGTTGATCCAGACGCCGACGAGCATCAGTGCGGCGGAGAAGGTGGTGCCGATGAGCGGGGTGCCGCTCTTCGTCAGCTTGGTGAAGAACTTCGGGCCCTGGCCGTTGAGGGCGAGGTCGCGGAGCATGCGGCCGGTGGAGTACATGCCGGAGTTGCAGGAGGAGAGGGCCGCGGTCAGCACGACGAAGTTGACGATGCCTGCGCCGATGCCGAGGCCCATCTTCTGGAAGGCGGCGACGAACGGCGAGATGCCGGGCTGGAACTCGGTCCACGGGACCACGGAAAGGATCATGATGAGGGCGCCGACGTAGAAGACGGCGATGCGCCACGGCACGGTGTTGATGGCCTTGGGCAGGACGGTCTTCGGGTCCTTGGACTCGCCCGCGGTGACGCCGACGAGTTCCACGGCGAGGAAGGCGAACATCACGATCTGCAAGGTCAACAAGGTGCCCTTGATGCCGTGCGGGAAGAAGCCGCCGTCGGCCCAGAGGTGGGTGACGGACGCGGTGTCCCCGGCATCGGAGAAGCCGAGGGTGAGAATTCCGGCGCAGATGAGGATCATGCCGACGATGGCGGTCACCTTGACCATCGAGAACCAGAATTCGAGTTCCCCGAAGAGCTTTACGGAGATCAGGTTCACGCCGTACAGGATGATCGTGAAGATCAGCGCCGACACCCATTGAGGAATGTCGAACCAGAACGTCATGTACTGGGCGGCCGCGGTGACTTCGGTGATTCCGGTGACGACCCAGAACAGCCAGTAGGTCCAGCCGGTGACAAAGCCGGCGAAGGGACCGATGAATTCGCGGGCGTACTCCGAGAAGGAGCCCGACACGGGGCGGTACATGAGGAGTTCACCCAGGGCCCGCATGATGAAGAAGATCACCAGGCCCGCGATGGCATAGGCCAGGATGAGGCTGGGCCCGGCCTTGGCGATCGCCTTTCCCGCGCCGAGGAAGAGGCCGGTGCCGATGGCCCCGCCGATGGCGATCATCTGGATCTGACGGGCGCCGAGGGCTCGCTGGTACCCCTCGCCGGCCGTGCCGGCATCCGCGACCGCTGCGGCCTTGCGGCCGTCTTGTCCCTTGTCGACCTGCGCCGATGTCATGTGCTGCGCCTTTCTCCACGCTGATCCGCGCCGTTGAGGCTGCGGATCAGGTCCTGATCCCCCCGGATATGGATGGAGTGCCGCCGGCGGTCGCCGGCCTGTAGCGCCCTCGGGAACAAGGGTGGCGTCCCCGAGTGGTCGTGAAGATTTACCACGGTCACATGGGCGGATCATCGGACATTATGTGGGGCACACCACAGGAAAAAGCGGACAAGGGTTTCCAGTCGCCGCAAAAGCGACCGTTCAGGTGACGGGATCGTTATTCGGATTTGAGCATTCGTTGAGCGAACGCGATGCGCGAGCGGCCGGGAAGTCCGTAAACCAGTGGTCGGTCCAAGTCCGCAAGCGGAGGATCGGGAACTCCGCACGCGGGTGATCGGGAACTCCGCACACTGGAACTACGGCATCAGGGTTTCCACGAGGGTTTCCTGGAGCGCGCCGAGCCAGAGATAGGCCATGACCATCGGCTTGCGCGGGTCGCTGTCGGGGAGCCGGTAGAGCGAGCCGGCCTCGTCGTCGTCGGAGACCTCGAGACGGGTGCCGATGGTCAGCCGGAGGTCATTGAGCGCGCCGAGCCAGTTGCGGCATTCGTCGCCGGTGAGTTCCAGTACGGCGTCGCCGTCCTCGGTGACGGAGAGGGCATCCAGGGTGCGTACGACAGTGAGGGCGTCGTCGCGCTTACGGCTGCGCAGATCGTTCTCGGTGAAGCGGCGGAACTCAGCGGAAGCGGCGCGCAGTTCGCTGTCCTCGTCGCCGTACGCCTCGGGGAAGAGGCGGGCCAGGGCGGGGTCGGTGGGCGGTTCGCTGGGCCCCTCGGCGAAGAGGGCGGCGAGCGGGTCCTCGCCCTCGGCGGGTTCGTCGCCGGGGCCGATCAGTTCCAGCAGCTGGACAGCGATGGAGCGCAGGATCGCGATCTCCACCTCGTCGAGCGCGACGGCCGCGCCGCCGCCGGGGGTGGCCTCGAAGTGGCCGGCCATGGGTTTTCTCCGATGGTGGGTCGGGCGGGGCAGAGGAGGATCGGTCTAGTTGCGGTCCTTCGTGAGGGTGGCCCACAGCCCGTAGCCGTGCATGGCCTGGACGTCGCGTTCCATCTCCTCGCGGCTGCCGCTGGAGACGACGGCGCGGCCCTTGTGGTGGACGTCCAGCATCAGCTTGTGGGCCTTGTCCTTGGAGTAGCCGAAGTAGGCCTGGAAGACATAGGCCACATAGCTCATGAGGTTGACCGGGTCGTTGTGGACCAGCGTCACCCAGGGGACGTCGGGCTCGGGGACGACAAGACTTTCCTCGGCCGATTCGGGACGCTCGATCTCAGTGGGGGCGACGCTCACCCACCCCATGCTGCCACCCGGGAGGGGTCATCGCACAAACGACCCGAGATCTCGTCACTCTGACGAAATAGAGGTAGCATCCGGACCATGAACTCTGCGGACCTTGGGCGACGGGTTGGTGTGCCGTCGACCGCGCTCTTCACCGACCAGTACGAGCTCACGATGGTGCAGGCCGCGCTGAAGGCCGGCACGGCCGACCGGCGCTCGGTCTTCGAGGCGTTCACCCGCCGCCTGCCGGAGGGGCGGCGCTACGGCGTCGTCGCGGGCATCGGACGGGTGCTGGACGCGGTGGAGAACTTCCGTTTCGACGACGAGATGCTCACCTTCCTGCGCGAACAGAACGTCGTCGACGGGCCCACGCTCGCCTGGCTGGCCGACTACCGCTTCAGCGGTGACATCTGGGGCTACCCCGAGGGCGAGGTGTACTTCCCCGGCTCGCCGGTCCTGCGGGTCGAGGGGTCCTTCGCCGAGTGCGTGCTGCTGGAAACGGTGATCCTGTCGATCCTCAACCACGACTCGGCGATCGCCGCGGCGGCGTCGCGGATGTCCGCCGCGGCGGGCGGGCGCGGGCTGATCGAGATGGGTGCACGACGCACCCATGAACTGTCGGCGGTGGCGTCGGCGCGTGCCGCGTACATCGGCGGCTTCGACACCACATCCGACCTGGCCGCGGGCTTCCGCTACAACATCCCGACCGTCGGGACGAGCGCCCACGCCTTCACGCTGCTGCACGACACCGAGCGCGACGCGTTCCGGGCCCAGGTCGACTCGCTGGGCCGGGGCACGACACTGCTGGTCGACACGTACGACGTCGCCGAGGCGGTCCGTACGGCGGTCGAGGTCGCAGGTACCGAGCTGGGTGCGGTACGGATCGACTCCGGGGACCTGCTGCTGGTCGCGCACCGGGTGCGGCAGCAGCTGGACGAGCTGGGCGCCACCGGGACGAAGATCGTGGTGACGTCGGATCTGGACGAGTACGCGATCGCGTCGCTGGCCGCGGCGCCGGTCGACGCCTACGGGGTGGGCACGCAGCTGGTGACGGGCAGCGGGCAGCCCACCTGCGCGATGGTCTACAAGCTGGTCGCCCGCGCCGTATCCGCCGACCCCGCGGAGCCGCTGCGTCCGGTCGCCAAGAAGTCGCTCGGCGCGAAGACGTCCGTGGGCGGTCGCAAGTGGGCCGCGCGCCGACTGGACGAGAACGGGGTGGCCGAGGCGGAGGTGATAGGCGCCGGTCCCGTACCGGCCGGGCTGGCCGACCGGCAGCTGCTGGCCGAGCTGGTCAGGGGTGGTGAGGTGATCGCCCGTGAGCCGTTGGACGCGGCGCGCGAGCGGCACATAGCGGCGCGGTCGGGGCTGCCGATGTCGGCGATGCAGTTGTCCCGCGGGGAGCCGGTGATTCCCACGGAGTACATGTGACGGGGGCGGCGAGGCGGAGACCGGGGCGCCCGGCTACCGCTCTGCCCTCAATCTCCCCCATAGCCTGAAGCGCGTGGAAGGGGCCCCCTCGGCGGGCTTGATGACGTCCCCTCCCTAAGCCGCTCCGGAGTCTCTAGGCTCGAATACGCCCCCCATGACCGCCGATCGTCCCCCACCGAAGGACACCCGCCATGCACCGCGCCTTGATCGTCGTGGACGTTCAGAACGACTTCTGCGAGGGCGGCAGCCTCGCCGTGGCGGGGGGCTCCGATGTCGCCGCCGCCATCACCGACCTGATCGGCGAGGCCCAGCCCGGGTACCGCCATGTGGTGGCCACCCGTGACCACCATGTCGACCCGGGCAACCACTTCTCCGCGCAGCCGGACTACGAGCACACCTGGCCGGCGCACTGTGTCGCCGGTACGGAGGGGGTGGGCTTCCACCCCAATTTCGCCCCTGCGGTCGCCTCGGGGGCGATCGACGCGGTGTTCGACAAGGGTGCCTATGCCGCGGCGTACAGCGGCTTCGAGGGCCTCGACGAGAACGGTGTGGGGCTGACCGACTGGCTGCGGGACCGCGGGGTCACCGAGGTCGACGTGGTCGGCATCGCGACCGACCACTGTGTGCGGGCGACGGCGCTGGACGCGGTCCGGGCAGGCCTCACGACGCATGTGCTGCTCGATCTGACCGCAGGGGTCGCCGAGGAGACCACGGAGCGGGCGCTGGAGGAACTCCGCAGGGCGGGCGTGAAGCTTTCCGGCAAGCCCGTCGTGGCGTAGTCGGGCGAGAGCCGCCGCTGCTCCTCGCTGCTCCTCGCCGCTCTCACCCGCTCACGCCCGTCACTGACACCGGCGTCGACCCCACGCCTCAGGCCGGGCGGCGGTCCTGTACGGCCGGCACGGCCGGGCGGAGCAGCGCTCGGATCGGGTGCCAGAGTTCCTGGGCCTGCTCCGGTCTCGCTCGCCAGAGCACCCCGTCCGGGTGGTGCAGCACGGCGGTGATCTCGTCCGGGGTGGGCGGCTCGGCGTTGCCGCGGAGGTAGACGGCGCGCAGGCCCAGATTGCGCAGCCGGGTCAGCGCGCGGGCCCGGTTGGCGGCGTGCACCAGGACCCGGACCGGGGTGCCCGGACCCGTTCCGTCCGCGGGACCGGTCAGGGTGATCGCCACCACCACACTGCCGTTCGGCAACTTGCTGAACCCTCCGCCTGCCATGCTCCGCACTCCCCCGTGAGACGTCATGTCAATAAGGATCTGAACAAGACGCACCTAAACACGATCGGCCGCCGCCCGCTAGAGGGCGACGGCCGATCAAGCTCTGACCTGCGGTGATGCGGGACTACTTGTGCGAGGCCCCGACCTTCACGGTCATCGTCGAGCCGTCGCGCGGCTCGCTGACGATCGTGATCCGGGTGTTCGTGTCAGTGACCTGAACACTTCCGGTCTTGTTCTCGCTGTACCAGTAGGTTCCCTTGTGGTCGTCGAAGACCGGGATGCCGAGCTGCGGCTTGATCTTCACCGCCGCGTCGGCGTTGTGCAGCGTGAAGCCGTCGGTCGCCTGCCGGCTGAAGGGTGCGTCGAAGGGCTGGATCTTGTTGCGCATGACCGTGCCGTCCGCCCACTTCAGCGGCTTGGCGTGCGCGTCGATCGGCAGGATCAGGCCCTTGCCCGGGTGGACGGAGACGTTGTTGTCCTTCTGGGAGGTGTCCCACTGCCAGATGAGCAGACCGTTCTGGTACGGGTAGTGCTCGACCCAGTCCGGACGGGTCTTGGAGAAGCCGAAGTTGTACGGGCCGACCTTGAGGGTCTGGTCGTAGCTGACGTACTGGCGGTTCTCCGCGATGTAGTACTGCGCGTAGTCCTTGGTGAACGACTCGCCGACGCGGGAGAAGCCCTTGGCGGTCCAGCCGTTGTCGTCGCCCTCGGCGTTGTCCGTGAAGAGCGCGGCACCGTCGGCGTTGACCGAGATGGTGTCGGCGGCGAAGCCGACGCCGCCCGCGCCGCCGTCGGTGGCGTAACGGAAGCGGATGTCGATCTTCTTGCCCGCGTAGGCGTCCAGCGGGTAGGAGAGGGTCTGGTACTTGCCGGAGACGCCGGTCAGGGCCGGCTTGTCACTGGCGTCGCGCGGGATCGCCTTGCCGTCAGCCGTGCCGTCGATCGCGGTCCAGCTGGTGCCGCCGTTATCCGACACCTCGGTGTAGAGGTAGTCGTAGTCCTTCTCGATGTCCCAGAAGCCCGCGAGGTCCAGGGAGGCCTTGGACTTGCCGGTGAGGTCGACCGAACGGGAGAGGGTGTTGTTCAGGTTGTCGCCCCTGTCGCTCCACCACTGCTTGGAGCCCTCGGCGGGCTTCGTGACAGAGGTGGTGACGGGCTTGTCGGGCAGCTTGACGAGGAGCGCCTGCTTGTCCTTGGTGTTGTACTCGGACACGCCCAGCTTGTGGGTGGAGTTCGTCGCGGCCTTGGCCTCGGCGTAGTTCAGCCAGCCCAGCTTGAGCTTGTCCCAGGCGGTCATGTCGCCCGGCAGGTCACCGATCTGGTTCTTGCCGGTGCCCAGCCAGGAACCGGCCGACATCAGGGACCAGAAACCGACCGAGTTCTCGGCGGTGTTGGTGGTGTCGTAGAGGTCCGGCAGACCGAGGTCGTGGCCGTACTCGTGGGCGAAGACACCCAGGCCGCCGTTCTCGGGCTGCGCGGTGTAGTCGCCGACCCAGATGCCGGTGTCACCGATCTCGGTGCCGCCGGCCTTGTTACCGGCCGGGCCGGTCGCACCGGCGTCGGTGCCGTACGCGTACCAGCGGTGCGCCCAGACGGCGTTCTTGCCCTCGACGCCGCCGCCCGCGGACTCGTCCTCACCGGCGTGGACGATCTGGAAGTGGTCGATGTAGCCGTCGGGCTCGTTGAAGTTGCCGTCGTTGTCGTAGTCGTAACGGTCCCACTGGTCGTACTTCGCGAGATCCGTCTTGATCTGCTCGGGGGTACGGCCCTTGGCCTTCTGGTCGGCGGCCCAGGCGTTCACGCCGTCCTTGACCATGTCCCAGACGTTGGCGCAGTTGGTATCGCCGCAGAAGTTGGACCCGTAACGGGCCTCGTTGTACGGCACCTTGACCCAGTCGGAGACCTCGCCGTCGACCGAGTAGCGCCCGGAGGACGTCTTCTCGTAGTACGTCTTCAGCGAGTCCTTGCCGGCGCCCGTACCGAAGTAGAGGTCCTGGAAGTGCGCCTGGTTGTAGTCGGCCTGCCAGGCGGTGCTGTTGTCCTTCTTGGGGTCCGGCTTGGCTATCTTGTTGTGCGCCGGTCCGGGCGTGCCACCGTACTTCGGAACGGCCGGCTCGGGGCCGTCGCCGTCCGGGTCGAACATGGTCGTGTTGTCGACCTTGTCGCCGAACTCCACCAGAACCGTGAAGATCTTGTCGGTCTTCTCGCGGCCGAGCTCGACGTACTTCTTGTCGTCGAGCTTGACGACCTTGGAGCCGCCCCGCGTCGACACCTTCTTGTCGCCCGCCATGACCTGCTCCAGGGCGGCCTGACGCTGGGCGTCCTGCTGCTTGCTGAAGGGGCCCTGCAGGTTGTGCGCGTTGCCCTTGGCCGACCCCGGGTCGCGGCGGTCGACTACCGGCGCCTTCGCCCCCGATGTGTGTTCATCCGCCTGGGCAGTGGCGAAAGCCGACGCCGTGGCGGCAGTGGCGGCCATGGCCACGACAACCGCTGCGGCGCGAAGCGCCCGTCTGTTAGTGCTCACTTGATGCAGTCCTCCCCGGCGTCCACGGCTGCGGCCTGGGGTGGTGTAAAGGGGCCGCGCGCGGATACGCGTCACAAGTGACGACATTCGACCGGAGTTACGCGAGAAAAGACAGACCTTGACTTGAACAGACCAAGTGCACTATGCAGGAGCACATTTCCGTTATCCGAACGTTCACCATGCAGGCAACCAGCGCGTCAAGGCCCGCGCTTGGGGAACGGAATGACTCCGTGCGCCCCCCGTGCACCGGTACCGCGGGTTAGGTGATGCTTACTACCGGTTCCTCACGGGCATCCACCGTCGTAGAGTCGCTTGACAGTGCGACCGTGTTGAGAGACTGCCCATCCGATGCCCCGAGGACGGATACCGACATGCCGCGTATCACTGCCGCACAGCTTTCCTACGGTTCGGTCACCGTCGTCTTCTCGACCCTCGCCATGCTGCTGCTCTCCCGTACGGGTTCGGGCCTCGGCATCGCTGTCATCGGGACCGCGGCGCTTGCGCTCGGCCTGCTGGTGGCCGTGACCGTACCCCACCCGTCCCAGGCGAAAACAGCGAAGCCGGCGAAGGCCGGGGCCGCAGTTCGTACGAACCAGGATGCGGTCTCCGCCGCCGTCGAGGCCGAAGGCCTCGCCCGCGACGGAGTCCAGGCCTCGATCCCGGCGGCCCGCACGGCCGAGCAGCGCGCCACGGCGCGTGTGGACGAGCTGCTGGGCGAGCATTCCCTGCGGCGCTGACGCATACGGCCTCGGTCTCCGTACAGAATCGGTTTTCGAGTCTGTACGGAGACCGAGGCCGTATGGCGCAGGAGGGGCCCAGGGAGCGTCCGGTGCCCCCTAGTCGGTCTGGACGACCACCGTCTTCGCCGCCTTGTCGTGGAGGCCCTGCCGATACGGCTTGTCCGTGAACATGAGCACGATGTTGATCAGCCACCACAGGCACGGGCAGCACAGCAGCGCCGGCAGCCACAGCACCACGGCCCGCAGGAACGACGCACCGGTGTCCGGCACCCGGCCGTCGTTGAGCATCGCGACCCGCAGCTTCAACAGCCGCTTGCCGACGGTCCGGCCGTCCTTGTGTGTGAAGTACGTGTCGTATCCGACGTAGATCACCAGACCGATCAGCGACCAGAGCAGTTGGTGCGCGCTGTACGTCTGGCTGAAGACATCGCTGACGTTGCTGTTGCTGCTGGTGTTGTCTTTCATCCCGACCGCTCCGCCCCAGGGCAACGAGATCAGATACAGCGGGATCGAGATGATCAGGAAGTCGATCAGCCGGGCCAGAATCCGCTTGCCGGGCTCGCCGAGCGGCGGCATACCGGCCAGCGGATCCACGCCCCCGTACGGGCCGCCGCCGTAGGGACCGGAATCATACGGCGGCGGCGGTGGTGGAGGCGGAGGCGGCGGAGCGCTGTCGTAGGGCGAGCCCGACGACGGCCCCTGCGGCTCCCGCGGCCCTTGCGGTTCCTGCGGTTCCTGCGGCTTCTTGAGGAACGGGTCGTCCTCGGGCGGCTGACCGGACGTCGGCTGATCGTTGCTCATGGGGGCAGTGCACCCCGGCCCACGGGCACCCGCAACGGCTCAGGTGCGTTCGGGGGAACGGTACGTCCCCCGAAGCCCCCTCCCCCGATGAGCCGTCAGCCGGAGGAGTGGGCTCGTCGGACCCTCGCGCGGAATCAGCCCGCCACGAAGGTGTGCGCCACCTTGTCGTGCCAGCACTGGCGCCACGGCCGGTCGAACAGACACCAGAGCACATTGACCACTCCGACCACCAGGACGCCCAGCACGCCGTAGACCAGCCAGCGGCGCAGTGCGGCGCCGAAGGACGGGGCCTCGTGGGACTCGATGCCCCGCACTTCGAGTCCGCAGAGCTTCTTGCCGAGCGTACGGCCCCACTTGGCGGTCGGCAGCGCCTCCAGCAGGACGCCGAGCACGAGGAACGCGCCGAGCACCCCACCGAACAGACCAGCCGTGGTGGAGTCCACCAGCCAGACGGTGACCGTCTCACCGGACAGCTTCGCCGCGCTGATCTTCTCGTCGATGTGGTCCATCGCCCGCGAGACGAGCGGGAAGCCGATCGCGCCGACGAGCGCCGCCAGCACCACCGTGTCGACGAGCCGGGCGGCGAACCTCCTGCCGAGCCCGGCGGGCCTGGCCGATGCCTGGGCCTGCGCGAGCTGCTGGAAGGGGTCGTCGACCGGGGGCTTCCAGGGCACGACGGGCTGGTCCGGCTGTCCACCGTGCGCACCGAGCCGCGGGTGAGGCTGCTGCCCCTGGAGCGGGAGGTGCGATTGGTGTTGCTGGGGTTGCGGGCGGGCCGCCTGGTCGGGCTGGGCGAGTTGGTGGACCTGCTGCGCCCAGGAGGCGGCACCGCCGCCGGGGCCCGGGGTGAGAGGACTGTTGAGCTCGGCGGGGGCCGGGGCGGGGGTCTGTGCCGGGGCAGGGGACTGGTTCCGAGCCGGGGCGGGGGTCTGTGCCGGGGCAGGGGACTGGTTCCGAGCCGGGGCGGGGGTCTGTGCCGGAGCCTGTGCGGGGGGCTGCGCACCGGTCCCCGGAGCGATCGCGCGGATCGCCATCGTCCCGTCCGCGGGCTCCTGTTCCGTCGTCCGGGGAGCAGGCGGGCGACCGCCCCGGCCCGCGGCACGGATCGCGACCGTGCTCTCGGGGGCCTGGCTCCTGCCGTCACGCATGCCCGGCAGCGCACCGCCTGTCGGATCCTGGGAGGCCGGCCGACGCGGGTCTACGGGAGCACGGTCGACGGGCTCCCGAACCGCGGGGGCCCGGTCGACGGGCTCCCGGACCGCCGGGGCCCGGTCCGCAGAGGTACGCGGATCCCGGCCGGACTCCGGTCCCGGGCCTGACCCCGCCCCGGACTCCGGCCCCGACGACGGCCGGCTCTGCTCGCCCGGTCCGCCGGGCTGCCCGGCGCCGCCCCAGCAGACCCGCCGGTCACGTTCGCCGCCGAAGCCGGTCTGCCGGGAGGCGTCGGCCTGCCAGGCGGTGGCCGGTTCGGGGCGGTTGTCCGCGTACGGCTCCTCGTCGAGGAAGACCGGACCGGTCTCGTCCACCGGCGCGGGCGCCAGGGCCGAAGGCTGCGGCTGCGGCGGCTGCGGTTCGGCCGCCGCTCCGGACGACGTTGCGGGCATCGACTCGCCCTGCTGAGGGGCGGGCCGGCTCGTGCCGGGCACCCACGAAGCGCCGTTCCAGTACCGGACATATCCGGGAATGGACGGGTCGGGGTAGTACCCCTCGCGGGGGCTTTCGTCACCGGGTGCCGGGGTTGGGGCGCTCATCACCGTGGTCCCGTATCTCTTCGAGGCCTCAATACAACGGGTCCACATCTATCAGACGACCGCGTACCCCTGGGGCAGTCCAGGGGTTTGGGCCACTTTCCGGTCACGCAGAAATTTTTTCCGGAAGTCGCGTAATAGATGGCGGGGAGGGCGCTCTCTCCCTGTGCGGACCGGTCGCGGGACCGGCCCACAGGTACCGAAAGGACGCACTCATGAACACCGTCGTGGAGCGCGAGCTGGAGCTCAAGCTGGTTCTGTCGCCCGAGCGCAGCATCCCCGTCCCTGCCAGGCTGACGTACCGCGCGGAGGACCCGTACGCCGTGCACGTCGCCTTTCACATCGGCTCCGACTTCCCCGTCCACTGGACGTTCGCCCGCGATCTGCTGGTCGAGGGCGTGTTCCGGCCGTGCGGCCAGGGGGACGTGCGGATCTGGCCCACCAAGGTCGACCGGCGCAATGTCATCTTCGTAGCCCTGACTTCACCCGACGGCGACGCCCTTCTGGAGGTGCCGTCCGCCGTGGTGGCCACCTGGGTGGAGCGGACTCTGCGGCTGGTTCCGCCGGGTACGGAGACCGAGCGGCTCGGCATCGACGAGGGTCTCGCCGAGCTGCTCGCGCCGCTGCCGGCCGACGATCTGTGGCTGAGCGACCCGTGGGCATCGGACGAGTGGCAGGACGGCGACGCGTGAGCGGGCGCGGTCCTGGCCGGCCGTCAGAACACCTTGCCCGGGTTGAGCAGCCCGAGCGGGTCGAACGCCTGCTTGATGCCCCGGTGCAGTTCGACGCTCACCTCGCCGAGCTCGCGCGCGAGCCATTCCTTCTTCAGGACACCGACGCCGTGTTCACCGGTGATCGTGCCGCCGAGTTCCAGGCCGAGCGCCATGATCTCGTCGAACGATTCCCGGGCCCGCCGGGACTCGTCGGCGTCGGTGTGGTCGAAGCAGACGACGGGGTGGGTGTTGCCGTCGCCCGCGTGCGCGCAGACGCCGATGGTGAGGTCGTACTTCTCGGCGACGGCGGCGGTGCCTTCGAGCATCGCGCCGAGCTTCGAGCGCGGTACACAGACGTCGTCGATCATCGTGGCCGACTTGACCGTCTCCAGTGCGGTGAGCGACATCCGCCGGGCCTGGAGCAGCATTTCGGACTCGGCGGCGTCCTGAGCGGGGACCACCTCGGTGGCGCCCGCCGCGGTGCACAGCTCCGCGACGGCGGCCAGGTCGGCCGACGGGTCCGGGGTGTCGAAGGCGGCGAGCAGGAGCGCCTCGGTGGTGTCGGGGAGGCCCATGTTGGCCATCCGGTTGACGGCATGGACTGTTGTACGGTCCATCAGTTCGAGGAGTGACGGGGTGTGACCGCGCTCCATGATCTGGCAGATCGCATCGCAGGCAGTGGCCGCGCTCGGGAACTCGGCGGCCAGGACCAGCTGCTGCGGCGGCTGGGGCTTCAGCGCGAGCACGGCCTTGACGACGATGCCGAGGCTGCCCTCCGAGCCGACGAAGAGCCGGGTGAGGTCGTATCCGGCGACGCCCTTCGCGGTTCGGCGGCCGGTGGTGAGCAGCCGCCCGTCGGCGAGGACGACCTCCAGGCCGAGTACGTATTCGGCGGTCACCCCGTACTTCACGCAGCAAAGACCGCCGGACGCGGTGCCGATGTTGCCGCCGATGGTGCACGTCTCCCAGCTGGAGGGGTCCGGCGGGTAGTAGAGACCGTGCTCGTTGACCGCCCGGGACAGCACCGCGTTGATGACGCCCGGTTCGACGACGGCGATCCGGTCGACGGGGTTGATCTCCAGGATCCGGTCCATCTTCACCAGGGACAGCACGATGCAGTCGTCGGAGGCGTTGGCCGCGCCCGACAGGCCGGTACGGGCTCCCTGCGGGACGACCGGGACGCGCAGGGCCGTGGCTGTGCGCATGACGTGCTGGACCTGCTCGACCGTGCGCGGGAGTACGACGACGGCCGGCGTGCCCGCATCGCAGAAGCTCGCCATGTCGTGGGCGTAGGAGGCGATGACGTCCGGATCGGTGATCAGGACCTCGGCGGGCAGACCCGCACGCAGTTGTTCGAGAAGACCATTCATCGGATTCCTCCGTGGATACTCCGCCCTTCAGGGCGGAGAGGAAACGGACTCCTGCGGAGCAGGGCAAGGAGCGGAGTTTCGCCCCCAGGGCGAAAGACCGTGCTGTGACCCGCAGATTTGATCTTAACTCGCAGCACCACTAGTTTGTGAGCGTGACCACGAGCCGTGTGAAGCGGGCGTTCAAGTACCGCTTCTATCCGACTGATGCGCAGGCAGCCGAGCTGTCGCGCACGT